>RDDZ01000150.1 GCA_003852775.1 Microbacteriaceae bacterium | reverse complement strand
GCTGTCAAGCGCCGCTAGGACACCCACAAGATGGCCTAGTCCAACAAGGCCTTCGCCCACTACCGCTGGTAAGCATCCGGGTCGCCCGTATGTCTTACCCGAGGGTCGACATCCGGACGGCCTGACATCTCCGATTCCGAAAGAAGGAACACCCCGTGGCACAAGACGTGCTCACCGACCTCACGAAGGTCCGCAACATCGGCATCATGGCGCACATCGATGCCGGCAAGACGACGACGACCGAGCGCATCCTCTTCTACACGGGCGTGAACCACAAGATCGGCGAGACGCACGACGGCGCGTCGACGACCGACTGGATGGAGCAGGAGAAGGAGCGCGGCATCACGATCACGTCGGCCGCCGTCACCTGCTTCTGGAACAAGAACCAGATCAACATCATCGACACCCCCGGTCACGTGGACTTCACGGTCGAGGTGGAGCGCTCGCTCCGCATCCTCGACGGTGCGGTCGCCGTCTTCGACGGCAAGGAGGGCGTCGAGCCCCAGTCCGAGACTGTGTGGCGTCAGGCCGACAAGTACAACGTCCCGCGCATCTGCTTCGTCAACAAGATGGACAAGCTCGGCGCCGACTTCTACTTCACGGTCGACACGATCATCAGCCGCCTCGGCGCCAAGCCGCTCGTCATCCAGCTCCCCATCGGAGCCGAGTCGAGCTTCGTCGGCGTCGTCGACCTGATCGAGATGCGCGCCCTCGTGTGGCCCGGCGACGCCAAGGGCGACGTGACCATGGGCGCCAAGTACGAGGTCGAGGAGATCCCCGAGGACCTCAAGGCCAAGGCCGAGGAGTACCGCGCGGCGCTGCTCGAGACCGTCGCCGAGACCGACGAGGAGCTTCTCGAGAAGTACCTCGGCGGTGAGGAGCTCACGGTCGCCGAGATCAAGGGCGCCATCCGCAAGCTCACGATCGCGGGCGAGGTCTACCCGGTGCTCTGCGGCTCCGCGTTCAAGAACCGCGGCGTGCAGCCGATGCTCGACGCCGTGATCGACTTCCTGCCGAGCCCGCTCGACGTGCCGCCGGTGCAGGGTCACGACGTCAAGGATGCCGAGGTCGTCCTCGAGCGCAAGGCCTCGGCCGACGAGCCGTTCGCCGCGCTCGTCTCGAAGATCGCGGTGCACCCGTTCTTCGGTCGTCTCACCTACATCCGCGTCTACTCGGGCACGCTCGAGTCGGGCGCCCAGGTGATCAACTCGACCAAGGGCAAGAAGGAGCGCATCGGGAAGATCTTCCAGATGCACGCCAACAAGGAGATCCCGGTCCCCTCGGTCACCGCGGGCCACATCTACGCGGTCATCGGCCTCAAGGACACCACGACCGGTGACACCCTGAGCGACGCGAACCACCCGATCATCCTCGAGTCGATGACCTTCCCGGAGCCCGTCATCGAGGTCGCGATCGAGCCCAAGACCAAGGCCGACCAGGAGAAGCTCGGCACGGCGATCCAGAAGCTCGCCGAGGAGGACCCGACGTTCCGCACCGAGCAGAACATCGAGACCGGCCAGACGGTCATCAAGGGCATGGGCGAGCTGCACCTCGACATCCTCGTGGACCGCATGAAGCGCGAGTTCAACGTCGAGGCGAACGTCGGCAAGCCGCAGGTGGCGTACCGCGAGACCATCCGCAAGACGGTCGAGAAGTACGACTACACGCACAAGAAGCAGACCGGTGGCTCGGGTCAGTTCGCCAAGGTCCAGATCACCCTCGAGCCCCTCGAGGTGACCGCCGAGACCTCGTACGAGTTCGTGAACGCCGTCACCGGCGGTCGCGTCCCGCGCGAGTACATCCCCTCGGTCGATGCGGGCATCCAGGACGCGATGCAGGTCGGTGTGCTCGCCGGCTTCCCGACGGTGGGCGTCAAGGCGACGCTCGTCGACGGTGCCGCCCACGACGTCGACTCCTCGGAGATGGCGTTCAAGATCGCCGGCTCGATGGCCTACAAGGAGGCCGCGCGCAAGGCGAACCCCGTTCTGCTCGAGCCGCTCATGGCGGTCGAGGTGCGTACGCCCGAGGAGTACATGGGCGACGTCATCGGCGACCTCAACTCGCGGCGCGGCCAGATCCAGGCGATGGAGGATGCGACCGGCGTCAAGGTCGTGCGCGCCCTCGTCCCGCTGTCGGAGATGTTCGGCTACGTCGGCGACCTTCGGTCGAAGACCTCCGGACGTGCCGTCTACTCCATGCAGTTCGACTCCTACGCCGAGGTCCCCAAGGCCGTGGCCGACGAGATCGTGCAGAAGAGCAAGGGCGAGTGACCCCGGTCACCGCCCAGCAAACCCCACTACAGTAAGAACCATCCAAAGCACGAGCATCCGGAAAGCCATCCGGATGCCTGCGACCGAGTCCTGAGGAGGACACCAAGTGGCTAAGGCCAAGTTCGAGCGGACCAAGCCGCACGTCAACATCGGAACGATCGGTCACGTCGACCACGGCAAGACCACGCTTACCGCGGCGATCTCGAAGGTGCTCGCCGACAAGTACCCGTCGGACGTGAACGTCCCCCGTGACTTCGCCTCGATCGACTCGGCCCCCGAGGAGCGTCAGCGCGGTATCACGATCAACATCTCGCACGTCGAGTACGAGACCCCGAAGCGCCACTACGCGCACGTCGACGCGCCCGGTCACGCTGACTACATCAAGAACATGATCACCGGTGCCGCCCAGATGGACGGCGCGATCCTCGTGGTCGCCGCGACCGACGGCCCGATGGCCCAGACGCGCGAGCACGTTCTGCTCGCCAAGCAGGTCGGCGTGCCCTACCTGCTCGTCGCGCTCAACAAGTCGGACATGGTTGACGACGAGGAGATCCTGGAGCTCGTCGAGCTCGAGGTGCGCGAGCTCCTCTCCTCGCAGGACTTCGACGGCGACAACGCCCCCGTCGTGCGCGTCTCGGGCCTCAAGGCTCTCGAGGGCGACGAGAAGTGGGTCCAGTCGGTCCTCGACCTCATGGAGGCCGTCGACGAGTCGATCCCCGACCCGGTGCGTGACAAGGACAAGCCGTTCCTCATGCCCATCGAGGACGTCTTCACCATCACCGGTCGTGGCACGGTCGTCACCGGCCGCGCCGAGCGCGGTACCCTCGCGATCAACTCCGAGGTCGAGATCGTCGGCATCCGCCCGACGCAGAAGACCACGGTCACGGGTATCGAGATGTTCCACAAGCAGCTCGACGAGGCCTGGGCCGGCGAGAACTGCGGTCTCCTCCTCCGCGGCACCAAGCGCGAGGACGTGGAGCGCGGTCAGGTCGTCGTGAAGCCGGGTTCGGTCACGCCGCACACCGTGTTCGAGGGCACCGCGTACATCCTCTCCAAGGACGAGGGTGGCCGTCACAACCCCTTCTACGCGAACTACCGTCCGCAGTTCTACTTCCGCACCACCGACGTCACCGGCGTCATCACGCTGCCCGAGGGCACCGAGATGGTCATGCCCGGCGACACCACCGACATGACGGTCGAGCTCATCCAGCCGATCGCCATGGAGGAGGGCCTCGGCTTCGCCATCCGTGAGGGTGGCCGCACCGTGGGCGCCGGCAAGGTCACCAAGATCATCAAGTGAGTCCGCAGGGCTCAATGCGCGCAGCGCGTTGAGTCCGGAGGACTCAGGTCGAGCAGGCGGCGCAGCCGCCGTGTCGAGACCTCATCCTCGCCTCACTGATCGCGAAGGGCCCGGATCCGATTGGATCCGGGCCCTTTCGCGTACCGGCGTGTCGTGTCAAGGGGTCGCCCGCCGAGGAGTGAGCACGCGAGACTCACAGCATGGTGAGGCTGCGACGCACGCGCTCGGGCGAGCCCGGCATCCGCCGCGTGAGCCGCGGGCGCGGCTTCGCGTACACGGATGCCGACGGTGCCGCCATCACCGACCCCGAGCTCCGCGCGCGCATCGAGGCGCTCGCCATCCCGCCGGCGTGGACCGACGTCTGGATCTGCAGCTACCCGAACGGCCACATCCAGGCGACGGGCGTCGACGCCGCGGGACGGCGTCAGTACCTCTACCACCCGACGTGGCGCGAGCAGCGCGACCGCCGGAAGTTCGACCGCGCGCTCGCCCTCGCCGAGTCGCTGCCGGCGGCCCGGCGCGGCGTCACGATCGATCTGCGACGCGAGGGGCTGCCGCGCGAGCGTGTGCTCGCGGCCGCGTTCCGGATGCTCGACGTCGCACGGCTGCGGGTCGGCTCGGAGCGCTATGCGCTCGAGCACGGCTCGGTCGGGCTGTCGACCCTGCTGGGCGCGCACGCGCGTGTCGAGGACGGTCGCGTCGTGCACCTCGAGTTCCCGGGCAAGAGCGGGCAGGAGTGGTCGTCGGAGGTGTCGGACCCCGACCTGGCCTCGGTCGTCGCGGCGCTCAAACGCCGTGGCCCGCGCGCCCGGCTGCTCGCCTGGCGCGGCGACGACGGCCCGCATCCGCTCCGCGCCGAGGACATCAACGCCGACATCCGGGAGCGCACGGGCGGCGAGTTCACGGCGAAGGACTTCCGCACGCTGCGCGGCACGTGCGCGGCGGCCGTCGCGCTCGCGCGGACGGGCCCCAAGCACTCGGCGTCGGCGCAGGACCGTGCGATCGCCGCCGCCGTGCGGCAGACCGCCGAGCTGCTCGGCAACACCCCCGCGGTCGCGCGCGCGAGCTACATCGACCCCCGCATCCTCGACCTCTACCGCGACGGCGTGACGGTGGATGCGGAGCGGGCGTCCTCGGTGGAGTCCCAACTGCGGGCGATGCTCTTCGAGTGACGTCTGCGCGCGGATGTCGGCCGGGTGCGCCAGGATGAACGGGTGAGCGCACGGGGTTGGCTGCTGTTCGCGGCGATGGCGCTGCTGTGGGGCGTGCCGTATCTCTTCATCAAGGAGACGGTCGAGACCTTCACACCGGCCGCGATGGTGGCCGGTCGCACCCTCGGCGGGGCGCTCGTGCTGCTGCCGTTCGCGCTCCGGCGTCGGGCGCTGCGGCCGGCGTTGGCCAAGTGGCCGTGGGTGCTCGCCTTCGGCGCGATCGAGATGGCGGGACCGTTCCTGCTGCTCGGCCACGCCGAGCAGACCCTCGACTCGGGCATGACGGGTCTGCTCGTCGCGACCGTGCCGCTCGTCGCGGCGATCATCGCCGTGTTCCGCGGCGACCGCAGCGTCCTGAGGCCGCTGCGACTGCTCGGCCTCCTCATGGGCTTCGCCGGTGTCGCAGTCATCGTCGGCGGCCCCGCGCTCGTGCACGGCGTCGACGGGATCATCGCCGTGGGGGAGGTGCTGCTCGTCGCCGTGCTCTACGCGACCGCGCCCTTCCTCATCGCGTCCAAGCTGTCCGACGTGCCCTCCCTCGGCTCGATCACGCTCGCGCTCGGCGCCGTCGGCGTGTTCTACCTCCCCTTCGCCCTCCTGCTCCCGGGGGGCGCGCCGAGCCTCCGCAGCGGCCTCTCGCTCGTCGCCCTCGCGGTGCTCTGCACGGCCCTCGCCTTCATCGCCTTCTTCGCGCTCATCGACGAAGTGGGGCCCGTCCGCGCACCGCTCTTCACCTACGTCAACCCGGTCGTCGCGATCGCCCTCGGGGCGCTCCTGCTGGGCGAGGAGCTCAGCGTCCAGCTGCTCATCGGCTTCCCGCTCGTGATCGTCGGATGCTGGCTCGCCGCCACGGGAGGGCGCCTCCGCCAGCGCCGCGACGCCCCGATCCCGGAGCCCACGCCCTCCTCCTGAGAGCCCCCTGAGCGCGACGCGCCGAGCGCGACACGCCCGGGTTGCAGCAAATGCCGCCGTGTGGCAGACTTTCATGGTTCAACACGCCGCGCCCCGGTGCGCGGCTCACTCCTCTGGCAGTGCACAGCCCCCGACCCCCAGGATCGGAAGCGGCTGGGCCGCGAGGAGCAGGACGAAGCTTCAATCGAATCCCGAATCCCTCTGGGACACGTGTGCGCCTGCGCCCTCGTGACGTCAGGCGGAATCGGTGATTGACAGAAGAACAGCGGTGCGCGTCGAAGGGCGCGCGGATGTGCGGGCCGATTCGGTGCCGCACGGGAACAAGGAAGAGAGCTGACCATGGCGGGACAGAAGATCCGCATCCGGCTGAAGTCGTACGACCACGCCGGCCTCGATGCATCGGCGCGCAAGATCGTCGACACCGTGACCCGTGCGGGCGCGACCGTCGTCGGCCCTGTGCCGCTCCCGACGGAGAAGAACGTGGTCGTCGTGATCCGTTCCCCGCACAAGTACAAGGACAGCCGCGAGCACTTCGAGAAGCGCACCCACAAGCGCCTCATCGACATCATCGACCCGACGCCCAAGGCCGTCGACTCGCTCATGCGCCTCGACCTGCCCGCCGACGTCAACATCGAGATCAAGCTCTAGTCCGAGCTGAACCGGAAGCCAGAAGGAAACCCATGTCTGCTGTGAAGACGACCAAGGGTCTGCTGGGCACCAAGCTCGGCATGACCCAGGTCTGGGACGAGAACAACAAGCTCGTGCCCGTGACCGTGGTCCAGATCACCCCCAACGTCGTGACCCAGGTCCGCACCGTCGAGAAGGACGGCTACGAGGCCGTCCAGATCGCGTACGGCCAGATCGACCCGCGCAAGGTCAACAAGCCGGCCGCCGGTCACTTCGAGAAGGCGGGGGTCACGCCCCGCCGCCACCTCACCGAGGTCCGCACCGCCGACGCCTCCGAGTACTCGCTCGGTCAGGAGATCGCGGTCGACATCTTCGAGGCCGGCCAGCTCGTCGACGTCGTCGGCACGAGCAAGGGCAAGGGCTTCGCGGGTGTCATGAAGCGCCACAACTTCAAGGGCGTCTCGGCCTCGCACGGTGCGCACCGCAACCACCGCAAGCCCGGCTCGATCGGCGCCTCCTCGACCCCCAGCCGCGTGTTCAAGGGCATGCGCATGGCCGGTCGCATGGGTGGCGAGCGCGTCACCGTCCAGGGCCTCAAGGTCCACTCGGTCGACGTCGAGAAGGGCCTCCTGCTGGTCAAGGGCGCCGTCCCCGGTGCCCGCGGCCGCATCGTCTTCGTCCGCAACGCCGTGAAGGGTGCCTGATCATGGCCGCTACCACTCTCGACGTCGTCGACCCCAAGGGTAAGAAGGCCGGTTCGGTCGAGCTGCCCGGCGCGATCTTCGACGTGCAGACCAACGTCCCCCTCATCCACCAGGTCGTGACCGCCCAGCTCGCCGCCGCGCGCCAGGGCACCCACAAGACCAAGGGTCGCGGTGAGGTCTCGGGCGCCGGCCGCAAGCCGTTCAAGCAGAAGGGCACCGGTCGCAGCCGTCAGGGCTCGATCCGCGCCCCCGAGCACACCGGCGGTGGCATCGTCCACGGTCCGGTGCCGCGCGACTACTCGCAGCGCACCCCCAAGAAGATGATCGCCGCTGCTCTGCTCGGCGTCCTCTCGGACCGTGCCCGCGGCGAGCGCATCCACGTCGTGTCGGACTTCGGCGTCGACGCCCCGTCGACCAAGGCCGCCGCCGAGGTGCTCACCGCGCTCGGCGCCACCAAGAACGTGCTCGTCGTGCTCGACCGTGCCGACGAGGTCGGCGCGCTGAGCGTCCGCAACCTCGCCAACGTGCACGTGCTCTACGCCGACCAGCTCAACGCCTACGACGTGGTCGTGTCGGATGACGTCGTGTTCACCCGTGCCGCGTTCGACGCCTTCGTCGCGTCGAAGGGCGCCAAGACCGAGGAGGCTGCCAAGTGAGCGGCTACAACAAGGACCCGCGCGACATCATCATCGCGCCGGTCGTGAGCGAGAAGAGCTACGGGCTCATCGACGAGGGCAAGTACACCTTCATCGTCGACCCGCGCTCGAACAAGACCGAGATCAAGCTGGCGATCGAGAAGATCTTCGGCGTCAAGGTCGCCTCGGTGAACACCATCAACCGCGTCGGCAAGACCCGTCGTACCCGGTTCGGCATGGGCAAGCGCAAGGACACCAAGCGCGCCATCGTCACGCTCAAGTCCGGCTCGATCGACATCTTCACGGCTGTCGGCTAAGGACCAGGGAAGAGAATCATGGCCATTCGCAAGTACAAGCCGACGACCCCGGGTCGTCGCGGCTCGTCGGTCGCCGACTTCGCGGAGATCACGCGCTCGACGCCCGAGAAGTCGCTCCTCAAGCCGCTCCCGAAGACGGGTGGACGCAACAACACCGGTCGCATCACGACCCGCCACATCGGCGGCGGTCACAAGCGCCAGTACCGCGTCATCGACTTCCGTCGCAACGACAAGGACGGCGTCAACGCCAAGGTCGCGCACATCGAGTACGACCCGAACCGCACGGCGCGCATCGCGCTCCTGCACTACGTGGACGGCACGAAGCGCTACATCCTCGCGCCGAACAAGCTGCAGCAGGGCGACATCGTCGAGTCGGGCGCCTCGGCCGACATCAAGCCCGGCAACAACCTGCCGCTCAAGAACATCCCGGTCGGTACCGTCATCCACGCGATCGAGCTCAAGCCCGGCGGGGGCGCCAAGCTGGCCCGCTCGGCCGGTGCCTCGGTGCGTCTCGTCGCCAAGGACGGCCCCTACGCCCAGCTGCGTCTCCCCTCGGGCGAGATCCGCAACGTCGACCTGCGCTGCCGCGCGACGATCGGCGAGGTCGGCAACGCCGAGCAGTCGAACATCAACTGGGGTAAGGCCGGCCGCAAGCGCTGGAAGGGCGTCCGCCCGAGCGTCCGCGGTGTCGCGATGAACCCGATCGACCACCCGCACGGTGGTGGTGAGGGCAAGACCTCCGGTGGTCGCCACCCGGTCAGCCCGTGGGGTCAGCCCGAGGGCCGTACCCGTCGCCCCAACAAGGAAAGCGACAAGCTCATCGTCCGTCGTCGCACCGTCGGCAAGAAGCGCAAGTAGAGGTAGTAGAAGATGCCGCGCAGTCTCAAGAAGGGGCCCTTCGTCGACGAGCACCTGTTCCGCAAGGTCCAGGCTCAGAACGAGGCGGGTTCGAAGAACGTCATCAAGACGTGGTCGCGTCGCTCGATGATCGTCCCGGCCATGCTTGGCCACACGATCGCCGTGCACGACGGCCGCAAGCACATCCCGGTCTTCGTGACCGAGACCATGGTCGGTCACAAGCTCGGCGAGTTCGCGCCGACGCGTACCTTCCGTGGCCACGAGAAGGACGACAAGAAGGGTCGTCGCCGCTAAGGCGACTGAGGAGGAAGAGAAATGGTGGAGTCGATCGCCCGCGTGCGACACATCCGCGTGACGCCTCAGAAGGCCCGTCGCGTCGTGGACCTCATCCGGGGCAAGCAGGCCCAGGAGGCTCTCGCGATCCTGAAGTTCGCGCCGCAGGGTGCGAGCGAGCCCGTCTACAAGCTCGTGGCGTCCGCGATCGCGAACGCCCGCGTGAAGGCGGACGCGACCAACACGTTCCTCGACGAGGCCGACCTCGTCGTGGCCCGTGCGTTCGTCGACGAGGGCACCACGCTCAAGCGGTTCCAGCCGCGTGCCCAGGGCCGCGCGTTCCGCATCAACAAGCGCACGAGCCACATCACCGTCGTGCTCGCCACGCCGGACGAGCCGGTGCTCGCCGGTTCGGCCGCTGCGAAGAAGGCAGGTAAGTAATGGGCCAGAAGGTCAACCCGTACGGCTTCCGTCTGGGCATCACCACCGACCACACGTCGCGCTGGTTCTCGGACTCGACCAAGCCCGGTCAGCGTTACGCGGACTTCGTGGCCGAGGACGTCAAGATCCGCGAGATGCTCAAGACGAAGCTCGACCGCGCCGGCGTGGCGAAGATCGAGATCGAGCGCACCCGCGACCGCGTCCGCGTGGACATCCACACGGCCCGTCCCGGCATCGTGATCGGCCGCCGCGGCGCCGAGGCCGAGCGCATCCGCGCCGACCTCGAGAAGCTCACCGGCAAGCAGATCCAGCTCAACATCCTCGAGGTCAAGAACCCCGAGGCCGAGGCCCAGCTCGTCGCTCAGGGCATCGCGGAGCAGCTCAGCGCCCGTGTCGCGTTCCGCCGCGCCATGCGCAAGGGCCTCCAGGGCGCCCAGCGCGCCGGCGCCAAGGGCGTCCGCATCCAGGTCTCGGGCCGCCTCGGCGGCGCGGAGATGAGCCGCTCGGAGTTCTATCGCGAGGGCCGCGTGCCCCTGCACACGCTCCGCGCGAACATCGACTACGGCTTCTACGAGGCCAAGACCACCTTCGGTCGCATCGGCGTGAAGGTCTGGATCTACAAGGGCGACATCACCAACAAGGAACTCGCTCGCGAGCAGGCGGCTCAGAAGTCGTCGCGCCCCGAGCGTCGTGACGGCGCGCGCCGTGGCCCCCGGGCCGAGGCCGCCGCAGGAGTCGAGGCGTAATCATGCTCATTCCCCGTAAGGTCAAGCACCGCAAGCAGCACCACCCGGGTCGTTCCGGGCAGGCCACCGGTGGCACGAAGGTCACCTTCGGCGAGTACGGCATCCAGGCCCTCACTCCCGCCTACGTGACCAACCGTCAGATCGAGTCCGCGCGTATCGCGATGACCCGTCACATCAAGCGCGGTGGAAAGGTGTGGATCAACATCTACCCCGACCGCCCGCTGACCAAGAAGCCCGCCGAGACCCGCATGGGTTCCGGTAAGGGTTCGCCCGAGTGGTGGGTCGCGAACGTCAAGCCGGGCCGGGTCCTCTTCGAGGTCTCGGGCGTCTCGGAGGAGCTCGCCCGCGGCGCGCTCACCCGTGCCATCCACAAGCTGCCGCTCAAGGCCCGCATCATCAAGCGCGAGGAGGGAGACGCGTAATGGCCGTCGGATCCAAGGAGCTCGCGCCCGCCGAGCTCGACACCTTCGAGGACGAGCGTCTCGTCGACGAGCTGAAGAAGGCCAAGGAGGAGCTGTTCAACCTGCGCTTCCAGGCCGCCACCGGTCAGCTCGAGAGCCACGGCCGTCTTCGTGCCGTGAAGCGCGACATCGCCCGCATCTACACCGTCATCCGCGAGCGCGAGCTCGGCATCCGTGCCACGCCCGCCCCCGTCGAGGTGCCGGCGAAGGCGACCAAGAAGTCCACCAAGAAGTCGGAGGCCGCGGAGGCCCCCGCCGAGTCCGCTGAGGAGGCGAGCAAGTAATGGCCGACACCAAGAAGGCCGCCGTGAAGCCGGCGAAGGCCGGACACGAGTCCGCCGCCAACGACATCAAGGACGCGGCTGCCCGTGGTTACCGCAAGGTTCGTCGTGGTTACGTGACCAGCGACAAGATGGACAAGACCATCGTCGTCGAGGTCGAGGACCGCGTGAAGCACCCGCTGTACGGCAAGGTCATCCGCCGCAGCTCGAAGATCAAGGCCCACGACGAGCAGAACTCGGCCGGCATCGGCGACCTCGTCGTCATCTCGGAGACCCGCCCGCTCTCGGCTACCAAGCGCTGGCGTCTCGTCGAGATCGTGGAGAAGGCGAAGTAACCCATGATCCAGCAGGAATCCCGCCTCAAGGTCGCCGACAACACCGGCGCCAAGGAGCTCCTCACCATCCGCGTGCTCGGCGGCTCCGGCCGTCGCTACGCGGGCCTCGGTGACGTCATCGTCGCCACGGTGAAGGACGCGATCCCCGGCGGCAACGTGAAGAAGGGCGACGTGGTCAAGGCCGTCGTCGTCCGCACCGTGAAGAAGACGCGCCGTCCCGACGGCTCGTACATCAAGTTCGACGAGAACGCCGCCGTCATCCTGAAGAACGACGGGGACCCCCGCGGTACCCGCATCTTCGGACCGGTCGGCCGTGAGCTTCGCGACAAGAAGTTCATGAAGATCATCTCGCTGGCCCCGGAGGTGCTGTAACCCATGGCGAAGATCAAGAAGGGCGACCTGGTCCAGGTCATCAGCGGCCCCTCGCAGGCCCGCGGCGGTGACCGTGGTAAGCAGGGTCGCGTGATCGAGGTCCTGGTCGACCAGAACCGCGTCGTGGTCGAGGGCGTCAACTACGTCACCAAGCACGTGCGCGTCGGCCAGACCCAGCGCGGCACCAAGACCGGTGGCATCGAGACGCACGAGGCGCCGATCCACGTGTCGAACGTGGCGCTCGTCGACCCGAAGACCAAGAAGCCGACCCGCGTGGGTTTCCGTGAGGAGACCGTCGAGAAGGACGGCGTGAAGAAGACGGTTCGCGTCCGCTACGCGAAGAAGTCCGGAGAGAAGCTCTAATGGCGAACGCGACTGCCGCGGCGGCTGGCAAGATCCAGCCCCGCCTCAAGCAGAAGTACCGCGACGAGATCATCAAGTCCCTCACCGAGGAGTTCGGGTACAAGAACCCGATGCAGGTGCCGGGTCTCGTGAAGATCGTCGTCAACACCGGCGTCGGCGAGGCCGCTCGCGACTCCAAGGTGATCGATGGGGCCGTCAAGGACCTCACGCTCATCACGGGTCAGAAGCCGCAGGTCACCAAGGCCCGCAAGTCGATCGCCCAGTTCAAGCTCCGCGAGGGCATGCCCATCGGCGCCCACGTGACGCTCCGCGGCGACCGCGCGTGGGAGTTCCTCGACCGTCTGCTGACGCTCGCGCTGCCCCGCATCCGCGACTTCCGCGGTCTGAGCCCGAAGCAGTTCGACGGCAACGGCAACTACACCTTCGGTGTGCAGGAGCAGTCGATCTTCCACGAGATCAACCAGGACCAGATCGACCGCGTCCGCGGCTTCGACATCACGGTCGTCACCACCGCGAAGACGGACGACGAGGGTCGCGCCCTGCTGCGCGCGCTCGGCTTCCCCTTCAAGGCCGAGTAACACCCACCCACCCGCGGGGACCGGTCCGCCGAGACCCGCACGAACCGAAGAAGGTCGGACGCCGGTGAACCGGCTCCGAAACCGCCCAGGAAAAAGGAAACCAACGAAATGACGATGACAGACCCGGTCGCAGACATGCTGACCCGTCTGCGCAACGCGAACCGTGCGTACCACGACACGGTCTCGCTTCCGAGCAGCAAGCTCAAGACCCACATCGCGGAGATCCTCAAGCGCGAGGGTTACATCGCCGACTGGAAGGTCGAGGACGCGCGCGTCGGCCAGACGCTCACGATCGACCTCAAGTACGGCCCGAACCGCGAGCGGTCGATCGCCGGCATCAAGCGCGTCTCGAAGCCGGGTCTGCGCGTCTATGCGAAGTCGACCGAGATCCCCCACGTGCTGGGCGGACTCGGTGTGGCGATCCTGTCCACCTCCTCCGGTCTGCTGACCGACCGTGAGGCGAGCAAGAAGGGCGTCGGCGGGGAAGTCCTCGCCTACGTGTGGTGATCTGACATGTCTCGTATCGGACGCCTTCCCATCGACGTGCCCGCGAACGTCACCGTGACGATCGACGGCCAGGACGTCACCGTCAAGGGCCCCAAGGGCGAGCTCTCACTCACCGTCAAGAGCCCCATCGAGGTCAAGCTCGAGGAGGGCCAGGTGCTCGTCACCCGTCCCGACGACGAGCGCGAGTCGCGCTCGCTGCACGGCCTCACCCGCACGCTCATCGCGAACCAGATCATCGGCGTGACCGAGGGCTACTCGAAGAGCCTCGAGGTCGTCGGAACCGGTTACCGCGTTCAGTCCAAGGGCAGCTCGGTCGAGTTCGCGCTCGGCTACTCGCACCCCATCACCGTCGACCCGCCCGCCGGCATCACCTTCGAGGTCGAGGGCAACAACAAGCTCCACGTCCGCGGCATCGACAAGCAGGCCGTGGGCGAGGTGGCCGCCAACATCCGGAAGCTGCGCAAGCCCGAGCCCTACAAGGGCAAGGGTGTCCGCTACGCCGGTGAGGTCGTCCGCCGCAAGGCCGGAAAGGCTGGTAAGTGATCATGGCCGCCATCAGCAAGTCTGCGCAGCGCAACCGTCGCCACGCGCGTCTGCGCAAGCGCATCGCCGGGACCGCGGAGCGTCCGCGTCTCGTCGTCACCCGTTCGGCCCGCCACGTCTTCGTGCAGGTCGTCGACGACACCAAGGGCCACACCGTGGCCTCCGCCTCGACGCTCGAGGCCGACCTGCGCACCTTCGACGGTGACAAGACGGCCAAGGCGCGCAAGGTCGGCGAGCTCGTCGCCGAGCGCGCGAAGAAGGCGGGCATCGCCGCGGTCGTGTTCGACCGCGGCGGCAACAAGTACGCCGGACGCGTCGCGGCCATCGCCGAGGGCGCCCGCGAGGGAGGGCTGGAGCTGTGAGCGACGCCACCGAGAACAAGGAGAACCAGGACGTGCAGTCCGAGGAGATCGCCGAGGGTCAGGTCGTGGAGACCGCCGCGGGCACGCAGCAGGCTCAGGAGCCTCGCGAGGCCCGTCGCGGCGGCCGCGAGCGCGCCCCGCGCAACGACCGCGGTGGCCGTGGCGGCCGTGAGGACAGCCAGTTCCTCGAGCGCGTCGTGACCATCAACCGCGTGTCGAAGGTCGTCAAGGGCGGTCGTCGCTTCAGCTTCACGGCGCTCGTCGTCGTGGGCGACGGCAACGGCATGGTCGGCGTCGGCTACGGCAAGGCGCGCGAGGTGCCGCTGGCGATCTCGAAGGGCGTCGAGGAGGCGAAGAAGAACTTCTTCCGCGTCCCGCGTTCCGGTGCGACCATCCCCCACCCCGTCCAGGGTGAGGCGGCCGCCGGTGTCGTCCTGCTCCGTCCCGCCGCCGCGGGTACCGGTGTCATCGCCGGTGGTCCCGTCCGCGCCGTGCTCGAGTGCGCCGGCATCCACGACGTGCTGTCGAAGTCGCTCGGCTCGTCGAACACGATCAACATCGTCCACGCGACCGTGACCGCCCTCAAGCAGCTCGAGGAGCCCCGCGCCGTCGCCGCGCGCCGCGGCCTCGAGTTCGAGGACGTCGCGCCGGAGCGCCTCATCCGCGCCGAGGCCGACGCACGCGCCGCAGCTACCGCGAAGGTTGGTGCCTGATGGCCGCCCGTCTCAAGGTGACCCAGATCAAGTCCGTTATCAGCGAGAAGCAGAACCAGCGCGACACCCTGCGCAGCCTGGGCCTCAAGCGCATCGGCGACGTCGTCGTGCGCGAGGACACCCCGGCCAACCGCGGGTACGTCCGCACGGTCGCCCACCTCGTGAAGGTCGAGGAGATTGACTAATGGCTGACGAGAAGAAGACGGCGGCGGAGAAGCCCGCCGCCGAGAAGAAGGCTCCGGCCAAGGCTGCTCCGAAGGCCGCTGCCGAGAAGAAGCCCGCTGCGGAGAAGAAGCCCGCCGCCGAGAAGGCCGCCCCCAAGGCGACCGCCTCGAAGGCTGCTGCGGACAAGCCGGCCGCCGAGAAGAAGGCGCCCGCCAAGGCCGCCGCTCCCAAGGCCGCCGCTGCGAAGAGCGACGCCGAGGCCCCCAAGGCCGAGGCCAAGCCCGCCGCCAAGAAGGCTGCTCCCAAGAAGTCGGACGACGTCGCGTCGCGCCCGCAGGTGCTCAAGGCCCACCACCTCCGCCCCGCCGAGGGTGCGAAGAAGGCCAAGACCCGCGTGGGTCGCGGTGAGGGCTCGAAGGGCAAGACCGCCGGTCGCGGCACCAAGGGCACCAAGGCCCGCTACCAGGTGCGCGTCGGCCTCGAGGGCGGCAACCTGAACCAGGTCATGCGCGCCCCGAAGCTCCGCGGCTTCAAGAACCCGTTCCGTGTCGAGTACCAGGTCGTGAACCTGGACCGCCTCGCCGAGCTCTACCCGCAGGGCGGCGACGTCACCATCAGCGACCTGGTCGCCAAGGGTGCCGTCCGCAAGAACGAGAAGGTCAAGGTTCTCGGCACCGGCGAGATTACGGTTAAGCTGAACGTTGCGGTCGACAAGGTCTCGAGCTCCGCGGAGCAGAAGATCGTCGCCGCCGGCGGCTCCGTCAAGTAGCCATCGGGAAGGTGGCCCCACCCGGGGCCACCTCCTCGCCGCACCGACCCGCGTGCGGCACGCTCCAGAATCTCACCCGGGAGGCGTCGTGTTCAGTGCCGTCGCGCGGATCTTCCGCACGCCGGACCTCCGCCGCAAGATCGCGTTCACACTCGGCATCATCGCCCTGTTCCGGCTCGGGTCCTTCGTCCCCGCGCCGTTCGTCGACTTCGGCAACGTCCAGGCATGTCTCGCGGGCAACGCGGGCGCCTCGGGTCTCTACGACCTCGTCAACCTCTTCTCCGGCGGCGCACTGCTGCAGCTGTCGATCTTCGCGCTGGGCATCATGCCGTACATCACCGCGTCGATCATCGTGCAGCTCCTGCGCGTGGTCATCCCGCACTTCGACACCCTCTACAAGGAGGGACAGTCGGGCCAGGCGAAGCTGACGCAGTACACGCGCTACCTCACGATCGCGCTCGGTGTCCTGCAGTCCACGACGCTCATCACCGTGGCGCGCTCGGGCGCCCTCTTCGGCGACACGGGCACCGCCGAGTGCTCGCAGCTCATCGTCGCGGGCGGCGACACCTGGTACGGCATCCTGCTCATGGTCATCACCATGACGGCCGGCACCGGCGTCATCATGTGGATGGGCGAGCTCATCACCGAGCGCGGCGTCGGCAACGGCATGTCGCTGCTCATCTTCACCTCGATCGTCGCCGCATTCCCGAGCTCGCTCGGCTCGATCGCGGCGCAGCACAACATCGAGACGCTGCTCCTCGTGATCGTGATCGGCATCGGCATCATGGTCGCGGTCATCTTCGTCGAGCAGTCGCAGCGCCGTATCCCGGTGCAGTACGCCAAGCGCATGGTCGGTCGCCGCACCTACGGCGGCAACAACACCTACATCCCGATCAAGGTGAACATGGCGGGCGTCGTGCCGGTCATCTTCGCCTCGTCGCTGCTGTACCTGCCGGCGCTCATCGCGCAGTTCAACCAGCCGCGCCAGGGCGAGGACGCGCAGCCGTGGGTCGAGTGGATCTCCACCTACCTCACGCGCGGCGACCACCCGCTGTACATGGCGCTGTACTTCCTGCTCATCGTCGGCTTCACGTACTTCTACGTCGCCATCACGTTCAACCCGGACGAGGTTGCCGACAACATGAAGAAGTACGGCGGCTTCATCCCCGGCATCCGCGCGGGACGCCCGACGGCCGAGTACCTCGACTACGTGCTCACCCGCGTCACGCTCCCCGGCTCGCTCTACCTCGGCATCGTCGCGCTCGTGCCGCTCATCGCGCTCGTGCTCGTCGGAGCCAACCAGAACTTCCCGTTCGGCGGCACGTCGCTGCTCATCATGGTGGGCGTCGGTCTCGAGACGGTGAAGCAGATCGACTCGCAGCTCCAGCAGCGCCACTACGAAGGACTTCTGCGTTGACGGTACGTCTTCTGATCGTCGGACCCCCCGGAGCCGGCAAGGGCACCCAGGCCGCCCGCATCGCGGAGCGCTTCGGCATCCCGACCATCTCCACCGGCGACATCTTCCGCGCCAACATCAAGAACGAGACCGAGCTCGGCAAGCGCGTCAAGGCGATCGTCGACGCGGGCGACTACGTGCCCGACTCGCTCACCAACGAACTCGTCACCGACCGCCTCGCCGAGGCGGACGCGACGACGGGCTTCCTGCTCGACGGCTACCCGCGCACGCCTGAGCAGGTGCGCTACCTCGACGAGCTGCTCGCCTCGCAGGGCCACAAGCTCGACGCTGTGCTGCGCCTCGTCGCGGACCAGGACGAGATCGTGCGCCGCCTGCGCAAGCGCGCCATCGAGCAGGGCCGCGCGGACGACTCCGAGGAGGCGATCCGCCACCGCCAGGAGGTCTACCAGCGCGAGACGGCGCCGGTGCTCGACATGTTCCGCGACCAGGGCCTTCTCATCGAGGTCGACGGGCTCGGCACGGTCGACGAGGTGACGGACCGCATCTGGGCCGCCTTCGCCGAGGCCGGCATTGGCGCTCCCGCCGCCTGAGCCGTCTCCGGCCCGGCCCCGCTTCCGTGTCCCGGGCGGCCTAGGCGTCGATGAGGCGCGTGAGCTCGGCGACGAGGCTCGGGATGTCCGTCGTGCGTGCGACGAGGTTGCGGATGTTCTCGCGGTCGGCGAAGACCTCGACGAGCTGATCGAAGACCTCCTGGAACGAGGCGCGGCCCGACTCGCTGAACGCGATGAACGCGACGACCTCGACGCGGGCGTCGCCCCACGGCATCGAGGTGGAGTTGAGCACGAGCGCGATCGACGTGCGCTCGGCGGTCATCTCCATCGCGTGGGGCATCGCGAGGCCGTCGGTGAAGGCGGTGGACGAGAGGCGCTCGCGCTCGATCGCGCCCGCGACGTACGCCTCGTCGACGACGCCCGCCTCCACCATCCGGGCGCCGAGAGCGCGGATCATGCTCTCGGCGTCGGGCGCGTAGAACTCGCGGAAGAAGAGCCGCTCGTCGAAGTACGACGTGAGCCGTTCGGCGAGCCGGGTGCGCCGCCGCTGTCGCCGCACCCGGGCGATCGCCGAGTGGACGGCCTGCGCGTCGGCCTCCCCGAGGAAGGGGTGCACGACGAGGATGCGGTCGCTCGGCGCCGGCGGGTCGATGACGGAGATCACGAGGTCCCCGGGGAGCGCGTCCCAGTCCACGTCGGAGCGGGTGTCGAGCTGCTCGATCCGCAGGTCCCCGCCGACGGAGGCCTCCACGCGGCGCAGCAGCTCGAGGTGGAGGCGGTGGTAGGCGGGGGCGACGATCGTCGCCGTGACGGCCTGCTCGGTCTGCCGCTGCTCCTCGAGCCGGGCGCCGAGGTGCATCGCGAGGTAGGCGATCTCGTCTTCCGGCACCGCGATGCCGGAGTCGTGCTGCAGCTCGCGCGCGAGGTAGACGGCGAGCTCGTAGATCATCGGGTACCCCGACTTGATGGAGCGGGTGAGCGGGTTGCGGGAGAACGACCCCTCCTGCGCGCGCCGCTGGAGCTGGCGGATGTGCATCGCGAGCCGCAGCAGGAAGTCGTCGTCGCCGTCGAGGTCGACGAGGTACTCGTGGGCGGCCTTCTCGACGATCGCGCGCACCCGCGTGAGCTCCTCGTCGTCGAGCGGGGACGGCCCCGCGTCGACGGGGTCGACGGCGACGCGCGTGCCGAGCAGGAACCCGAGGTAGTCGAGGTCGCCCGGCGGGAGGCGGACCCCGAAGTGCTCCGTGACGAGCTCGTCGAGGATCCGCGGGAACGCGCCCTCGTCGCCGCCCGTCCGGTCGGGGAGCGCGTGGTCGCCCTGCGAGCGGTCCACCGCGATCGCGAGGTGCAGCAGCACGGTGCCGAGGCCGTAGTCGTTGATCTCGTAGCCGTCGGCGACGAGGCGCGCGATGAGGGCCGTCTTGAACGCGGAGAGGTCGCCCGCCGCGAACCAGCTCTCGATGCGATCGACCTCGCGCATCCCGCGGGTGGCCTCGTCGCGGAACAGCGCGCCGATGAGCCGTCGCCGCGCGGTCTCCGGCCCCTCGAGCTGCACGTGCTCGCGCGCCCGCACGATCGTGAGCCCGACGGAGCCGGCGCGGGAACGGGCGCGCGCGAGGTCCGACTCGAGGGTCGAGTCGCTCACGTGAAGTCGCTCGGCGAGCTCGTACACGTCGACGCCCTCGGACGCGGGGTCGGCGTCGAGCAGCGCGCGCAGCACGGCCGAGACGCGGGCGGCGGGGGTCGCATCCTCCTCCCCCTGCCCCTCGCGGATGCGACGGCCCCACTCGGCGCGGTCGAGCCGGTAGCCGTGCGGGCCCGACTCGATGACGGGCACGTCGCCTGCGGCGTTGAGCGCGGCGACGTAGCCGCGGATGCTGCGGTCGGTGACGCCGAGACGCGCGGCGAGGTCGGCTGCCGTCACCCAGCCTCCGTGCTGGGCGAGGGCGTCCGTGAGCTGTTCGTGTCTGGCGACCATCCCACTCCGCTCCGCGACGACCGTGCGTGCCCCCAGTCAAGCAAACCGGGCAGCGGCGCGGGCGGTTCCGGGGGAGATTTCCGGGGCCCCGGAAACGAGCGCGCTGGCGGCCCGAGAGGCATCCGGAGCACACTGGCCTCGCCCGCCGGGAGAGGGAACCGGCGGGCCCCGGACCTGGTGCCGGGACGGCAGCGCCGCCGACGCGACCGCGGGCGGCAGGACGGGAGACGGACGCCATGCGGGTGCTCATCGTGTGCGGCGCCGGTGCGTCGAGCACCTTCGTCGCCCAGCGCCTGCGCCGCGCGGCGGCCGCGCGGGGCGTCGACGTGACGCCGGTCCCGTCGTCGGCCGCTGCCGCCCCGGACCTCCTCCCCGACGCCGACGTGGTGCTCGCGGGAGCCCACCTGGGCGGGCAGCTCGCCGAGCTGGAGGCGGCCGCGGCGGCCGCCGCGGTGCCCTTCGCGGTGCTCGCGGACGCCGCGCGCGCGGACGGCGACGAGCTGCTCGACACGACCCTGGCGGCCGCGGCCGCCGCAGGAAGGACGTCCTGATGGAACGCACGGTCACGATCGCCTCCGGCCACGGGCTGCACGCCCGCCCGGCGAAGCTCTTCACGCAGGCCGTGGCGGCCTCCGGTCACCAGGTGACCATCGGCCGGCCCGGCGGCAAGCCGGTCAACGCCGCGAGCATCCTCGGCATCATCGCCGCCGGCTTCGAGAACGGCGACGAGGTCGTGCTCGACGTGCAGGGCGACGACGCCGAGCGCGTGCTCGACGAGCTCTCCGAGTTCCTCACGACGGACCACGACGAGGCCGACGGATGATCGAGGTGCGCGAGCTGCGCGGCGTCGGCGTCGGCACGGGGATCGTGGTCGGGCCGGTGCTGCACGTCTCGCGCCAGGCGGCCGCCGCGCCGACCGACGCTCCGAGCGCGATCGGCGCCGAGGCGGAGCTCGCGCGCGCCCGCGGGGCGCTCGCCGCGGTCTCGGGGCAGCTCCGCGAGCGCGCGGCCGGCGCCGACGAGGCGACGCGCGACGTGCTCGAGGCGCAGGCCCTCATGACCGACGACCCCGAGCTGCTCGCCGCCGTCGAACGGCACCTCGAGTCCGGGGTGACCGCCGAGAAGGCGGTGACGGATGCGTTCGGCGAGTTCTCCGCGCTCCTCGCCGACGCGGGGGAGTACTTCGCCGAGCGCGTCGCCGACCTCCGCGACCTCGCCGACCGCGCCGTCGCCGCTCTGCAGGGGCGCTCGACGGAGCTCGTGGCCGACCCCGGGCATCCGTACGTTCTCGTCGCGCGCGACCTCGCGCCCGCCGACACCGCCGTGCTCGACCTCGACCGGGTGCTCGCGTTCGTCACGAGCGAGGGCGGGCCCACGTCGCACACCGCGATCCTGGCCCGCCAGCGCGGCATCGTCGCGATCGTCGGCGCAGCGGGCGTCGAGTCGCTGCGGGACGGCACCCAGGTGATCGTCGACGCAGAACGCGGTCGCGTGTTCGCCGACCCGGACGCCGCCGAGCTCGCCGACGCGGAGGCGCGCATCGCGGCCCGCGAGGCGGCCGCGGCGGCACCCGCCGGGCCCGGCGCGCTCGCCGACGGCACCGCCGTCAAGCTCCTCGCCAACCTCGGGAAGCCGGGCGAGGCGGCGGAGGCCGTGCGGCTCGGCGCCGAGGGCGTGGGCCTCTTCCGCACCGAGTTCCTCTTCCTCGACGACGACGCGACCGCGCCGACCGTCGAGGCGCAGCAGGCGAGCTACCGCGAGGTGCTCGCCGCGTTCGCGGGCAAGCGCGTCGTCGTGCGCCTGCTCGACGCGGGCGCCGACAAGCCGCTCGCCTTCCTCTCGCCCGGGGAGGAGGAGAACCCGGCCCTCGGTCGGCGCGGGCTCCGGGCGCTCCGGGCGTCGGAGTCCGTGCTCCGCGACCAGCTCGCGGCGCTCGCGGCGGCGCAGGCCGAGACGGAGGCCGAGCTCTGGGTCATGGCGCCCATGGTCGCGACGGTCGAGGAGACGGTCTTCGTGACGCGCGCGATCCACGAGGCCGGCATCCGCACGGCGGGCGTCATGGTGGAGATCCCGTCGGTCGCGCTCATCGCCGACCGCGTGCTGGCCCGCACCGACTTCGCGTCGATCGGCACCAACGACCTCACGCAGTACACGATGGCCGCCGACCGCCAGCTCGGCTCGGTCGCGGCGCTGCAGGACCCGTGGCACCCCGCGGTGCTGCGGCTCGTGGAGGAGGTGGGCGCCGCGGGCGCCGCCTCCGGCAAGCCGGTCGGCGTGTGCGGCGAGGCCGCCGCCGACCCCCTCCTCGCCGTCGTGCTGGCAGGGCTCGGGGTCACGAGCCTGTCGATGTCGCCGACGGCGCTCGCAGACGTCCGCGTATCCCTCGCGCGGTACACCCTCGACGACGCACGCGCGATCGCCGAGGCAGCCCTGGCGGCCGATGAGGCCGCCGATGCCCGAGAGGCGGCCCGGGCGGCCGCCGACACCATCACCGCCGGGCGCCAGCCCGGCGACCGAGCCAGGAGGCACACACCATGACGACGACGTCAGCGACGACGGCACCGCGGGGCGGGGGAGCCCGCGTCGCCGTCCAGAGATTCGGCACCTTCCTGTCGGGCATGATCATGCCCAACATCGCGGCCTTCATCGCCTGGGGCCTCGTGACCGCGATGTTCATCCCGAACGGCTGGTTCGGCAGCGACAGCCCCGTGGCGGCCTGGCGCTGGGCGGACTCGGCGATCCTCGGCGGAGGGGAGGCGTCCGACGGGAGCGTCTGGACGGGCCTCGTCGGGCCGATGATCACCTACATGCTGCCGCTCCTCATCGCCTACACGGGCGGCCGCATCGTCTACGGCGTGCGCGGCGCGGTCATCGGCGTCGTCGTCACGATGGGCGTCGTGATCGGCGCCGAGGGGACGGTCATGTTCCTCGGCGCCATGATCTGCGGTCCGCTCGCGGCGTGGATCCTCAAGCAGGTCGACAAGATCTGGGCGGGGAGGATCAAGCCGGGCTTCGAGATGCTCGTCGACAACTTCTCGTCGGGCATCCTCGGGTTCCTGCTCGCTCTCGCCGCGTTCTTCGGGCTCGCGCCGCTCATCAAGATCTTCAGCGACGCACTCGGGGCGGCCGTCGGGTGGCTCATCGAGACGGGCCTCATCCCGCTCGCCTCGATCCTCGTCGAGCCGGCGAAGGTGCTCTTCCTCAACAACGCCATCAACCACGGTGTGTTCACCCCGCTCGGCTCCGAGCAGGTGGTGGAGAACGGCAAGAGCCTGCTGTTCCTCGTCGAGGCCAACCCCGGACCGGGTGCGGGCCTCCTGCTCGCGCTCACCGTGTTCGGTGTCGGCGCGGCGCGCGCGACGGCTCCGGGCGCGTTCATCATCCAGTTCCTCGGCGGCATCCACGAGGTGTACTTCCCGTACGTGCTCGCGAAGCCGCTGCTCATCCTCGCCATGATCGGTGGCGGCGCGACGGGTGTGCTCACCAACGTCATCTTCAACTCCGGCCTGCGCGCCCCCGCGGCGCCCGGGTCGATCTTCGCGGTCGTGATCCAGACGGCGCCCGACAGCTACCTCGGCGTCATCGTGTCGGTCGTGCTCGCGGCGGCGGTGACGTTCCTCATCGCGATGCCGATCCTGCTCGCGAGCCGCAAGCGCGACCTCGCGTCCGAGGCGGATGCCGACGCGCGCCTCGCCGAGTCGATCGCGGCGACCTCCGCGAACAAGGGCAAGGAGAGCTCGGTGCTCTCGGGCCTCGCGGCCAACGTCGCCGGAGGCGGGGACGTCGCCACGAAGACGATCCAGAAGGTCGTGTTCGCGTGCGATGCGGGCATGGGCTCGAGCGCGATGGGCGCATCCGTGCTGCGGAACAAGTTCAAGAAGGCGGGCATCGAGGTCGACGTGTCGAACGCGGCGATCGCGAACCTCACCGGTGACGAGGACCTCGTCATCACGCAGAATGAGCTCACGCCGCGGGCACGGCAGAAGGCGCCGGACGCCGTGCACGTGTCCGTCGACAACTTCATGAACTCGCCGCGCTACGACGAGGTCGTGGACCTCGTGAAGAACCAGCGCGAAGGGGCCGCCGAGTAGGCCCGCGGGGTCCGGCGGCGAGAGAGGAGCACACCATGAGCGACGACATCCTGACGCCTGAGCGCGTGGTGCTCGCCGACCGGACCCCGACCCGCGAGGAGGCGATCCGCGACGTCGGACGCCTCCTCGTGGAGGCCGGCGCGGTGCGGCCGGGCTACATCGACTCGATGCTCGCCCGGGAGGCGACCGTGTCGACCTCGATGGGCAACTACCTCGCGATCCCGCACGGCACCAACGAGGGGCGCGAGTACATCGACCGCACGGCGCTCGCCGTCATCCGCTACCCCTCCGCCATCGACTGGGGGGGAGACGAGGTGCGGTTCGTGGTCGGCATCGCGGGTCGCGAGAACGAGCACCTCGAGATCCTGGGCCGGATCGCCGTGCTGTTCTCGGAGGACGACGAGGTGCAGGCGCTCCTCGCTGCGCCCACCGCGGAGGAGCTGTACGCTCGCATCTCGGCCGTCAACGAGGACTAGGTCCGCGAGAGTACGCACTTTTCCCGCGACACGCCGCGCGGCGGACGCAAAGTACGTACTCTCGCGGATTATGCGGAATCGCTCCGGATCGGGTACGATCGATCTTTGGTGCCTTGTGCCCGTTGGGCCGTCCGCACCGAACAATCACCCGCATGACCGAGTGTCACCGATAGCGATTCAGAGGGTATGGCCAAGAAAGACGGCGTCATCGAGATCGAGGGATCTGTCCTCGAGGCTCTGCCGAACGCGATGTTCCGCGTCGAGCTGAGCAACGGGCACAAGGTTCTCGCCCACATTTCGGGCAAGATGCGTCAGCACTACATCCGCATCCTCCCCGAGGATCGCGTGATCGTGGAGCTGAGCCCCTACGACCTGACCCGCGGCCGCATCGTCTACCGCTACAAGTGACGTTCGAGAAGTAACGGCCTGCCCGTCGGCAGGTACGAGGACAGCGAGAAGGAAACATGAAGGTCAACCCGAGCGTCAAGCCCATCTGCGACCACTGCAAGGTCATCCGCCGCAACGGCCGCGTGATGGTCATCTGCAAGTCGAACCCGCGCCACAAGCAGCGTCAAGGATAAGAAAAAGGTCCTTTCGGACCTTTTTCCCTTGACGCCGAGGCCCTCTGGGCCTCGGACATACTGCCAACCGCGGTAGACCCGCGACTCGACAACTCAACACATAGAAGAAGCACCGCCAGAACCTCGCGAGAGGGGACACCTCGGGTTCGGAGGCCCGGGCACCGGCGGCGCTCCACACCTCCGATCGACTCCATAAGGAGAAGCCGTCATGGCACGTATCGCCGGCGTCGACATCCCGCGCGAGAAGCGCGTCGAGGTCGCCCTGACGTACATCTACGGCGTGGGCCGCACTCGCGCGCTCGCGACCCTCAAGGAGACCGGGATCTCCGGTGACATCCGCGTGAAGGATCTGACCGACGACCAGCTCGTCGCCCTTCGCGACTTCATCGAGGGCAACTACAAGGTGGAGGGTGACCTCCGCCGTGAGGTGCAGGCCGACATCCGCCGCAAGGTCGAGATCGGCTCCTACGAGGGCCTCCGCCACCGTCGCGGCCTGCCCGTCCGCGGTCAGCGCACCAAGACCAACGCACGTACTCGCAAGGGCCCGAAGCGCACCGTGGCCGGCAAGAAGAAGGCAGGTAAGAAGTAATGGCTGCTCCGAAGGCCGCCGCGCGCAAGCCGCGTCGCAAGGAGAAGAAGAACATCGCTGTGGGCCAGGCCCACATCAAGTCGACGTTCAACAACACGATCGTCTCCATCACCGACCCGTCGGGTGCCGTCATCAGCTGGGCCTCCTCGGGTGGTGTGGGCTTCAAGGGCTCGCGCAAGTCGACCCCCTACGCTGCGCAGCTCGCCGCCGAGTCGGCTGCCCGCCAGGCGCAGGAGCACGGCATGAAGAAGGTCGACGTCTTCGTCAAGGGCCCGGGCTCGGGTCGTGAGACGGCCATCCGTTCGCTCCAGGCCGCTGGTCTCGAGGTCGGCACCATCAACGACGTGACGCCTCAGGCGCACAACGGGTGCCGTCCCCCGAAGCGTCGTCGCGTGTGATCTCGCCGCTCGGATGACCGGGTCCTGATCCGGTCATCCGAGCGCGCCAACGTCTTTCCACAACTCAACAAACGGCGGCCCAGCCACCCGCCGCATCTGTCGTGGGCGTCATATGGCGGACGCCCTCGCCGAAAGGAAACCACGTGCTCATCGCACAGCGTCCCACTCTCTCTGAAGAGGTCATCTCGGAGTTCCGCTCCGCCTTCGTCATCGAGCCCCTCGAGCCCGGCTTCGGTTACACGCTCGGCAACTCGCTGCGTCGTACCCTGCTCTCCTCGATCCCCGGGGCCGCGGTCACGAGCATCCGCCTCGACGGCATCCAGCACGAGTTCGACACCATCCCGGGTGTCAAGGAGGACGTCGTCGAGATCGTCCTCAACATCAAGAACCTGGTCGTCTCGAGCGAGCACGACGAGCCCATCACCGCCTACCTGCGCAAGACCGGCGCGGGCCAGGTGACCGCCGCCGACATCTCGGCGCCGGCGGGTGTGGAGATCCACAACCCGGACCTCGTCATCGCCACGCTCAACGACAAGGCCAAGTTCGACCTCGAGCTCACCATCGAGCGCGGCCGCGGCTACGTCTCGGCGACCCAGAACCGCAGCGAGTTCTCGGAGGCCGGCCAGATCCCGGTCGACTCGATCTACTCGCCCGTGCTCAAGGTCACCTACCGCGTGGAGGCCACCCGTGCGGGTGAGCGCACCGACTTCGACCGCCTCGTGGTCGACGTCGAGACCAAGCCGGCGATCTCGCCGCGCGACGCGCTCGCCTCGGCCGGCCGCACCCTCGTCGAGCTGTTCGGCCTCGCCCGCGAGCTCAATACCGCGGCCGAGGGCATCGAGATCGGGCCCGCCCCGGTCGACGCGGTGCTCTCGAACGAGCTGTCGATGCCCATCGAGGACCTCGACCTCTCGGTGCGCTCGTACAACTGCCTCAAGCGTGAGGGCATCAACACCGTCAGCGAGCTCGTCGCCCTCTCGGAGACGCAGCTCATGAACATCCGCAACTTCGGTCAGAAGTCCGTGGACGAGGTGAAGGACAAGCTCGTCGAGCTCGGCCTCTCGCTCAAGGACAGCGTGCCCGGCTTCGACGGCGCGCACTTCTACGGCGGATACGACGACGAGACCGTCTGAGCCCCGCACTGACTCGAAACTGATTCTGGAGAACGACTGATCATGCCCCAGCCCACCAAGGGTCCCCGTCTCGGTGGCGGTCCGGCGCACGAGCGCCTGCTGCTCGCGAACCTCGCCGCGGCCCTCTTCACGCACAAGAGCATCACGACCACCGAGACGAAGGCGAAGCGCCTGCGCCCCGTGGCCGAGCGCCTCATCACCTTCGCGAAGCGCGGCGACCTGCACTCGCGTCGTCGTGTGCTGTCGGTCATCCGCGACAAGTCGGTCGTGCACGAGCTCTTCGCCGAGATCGCGCCGCTCGTCGCGGAGCGTGAGGGCGGGTACACCCGCATCACCAAGATCGGCAACCGCAAGGGCGACAACGCGCCCATGGCCGTCATCGAGCTCGTGCTTGAGCCGGTCGTGAAGAAGCCGGCCTCGTCGAAGAAGTCGGCCGCCCGCGTGGAGACCCCGAAGGCGGAGGCGAAGCCCGCCGCCGAGGAGGCCCCGGTCGAGGAGACCGAGGCCGCCGTCGAGGAGACCGCCGAGGTCGAGGCTCCCGTCGAGGAGGCCACCGAGGCCGCTGCCGAGGAGACCGCTGCCGAGGAGACCGCCGAGGAGTCGGAGGAGAAGTAACTCCCCGCATCCGCCGTTCAGAAGGCCCCGCTCATCGCGAGCGGGGCCTCCTGCTGTCTCCGCGAGGATGTGGGGCGGCTGTGCGTCAGACGGGGCGGGGGAGCGACTCGTCCGCGATCGTGTCGCGCAGCGGCGGGAGCGCGGCGAGGCGCATGAGCGCCTCCTGGACGGTCGCGGTGAAGATCCGGGCGCCGGCCGAGCCGAAGTGCACGCGGTCGCGCGCGAGCACGTCGAGGTGGGGCTGGATCGCCGTGTACCAGTCGGCGAGCTCGACGTCGCGGTACTGCCACGCGAACGCGACGAGCTTCTCGTTGACGCCGGGGATCCAACCGCGCGGCGCCTGCGCCGTCACGAGCACGAGCTCGCGCTCGGGCCCGATGATCTCGCGGATGGTCACGAGCGTGTCCCACGAGATCGCGCCGTTGGTGCCGAGGGCCACGACGACGGTCGGGCG
Source organism: Microbacteriaceae bacterium (assembly GCA_003852775.1). GTDB lineage: Bacteria > Actinomycetota > Actinomycetes > Actinomycetales > Microbacteriaceae > Homoserinibacter. Next base: position 13,467 of record RDDZ01000150.1, on the reverse strand, counting down.
CAGCATCCCCGCGTCGCGCAGCGAGCGGAGGATGTCGGGCGCCGCCGACATCGAGCGCGAGACGGCCGCGTCGATGTGGATCCCGGGGAACGCCGCCTGGAGCTCGGGGACCGCGGCGAGCATGACGGAGTCGCCGACGGCCGTGATCCGGTCGCCCTGGAGCTGCGGCGGCGGTCCCGTCGGATCGCTCGTGGGCGTCGAATCGGGTGACCGCGTGGGGCTCGCGGTGTCGCGGATGGCGTCCTGACCGGCCTGGATGCGGTCGGCGACGTCGCTCTGCCACGGCTGGACGATGACGGCGCTCGTCGTCCCGGCGAGCCCCACGAGCAGCAGCACGAGGGCTGCGGCGCTGCCGACGGTCGCGAGGCGGGCGGGGCGCCATCCGGCCGTCCAGGTGCGCCACGCGGCGCGGAAGCCGTCGCGGCGGATGGGCGTCTCCACGTAGCGGAAGCTCAGCGCCGCGGCTGCGACGGTGATGACCGCCGCGATCCCGCCGAGCGCCCACGCGAGGGCCGGCTCACTCGTCCAGTCGGGGAGGGCCGCCGCGAGCAGCACGAAGACGGGCCAGTGCCACAGGTAGATGCCGTAGCTGCGGTGTCCGATCCAGCGCAGCGGCGCGACGTCGATCGCGCGCGCGAGCGGCGACCCGGGCACGAGGAACGCGGCGATGAGCACCGCCGTCATCGCCGCCGCCGCGAGGAGCCCGCCGCGGTAGGCCCAGTCCTCCTCGCCCGGCATGAGGATCGAGAGCGCGACGAGCCCCGCGAAGGCGAGCGCCCCGGCGACGCCGAGGCAGCGGCGGGCGGCGCGCGGCCACTCGAGCGCGCGCGGCGACCACCAGCGGCTCACGACCGCGAGCAGCGCGCCGATCGTGAGGCCGAAGGCGTGGGCGCCCGTGTTGTAGTACACGGAGGTCGGGTTGCCGGGCGTCAGGAGCACGGCCATCGCGGCGGCGGAGGCGAGCGTCGCGAGCGCGAGCGCGACGATCCGTCCCGCACGCGGCAGCCGCAGCACGACCAGCAGCAGCACGAGCGGCCACAGCAGGTAGAACTGCTCCTCGACGGCGAGCGACCACAGGTTGCGGAACAGCTCGGGCGCCGTGCTCGCGAAGTAGTCGGACCCGCTCGCGATGAAGTACCAGTTGCTCGAGAAGGTGAGGGCCGTGGCGAGCTGGGCGCCGATCCCCACGAGCACGTCCCCGCCGAGGAGCAGCGCGACGCTGCTGCACGCGAGCAGCAGCACCACGAGCGCGGGGAGCAGGCGACGTGCGCGCCGCAGCCAGAACGCGCCGAGGCGGATGCGCCCCGTGCTCTCGTGCTCGACGAGCAGCAGGCGCGTGATGATGAACCCGCTCACGACGAAGAAGACGTCGACCCCGAGGTAGCCGCCGACCACGGCGCCCGGGGTGAGGTGGAAGAGCACGACGACGATGACGGCGAACGCGCGCAGGCCGTCGAGGCCCGCGACGTGGCCGCGGGGCACCTCGCGGGTCGCAGTGCGCCCGGCCGAAGCAGAGGCCGGCGGCGGGGCGGGGGCCGTATCCGCGGTGCGGGGCGAGGCCGTCCGCTTCGGCGACGCCGTGGCGGTCGCGGGCTTCGCTCCCGGTCGCACCGGCGGCTTGGAGCCGGGGCGGGTCTCCGGCTTCGCCGTCGGCTTCCGCTGGACGGCCGCTGAGCCGCCCGAGCCCGGGCGCGCGGAAGCGGACGGGCGCGTGCGGGAGCGCTCGTCCTCGGGTCCGGGCGTGGGCGGGGTCATCGGCGGGTCACCCGCTCCAGCCTAAACTCGCTTCGTGGACACCCCGGAAGCCCCGACGCGCATCCGGCTCGACCTCGCCTACGACGGAACCGACTTCACGGGGTGGGCGCGCCAGCCGGGCCTGCGCACGGTGCAGGGCGTGCTCGAGGACGCGCTCGCGACGCTCTTCGGGCGCACGGGCGCCGAGCCCCCGCGCCTCACCGTCGCCGGACGCACGGATGTCGGGGTGCACGCCGTCGGACAGGTCGCCCACCTCGACCTCGCCCCCGTCCAGCTCGCCCAGCTCGAGCGCCGGCCCCGGGGCCGAGGCGCGGGCGCAGCCGGGGTCGCCTCGCTCGCGCGGCGCATCAACGGCATCGTCGGCCAGGCCGCCGACGTGCAGATCCTGCGCGCGACGGAGGCCCCCGTCGGGTTCGACGCGCGCTTCTCGGCGGTGTGGCGCCGCTACGAGTACCGCATCGCCGACGCCGCGGCGCTCCGCGACCCGCGCACGCGCGCGTTCACGCTGTGGCACCCCGCCGAGCTCGACGTCGCGGCGATGGACGCCGCCGCGCGCTCGCTGCTGGGCCTCCACGACTTCGCGGCCTACTGCCGTCCGCGCGAGGGGGCGACCACCATCCGCACCCTCCAAGAGTTCGGTTGGCGTCGCGACGACGACGGGGTGCTCGTCGCGCACGTGCGCGCCGACGCCTTCTGCCACTCGATGGTGCGTGCCCTCGTCGGCGCGTGCGTCGCCGCGGGGGAGGGGCGCTTCGCCGTCGAGCGCGCGGCCGGCATCCGCGACGAGGGCCGCCGCACGAGCGAGTTCATCGTCATGCCCGCGCGGGGGCTCACCCTCGTCGAGGTCGGCTATCCGCCCGACGAGGAGCTCGCCGCGCGCGCCGAGCAGACGCGCGCCAAACGCGGTTTGCCTGAGGAAGCCTTCATCGACTAGTCTGTTGAGGTTGTCTGCGCGCCGCGCAGGCGACCAGTTGGGCCCTCCACCGTCGGGTTCCGGCTCCTTCGGGGCAGGAACGCACACCGGAGCGGGATTCACGAACACCACCGACCAGAATCGAGTCATTCCATGACGCGTACGTTCAGCCCCACGCCGGCGGATGTCAAGCGCGAGTGGGTCGTCATCGACGCCACCGACGTCGTGCTCGGCCGCCTCGCCAGCCACGCCGCCGCCATCCTCCGCGGCAAGCACAAGCCCACCTTCGCCCCCCACATGGACATGGGCGACTTCGTCATCATCGTGAACGCCGACAAGGTCGCGCTCACGGGTGCGAAGCTCGAGCAGAAGAAGGCCTACCGCCACTCGGGTTACCCGGGCGGCCTCTCGGCCACCACTTACTCGGAGCTGCTCGAGAAGCACCCGACCCGCGCGGTCGAGAAGGCCATCCGCGGCATGCTGCCGAAGAACTCGCTGGGTCGCGCCCAGATCAAGAAGCTGAAGGTGTACGCCGGCGCCGAGCACCCGCACGCCGCGCAGCAGCCGAAGCCCTACACCCTCACCCAGGTCGCGCAGTAAGCGCCGAGAGACTTCCAAGGACATCACCGATGGCGAAGATCGAAGACACCGTGTCGGACGAGGTTCTCACCTCCTTCTCGACCGAGACGCCCGCTGACGAGGCTCCGCGCGCTCCCCGCGCCGTGCTCAACGTCTCCGGCGCGGCCGTGGGCCGCCGCAAGGAGGCCATCGCCCGCGTGCGCCTCACCCCGGGAGCCGGCGAGTTCACCGTGAACGGCCGCACCCTCGAGGACTACTTCCCCAACAAGCTGCACCAGCAGCTCATCAACGACCCCTTCAAGGTGCTCGACCTGCTCGGCTCCTACGACGTGAAGGCGAAGATCACGGGCGGCGGCCCCTCGGGTCAGGCGGGCGCCCTGCGTCTCGCGATCGCCCGTGCGCTCAACGAGATCGACCGTGAGAACAACCGCCCGGCGCTCAAGAAGGCCGGCTTCCTCTCGCGCGACGCCCGCGTCATCGAGCGCAAGAAGGCCGGTCTCAAGAAGGCCCGCAAGGCGTCGCAGTTCTCGAAGCGCTAAGGCTTCCCACAGGACACGCGCATGCCGCGTCTCTTCGGCACTGACGGGGTCCGAGGGCTGGCGAACGGTGATGTCATCACCGCGGATCTGGCCCTCGGCCTCGCTCAGGCAGCCGCCTACGTCCTGACGCAGGGCCGCCACGCGGACCAGGTCCGCGGAGAGGGGCGGCGTCCCCGCGCCGTGCTCGCGCGCGACCCCCGCGTTTCGGGCGAGTTCATCTCGGCCGCCGTCGCCGCCGGGCTCGCGAGCTCGGGCATCGACGTGCTCGACGCCGGCGTCATCCCGACCCCGGCCGCGGCCTTCCTCGTCGCCGACATCGACGCCGACTTCGGCGTCATGGTCTCGGCGTCGCACAACCCCGCGCCCGACAACGGCATCAAGTTCTTCGCGATCGGCGGCGTCAAGCTGCCCGACGAGGTCGAGGACCGCATCGAGGCCGCGATGGGCCGGCAGAAGCTCGCCCCGACCGGCGCGGGCGTCGGCCGCATCCGCCGCTTCTCCGACGCCGAGGACCGCTACCTGCTGCATCTCCTCGGCACCCTCGACGTGCGTCTCGACGGCCTCAAGGTCGTCATCGACGCCGCGCACGGCGCCGCCGCGGGCGTCTCGCCCCAGGTGTTCACGGATGCCGGGGCCCAGGTGACCGTCATCGGTGCCGATCCCGACGGCCTCAACATCAACGACGGCGTCGGTTCGACGCATCTGGAGAAGCTGCAGGCGACCGTGCGCCTCACGGGTGCCGATCTCGGCATCGCCCACGACGGCGATGCGGACCGCTGCCTCGCGGTCGACGCCGACGGCAACGTCATCGACGGCGACCAGATCATGGCGATCCTCGCGATCTCGCTCAAGCGCCGCGGCCACCTCGCCCACGACACCCTCGCCGTCACGACGATGAGCAACCTCGGGCTGCGCGTCGCGATGGCCGAGCACGGCATCGACATCGTGCAGACCGCCGTCGGCGACCGCTACGTGCTCGAGGCGATGGGCGAGCGCGGTCTCTCGCTCGGCGGCGAGCAGTCGGGGCACATCATCTTCAGCGAGCACGCCACGACGGGCGACGGCATCCTCACGGGCCTGCAGCTCGCGGCCGAGATGGCGCGCACCGGCAAGAGCCTCGCGGAGCTCGCATCGGTCATGACGGTCTACCCGCAGGTACTCGTCAACGTGCGCGGCGTCGACCACCACGCGCTCCACGACGACGCGATCGCCGAGGCCGTGCGCCGCCACGAGGCCGCGCTCGGCGAGGACGGCCGCGTGCTGCTGCGCCCCTCGGGCACCGAGCCGCTCGTGCGCGTCATGGTCGAGGCGCGCGAGCACGACGAGGCCCAGCGCATCGCCGACGAGCTCGCCGGGATCGTGCGCGAGCGCCTCGCCCTGCCGTAACGTCGGATCCGACGAAGGGAAGACGGATGCCGCTGACCGGGGAGTACGAGCCGAGCACGTCGGAGTGGGCGCGCCAGCAGGCCGAGGCCTATGAGGCATCGGGCGGAACCGAGGCGAACGAGCTGCGCGGCGTGCCCATCATCGTGATGACCTCGGTGGGCGCGAAGAGCGGCAAGCTCCGCAAGAGCCCCCTCATGCGCGTCGAGCACGACGGCGTCTACGCGGTCGTCGCCTCGAAGGGCGGCTCGGACGACAACCCGAACTGGTTCCACAACCTCGTGGCGAACCCGCACGTCGAGCTGCAGGACGGCGCCCACCGCGCCGACTACCTCGCGCGTCGCGTGGAGGGCGAGGAGCGCGAGCTGTGGTGGGCGCGCGCAGTCGAGGTGTGGCCCGACTACGCCGAGTACCAGAAGAAGACCGAGCGCGTCATCCCGGTTCTCGTGCTGGAGCCCATCGAGGCCGACTGAGCACGCGCCGCGGTCCGGAACCACCTCGCGGCGCAGACGACCGGGAGTCAGACCTTCCGGATCAGCACGTTCGACACCGTGTGGTCGGACGCCTTCCGCAGCACGAGCGAGGCGCGCGCCCGCGTCGGGGCGATGTTCTGCTCGAGGTTCGGGCCGTTGATCTGGTCCCAGATGGAGCGCGCCCGCGCGACCGCGTCCTCCTCGCTCAGCGACGCGAAGCGGTGGAAGTAGGAGCGCGGGTCGGCGAAGGCGCCCCGCTGGAGGCGCAGGAAGCGCTCCACGTACCAGTTCTCGATGTCGACGGTGCGGGCGTCGACGTAGATCGTGAAGTCGAAGAGGTCGCTCACCGCGAGGCGCGCGCCGGGCTGCGGCGGCTGCAGCACGTTGAGCCCCTCGACGATGAGGATGTCGGGGCGCCGCACGACGATCTCGGCATCCGGGACGATGTCGTAGACGAGGTGCGAGTAGACGGGGGCGCGCACCTCCTCGACGCCGCTCTTCACGCGGCTCACGAAGCGCAGCAGCGCGCGGCGGTCGTAGCTCTCGGGGAAGCCCTTGCGCTCCATGAGGCCGCGGCGCTCGAGCTCGGCGTTCGGCAGCAGGAAGCCGTCGGTCGTGACGAGCTCGACGCGCGGGGTGTCGTCCCAGCGGGCGAGCAGCTCGCGCAGGAGGCGCGCGGTCGTCGACTTTCCGACGGCCACGGAACCGGCGACGCCGATGACGAACGGCGTCGGCGGCTCGTCCCCGGTGCCGAGGAAGCCGCGCGTCGAGCGGTGCAGGGCCTTCGCGTTGGCCGCGTAGAGGTTGAGGAGCCGACTGAGCGGCACGTAGACGTCGGCGACCTCGCGCAGGTCGAGCGCATCCCCGAGCCCGCGCAGCCTGACGAGCTCCTCCTCCGTGAGCGGATGCGCGGTCGTCGGGGCGAGGGCCGCCCAGGCGGCGCGATCCAGCTCGAGGAACGGGGTCGCCGGAGCCTGACGCTCGCCGTTCTCAGCCATCCCTACGAGCGTAGTGGGCTGCAGGCGTCACCCAGGCCCGCTGGCCTAGGATCGACCCCATGTGCGGAATCGTCGGTTACGTGGGTTCGGGGAGCAGCCTCGAGGTGCTGCTCGGCGGGCTCAAGCGGCTCGAGTACCGGGGCTACGACTCCGCCGGCGTCGCGGTCCTCTCGCCCTCGGGCGAGATCGGATCGCGCAAGCGCGCGGGCAAGCTCGGCATCCTGTCGGACGACCTCGCCGAGCACCCCATCGCCGACGGCGGCACCGGCATCGGCCACACCCGCTGGGCGACGCACGGCGGCCCGACCGACGTCAACGCGCACCCGCACTTCGGCGACGACGGCCGCCTCGCGCTCATCCACAACGGGATCATCGAGAACTTCGCCGAGCTCAAGGCGGAACTCGCCGAGGCCGGCGAGAGCTTCGAGAGCGAGACCGACTCGGAGGTCGCCGCGCTCCTCGTGGGCCGCGCCTTCCGTGAGACGGGCGACCTCACCGAGGCGATGCGCCGCACGGTCGCGCGTCTCGACGGCGCCTTCACGCTCCTCGCGCTCCACAAGGACGCCCCCGGCGTCGTGGTGGGCGCGCGCCGCAGCTCGCCGCTCGTGATCGGCCTCGGCGAGGGCGAGAACTTCCTGGGATCCGACGTCGCCGCGTTCGTCGAGCACACGCGTCGCGCGATGGAGATCGGCCAGGACCAGATCGTCACGATCCGCCCCGACTCGGTCGAGGTGATCGATTTCGCGGGAGACCCCGCCGAGGCCTCCGAGTTCGAGGTCGCGTGGGACGCCTCCGCCGCCGAGAAGGGCGGCTGGCCGAGCTTCATGAAGAAGGAGATCGACGAGGAGCCCGACGCGGTCGCCAACACGCTCCTCGGGCGCGTGCACGAGGGCGCCACGACGCTCACCGAGCTCGACGACGTCGCCGACGCGCTCACGGGCATCAACCGCGTGCTCGTGCTCGGCTGCGGCACCGCCGCCTACGCGGGCCTCGTCGGCAAGTACGCGATCGAGGCGTGGGCGCGCATCCCCGTGGACGTCGAGCTCTCGCACGAGTTCCGCTACCGTGACCCGGTGCTCGACGAGCGCACGCTCGTGGTGTCGGTGAGCCAGTCGGGCGAGACGATGGACACCCTCATGGCCGTGCGCTACGCGCGCGAGCAGGGGGCCCGCACGCTCTCGATCTGCAACACCCAGGGCGCGACGATCCCGCGCGAGTCGGACGCCGTGCTCTACACGCACGCGGGCCCGGAGGTCGCGGTCGCCTCGACGAAGGCGTTCGTCGCCCAGGTCACGGCCCTCTACCTCCTCGGCCTGCACCTCGCGACCCTGCGGGGCACGCTCGACGAGAAGGGCATCGCGACGCAGATCGCGGAGCTCGAGGCGGTCCCCGCCAAGATCCGCACGGTCGTCGACTCGGCATCCGCGCGCATCGCGGAGCTCGCGCACTGGATGAGCGACACCCAGTCGGTGCTCTTCCTCGGCCGCCACGTGGGCTACCCGGTGGCCCTCGAGGGCGCCCTCAAGCTCAAGGAGCTCGCCTACATCCACGCGGAGGGCTTCGCCGCCGGCGAGCTCAAGCACGGGCCCATCGCGCTCATCGAGCCGGGGCAGATCGTGTTCGTCGTGGTGCCGAGCCCGCGCGACCCGTCGTCGCTGCACAAGAAGGTCGTCTCCAACATCCAGGAGATCCGCGCCCGCGGCGCACGTGTCATCGCGATCGCGGAGCTCGGCGACGTCGCCGTCGTGCCGTACGCCGACGAGGTCATCCGCATCCCGCTCGCCTCGCCGCTCGTCGAGCCGCTGCTGTCGGTCGTGCCGCTGCACATCTTCGGCATGGAGCTCGCGACGGCGAAGGGACTCGACGTCGACCAGCCGCGCAACCTGGCCAAGTCCGTCACGGTGGAGTGACCGTGATCGTCGGATTGGGCGTCGACGTCGTCGACCTGGCCCGATTCGAGCGCGCGGTCTCCCGGACGCCCCGCCTGCGCGAGCGCCTGTTCGCCGAGAGCGAACGGATGCTGCCGCTGCGCTCCCTCGCGGGCCGGTTCGCGGCCAAAGAGGCGCTCGTCAAGGCGCTCGGCGACGCCGAGGACGTGCGCTGGATCGACATGCGCATCGCATCCGACGCGAGCGGCAACCCGTCGTTCGCCGTCGAGGGCCCCCTCGCGGCGCTCCTCGAGCGGCGCGGCGTCTCCGCGCTCCACGTCTCCATGAGCCACGACGCGGGGGTCGCAGTGGCGACCGTCGTCGCGGAGCGGCTGCCGTGACCGCGCCGCTGCGGGAGGCCCGCATCCGGCTCGACGCCCTCGCGCACAACCTCGAGATCGTGCGCGGGATCGTCGCCCCCGCGCGTGTGCTCGCTGTCGTGAAGGCCGACGCCTACGGGCACGGCGCGCTGCCCGTCGCCCGCACGGCGGTCGAGGCGGGCGCCGACTGGCTCGGGGTCGCCGACCTGCGCGAGGCGCTCGCGCTGCGCGAGGCCGGCATCCGCGCCCCCCTGCTCGCGTGGCTGCATGCGGCCGAGCCCGACTACACGGCCGCGGTCGAGGCGGGCGTCGACGTCGGGGTCTCCACGCGCGGCCAGCTCGAGGCGGCCGCCGCCGCGGGCGCGGACGTGCACCTCAAGCTCGACACGGGGCTCAGCCGCAACGGCTTCGCGCCCGCCGAGACCGCCGAGGTCCTCACGCGCGCGGCCGAGCTCGAGCGCGCCGGTCGGCTGCGCGTGCGCGGCCTCATGAGCCACCTCTCGGGCACCTCCCCCGACGACGACGCGGCGCAGTGCGCGGCCTTCGCGGACGCCGTGGCGCTCGCCGAGGACGCGGGCCTGCGTCCCGAGCTGCGGCACATCGCCGCGAGCCTCGCCGCGCTCACGATGCCCGGGGCGCGGTTCGACATGGTGCGCGTCGGGATCGCGATGTACGGGCTGTCGCCCGATCCGTCCGTCGACCCGGCCTCGCTCGGCCTCCGCCCCGTCATGCGCCTCGTCTCGCGGGTCGCGGCGGTGCGCCGGGTGCCCGCCGGGACGGGTGTGTCCTACGGCTACGTGCACCGCACCCCCGGGGAGACGACGCTCGCGCTCGTGCCCCTCGGCTACGCGGACGGCATCCCGCGCTCGGCCTCCGACATGCTGCGCGTGCGCATCGGCGACTCCGTGTTCCCCCAGGTCGGCCGCATCGCGATGGACCAGTTCGTCGTCGACGTGGGCGACGCGCCCGTCGCGCCGGGAGACCCGGTCGTGCTGTGGGGCGACCCCGCCGAGGGCGAACCCGGTGTCGACGCGCTCGCGGCCGCGAGCGGCACGATCGGCTACGAGCTCGTGACGCGCATCGGACCCCGCGTCGCGCGGGTGACGACGTGAGCGAGCACCGGTTCGAGGTGCCGGACGCGGAGGCCATGGAGGCGCTCGGCGCCTACCTCGCGTCCCAGCTCCGCGCGGGCGACCTCGTGCTGCTGAACGGCGAGCTCGGCGCCGGCAAGACGACGCTCACGCGCGGCATCGGCGAGGCCCTCGGCGCGCGCGGCCAGGTGACGAGCCCGACGTTCGTGCTCGCGCGCACGCACCCCACCGCATCCGGCGTCCCCCTCGTGCACGTCGACGCGTACCGGCTCGCGACGGCGGCCGAGGTGGAGGACCTCGACCTCGACTTCGAGGGCTCGATCACGGTCGTCGAGTGGGGTGCGGGCAAGATCGACGGCGTGGTCGACTCGTGGATCGAGGTCGACATCGATCGGCCGATCGGCGGCGACCCGGAGGCCGACGACGCCCCGCGGCACGTGCGGGTCGCGGCATACGGCCCCCGCTGGGAGGGCGTCGAGCTCCGGCCCGCCCCGCCGACGTAGGCTTGTCCGGTGCTGCTGGCGATCGACACCTCGACGGGGACGAGCGTCGCCGTCGTCACCCGCGAGGGCACCCGGGCCGAGCGCACGACGGCCGACACCCGCGGGCACGCGGAGGTCATCGGCGCGTTCATCCGCGACGTGCTCGCGGAGGCGGGCGTCGAGCCGCGCGAGCTCGAGGGCGTCGCGGTGGGCATGGGGCCCGGGCCGTTCACGGGCCTGCGGGTCGGCATCGCAGCCGCGCGGGCCTTCGCCCTGGGCATCGGCCGCCCCGTGCTGCCCGTCGTCTCCCACGACGCGGTCGCCTACGGACGCACCGAGCGCGTGCTCGTCGTGACGGATGCGCGCCGCCGCGAGTACGCCTGGTCGCGGTATGCGGCCCCGGGCTCCGACGGGCTCCCCGTCCGCATCGAGGGCCCGTCGCTCACGCCGGTCGCCGATTTCGACACCGTCACCTCCCTCGCCGGTTACGTGCGCGTCGACGCCGCGACGATCGACGCGGGGCTGCTCGGCATCCTCGCCCTCGCCCGTCACGACGCGGGTCTTCCGGCCGGCCCGGCCGAGCCGGTCTACCTGCGCGCGCCCGACGTCACGCTCTCGACGCCGAAGCGGGTCACGCCGTGAGCTGGACCATGCGCGCCGCCACGGCATCCGATCTCGACGCGATCGACGCGATCGAGCGCGCCACCTTCCCGACCGACGCGTGGTCGCGCGAGCTCATCGCCGCCGAGCTCGCGGGCGCCCACACCCACTACCTCGTGGCCGTCGACGACGCGGGCGCCGTCATCGGCTACGCGGGCCTCCTCGCCCCGCGCGGCTCGGGGCAGGGCGACATCCAGACCATCGCCGTCGCCGAGCCCGCCCGCCGCCAGGGGATCGGCGCGGCGCTCCTCGACGCCCTCCTCGCGGAGGCGCGCGCCCGCGCGGCCTTCGAGGTCTTCCTCGAGGTGCGCGCCGACAACCCCGGGGCCGAGGCGCTCTACGCGAGCCGCGGATTCGAGCGCATCGCCGTGCGCCCGCGGTACTACCAGCCCGACGGCGTCGACGCCGTCGTCATGAAGGCGGTGCTGTCATGAGCGGACCGCTCGTGCTCGGGATCGAGACGAGCTGCGACGAGACGGGTGTCGGCATCGTGCGCGGCACCGAGCTGCTCGCAAACGTCATCGCGAGCTCGATGGACGAGCACGCCCGCTACGGGGGCGTCGTGCCGGAGATCGCGGCGCGCGCCCACCTCGAGGCGCTGAGCCCCGCGATCCAGGAGGCGCTGCGCACGGCGGGCGTCGCGCTCGACGACCTCGACGCGGTCGCCGTCACGAGCGGGCCCGGGCTCGCGGGCGCCCTCATGGTCGGTGTCGGCGCCGCGAAGGCGCTCGCGCTTGCGACCGGCAAGCCGTTCTACGCCGTCAACCACCTCGTGGGGCACGTGGGCGCCGACCTCCTGGGCCACGACCCCCTCGTCGGCGAGGGCGAGCTCGAGCTGCCGACGATCGCCCTGCTCGTCTCGGGCGGCCACACCTCGCTCCTGCTCGTGCGCGACCTCGTCTCCGACGTCGAGCTGCTCGGCGAGACGATCGACGACGCCGCGGGGGAGGCCTTCGACAAGGTCGCGCGACTCCTCGGGCTGCCCTACCCCGGCGGTCCCGAGATCGACCGGGCCGCTGCCGACGGCGACCCTGCGGCCATCCGCTTCCCGCGCGGGCTCACCGCCGCGAAGGACCTCGAGCGGCACCGCTACGACTTCTCGTTCTCGGGCCTCAAGACCGCCGTCGCGCGCCACGTCGAGGCCGCGCGCGCATCCGGCGGCCCGGTGCCCGCCGCGGATGTCGCTGCCGGCTTCCGCGAGGCGGTCGTCGACGTGCTGCTCACGAAGGCCCTCGCCGCGTGCCGGGACCTCGGCGTTCCGCGCCTGCTGCTCGGCGGCGGCGTCGTCGCGAACCGCCGGCTGCGGGAGGTCGCGGTCGAGCGGTGCGCGGAGGCGGGCGTCGCGCTACGCATCCCCCCGCTCTCGCTCTGCACCGACAACGGCGCCATGATCGCGTCGCTCGCCGCCCAGCTCATCGCGGCGGGCCACGCGCCGTCGAGCCTCGACGTGGGCGCCGACTCGACTCTCCCCATCACCCACATCCAGGCCTGACGGGAGCGGTGGGTTGCCGGGCGGGGCGTCGGCTGCCAGCATGGCGGAGACCACCCGAGGGGGATCCATGTCCGACGCCGCCCACCCGTCCGCACCCGAGCCGATCGCGCCGCCGGAGCCGGTGCCTGCGCCCGGCCCCGCTCCGGTCGCGGCGCCCGTCAACCCGTACGTCGCGCCGACTGCGACCCCGGTGAACCCGTACGTCGCGCCGGCCGCGAGCCCGGTGAACCCGTACGTCGCCCCGATGGCGGCGCCCGCCGAGCCCGGCGCCTATCAGCCCGTTCCCACGAGCCCTCCGCCCGCTGCGCTCGCGCCCTACTCGACCACGGGCGCCGCCTACGCCTACGGGCCGCGCACCAGCCCCCTCGCCATCACCTCCCTCGTGCTCTCGCTCGTCGGACTGGTCACCTGGATCACCGGGATCGCCGGTGTGATCACCGGCCACATCGCGCTCCGGCAGATCCGGCGTACGGGCGAGGGAGGCCGCGGCATGGCGCTCGCGGGCGTCATCATCGGGTACGTGCTGACCGGGTTCCTCGTGCTCTACACGCTGTTCATCGTCTCGATGTTCGTCGGCCTGGGCGTGTTCAGCAGGTACTGACGACCAGCCCGCCGCGTCGCGTTGACACCTCCTGACGCCGCTGCGAGCATGGGGCGGTCCCTCAGTCGAAGGAGTTCGGACATGACCGATACCACCACCCCTGCCTCCCCTGAGGAGGAGCCGACGCCGAGCGCGCCCGCCGCGCCCGCCGCCGAGACGCCCGCCGCCGCAGCCGCCGAGCCGGTCGCTGCGCCTGCCGCACCGGGCGCGGCGTACGGGTTGGCGGCGGGCGCAGCGGCAGGGGCTGCGTAGG
>RDDZ01000044.1 GCA_003852775.1 Microbacteriaceae bacterium | reverse complement strand
ACAACCACTGACCCGCACGGTGCCGAGAAACTCCACCACACAGCGGGACGTCACCGTAACTCATCCTCGCGATGCGCTCGCGACGCCCGATCGCCCGGAATCCGCACCGCTCGTGGAGTGTGAGGCTCCCCGCGTTCTCGGGGAAGACCGACGCCTGCACCGTCCAGATGCCGAGGTCGTCGGCGCAGCGCAGAAGGTGCTCGAGGAGGGCGCGGCCGACGCCGCTACCCCGCGCATCCGAGCTCACATAGACCGAGTGCTCGACGACGCCCCGGTAGACCTCGCGTGCGGAGACCCGCGAGGCGGCGGCCCACCCGACGATGCGACCCTCGAGCTCCGCGACCCAGGAGAGCCCGCTCACCCGGGTGGAGATGAAGGCGTCGCGCTCGGGCGGCGCCGCCTCGAAGGTGGCATGTCCGGTGGCGATGCCCTCGGCGTAGATGCGCTCGACCGCGAGCCAGTCGTCGGGTCGCAGCTCCCTCAGCTCGAGGCTCATCCACGCGCCTGCGCAAGGTCGAGCTCGGAGATGAGCCGCTCGACGCGGCCGCGGATCTCGTCGCGGATGGGCCGCACCGCCTCGATCCCCTGGCCCGCGGGGTCGTCGAGCTCCCAGTCCTCGTAGCGCTTGCCGGGGAACACCGGGCAGCTGTCCCCGCAGCCCATCGTGACCACGACATCCGACTGCCGCACCGCGTCGACGGTGAGCACCTTCGGCGTGTTCCCGGCGATGTCGATACCCTCCTCCGCCATGGCCGCGACGGCGACAGGGTTGAGGGAGCCCTTCGGCGCGGACCCCGCCGAGAGCACCTCGACCCGGTCGCCCGCGAACGCCCGCAGGTAGCCGGCGGCCATCTGGGAGCGGCCCGCGTTGTGCACGCAGACGAACAGCACGGTCGGCTTGGTGCTCACCCGCAGCAGCTCCCGCCGGATGCGGTGGCCGCGCCGCTGCCGCACGATCCGACCGCGAGGTCGGTGCTGCACACCCCCGTGGCGGGCAGCACGAGCTCGGCGACGCCGTGCGGCGAGACGGTGCCGCACGAGTGGAGGTTCGGGTCGATCATCGGCGCGAGCCTTCGCGGCGCCTCAACGATCTCGTCGAGGTCGAGGCGGATCTCGCGCAGCATCCCGAGGTCGGGCCGGAACCCGGTGGCGTTGACCACGACATCCGCCTCCACCGTCTCGAGCTCCCCGCCGCGGCGCCCGGTGATGAGCACCTTGTCGCCGGAGCGCGCGAGCGACACGATCTCGAAGCGGTCGAGCTTGGCGATCCGGCCGCTCGCCACATGCGCGTCGACCGCGCTGCCGAGCGAGGCCCGCGCCTCGAGCTGGTCGTCGTCCGAGGAGCTCACGCGCACGGCGCTCGCGTTGCGGATGGCCCAGGTGACGCGGGTGCCGGGCTCGTCGTCGGCCAGACGCGCGAGCGCGAGGAGCGTGTTGGCCGCGGAGTGGCCGGAGCCGACGACGAGCGTGTGACGGCCGGCGAAGCGGGCGCGATCGCGGCCGAGCACGTCGGGCAGCGCGTGAGTGATGCGATCGCGCACCTCGTCGAACCCGAGAGGCTCGAGGCCCGACGACGCGAGCGGGTTCGGCGTCTCGTGGGTTCCGGATGCGTCGATGACGGCCCGCGCGGTGACATCCGCGATCCCCTCCGCCCCGCGGGTGCGCAGCAGGAACGGCACCTCCTCGCGCCCGGTCGAGCGGGTGCGGTCCATCCCCTCGCGCGAGACCGACACGACCTCCGTGCCGTAGCGGATGCGCGACGCGATCCGGTCGAGCGCGGCGAGCGGCGCGAGGTACTCGGAGACGAGCTCGGCGCCCGTCGGGAGCACGTCGGCGGGCGGCGCCTGCCATCCGGTCGCCCCCAGCAGCCGCTCGGCAGCGGCGTCCACCAGCAGCGACCATGGCGAGAACAGGCGCGTGTGGCCCCACGACCGGATCGACGAGGCGACGGCGTCGCCCTTCTCGTAGATCACGAAATCGACACCCCGTTCGACGAGGTGCGCCGCCGCGGCGAGCCCGATGGGGCCGGCACCGATGATCGCGACGGGCAGCCCCTCCAGGCGTGCGCCCGTGTGCACGGGGGGCGCGAGGTCGGTGAGGGTCATGGTCGCCTTTCGGGGTACCGACGCGGGATATCGACATTCTTCGATGAATCCATCATCGCGATTCATCGAGGAATGTCAATGTAGGGCTATGCTGGCCGCGTGTCCACCATCGAGCTGCTCCCCGTGCGGGACCTCGCGGCCTGCTGCGCGCCGCTCACCCGCGAGACGATCCCCGCCGAGCAGGCGACGGACCTCGCCCACCGGCTCAAGGCGCTCGCCGACCCGACGCGGCTGCGCCTCATCTCGATCGTCGCGGCATCCGACGGCCAGGGGGCCTGCGTCTGCGACCTCACGGAGCCCGTGGGCCTCAGCCAGCCGACGGTGTCGCACCACCTCAAGCTGCTCGTCGACGCCGGGTTCCTCACGCGCAGCAAGCGCGGCACGTGGTCGTACTACCGACTCGTGCCCGGCTCGCTCGACGCCGTGGCAGGCCTGCTGACGACGGCCTAGCATCCCGCGGGAGCGGGCACGGGACTCCCTCCGTGCTCCGCCTCCAGGATTCGAACCTGGACCTCACGGCTCCAAAGGCCGTCGTGCTGCCGTTACACCAAAGCGGATCGCGCCGAGGCGCGCGCTCAAGTCTTGCAGACAGGCGGGGCGGTCTCCCGTCAGGTCGCCCGGCGCCGCATGAGCACGAGCGCCGCGGCGAGACCACCTCCGAGCACCAGCACGAGCAGCACCGCGATCCAGATCGGCGTCGCATCGAACCCGGATGCCGCGGGCGTCTCGTCGAGAACGTCCTCGCCCGCCTGCGGGTCGGAACCGGAATCCGTCCCGCCACCGTCACCGTCACCGTCACCGACATCCGTCTCTCCACCGGTGGGATCACCCGCGCCCTGAGCGCGGATGGCGGAGATCGACCCCGCCTACGGCCCGGCCGTCACCGAGTGGCATCCGCGTGCGCTCTCGATGCTCGCGCGCGGGCACGCGCAGGGCACGATCCGCCCGGACGTCACCGCCATGGACGTCTCGCACCTCCCGGCGCTGCTCGCCCCGCTCGGCACCCTGCCCCAGCCCGCGCGCCGGCGGCGCGGACGGCGGCGCCGACGGCAGCGACACGGCCGAGGGCTGACGCCCAGAGGCTCAGCGCCGCTTGGTGACCGTGTCGAGGAAGAGGTTCGCGATCCGCTCGTCGTCGATCTCGAGCGCCACCTCGACGTCCACCCAGCCGTCGGCGAGGCCGTGGAAGAGGTCCTCGCCGGGGAACTGGCGACGGTCGACGATCGTCTGCCCGCGGCCGTAGCCCGCGAGCTCGACGCGCACCGGCAGGTGCTCGGTGCGCAGCGCGTCCGGGGCCACGATGCTGCACACCGCCCCGGCGTCGCCGATGTGGCCGAGGTACACCGACTCGGCCCCGTCGCGGTCGCGGATGCGGTGGTTGACGAGCTGCCCGACGAGCGACGACACGGGGTCGGCGGATGCAACGAGCTCGAGCGCGACCTCCTGGGGCACCGACACGCGCTCGAACACGTCGAGGCCGTACATGTAGAGCGGCACACCCGAGTCGAGCACGATCGCGGCGGCCTCCGGGTCGTGCCACACGTTGAACTCGGCGACCGCGGTCGCATTGCCGGCACCCGCGGCGCCGCCCATGAAGACGACGCGCGCGATGTTCTCGGTGACCTCCGGGTACGTGCGCAGCAGGAGGGCGATGTTGGTCTGCGGGGCGAGCGTCACGAGGGTGACGGGCTCGGGGTGCGCGAGGATGGTGCGCCGCAGGAACTCGACCGCGACCTCCGGCTCGGCCGCGCGCTCGGCGGGCGGGAGCTGGATGCCGGCGAGACCGTCGCCGCCGTGCACGTGGCCCGCGTCGCGCGCCGGCTCGATGAGCGGGCGCTGCGCGCCGGCGGCGACCGGCACGTGATCGGCACCCACGGCGTGGAGCACGCGGAGCGTGTTGTCGACGACGAGCGGCAGGCTCGCGTTCCCGGCGACGCAGCTCACCGCCACGAGGTCGAGCTCGGGGTGCGAGGCGGCGAACAGCAGGGCGAGGGCGTCGTCGACGCCGGTGTCGACGTCCAAGATCACGGGAATAGGCACCGGAACATTCTGTCGGAGCGCGGCGGGTGCTCCGATCGCCATAATGGGCAGATGCCCGAGAACGACGAGGTCGACCGGATCGTCGCGGCGTGGCAGCAGGCGCACCCGGAGCTCGACTTCTCTCCTCTGCAGGTGCTCTCGCGTGTCGGCCGCCTGGCGAAGCACCTCGACCGCGCCCGCCGCGATGCGTTCAACAGCTCGGGCCTCGAGCCGTGGGAGTTCGACGTGCTTGCCGCGCTCCGTCGCGAGGGCACCCCGTTCCAGTCGAGCCCGAAGGCGCTCCTCCAGCAGACGCTCGTCTCGAGCGGCACGATGACGAACCGCATCGACCGCCTCGTCGAGCGCGGCTTCGTCGAGCGCCGCACCGACCCGCACGACGGCCGCGGCGTGCTCGTCGAGATGACGGATGCCGGCCGCGTGGCCGTCGACAACGCCATGGTCGACCTCGTGAAGCGCGAGCGCGAACTGCTCGGGGCCCTCTCCCCCGCGGATCAGGAGCGCCTCGCGGGGCTGCTGCGCAAGCTCATCCTCGACTTCGACTGACCCGCGGCCTCGGCGTCAGCGGCCGAACTCGCACCACTCGGCGACCCACGTCAGCACGCGCGCCTTGAGCTCGGGCGGCATCGCGAGCTCCACCGTGCCCTCACGCGGCAGGTCGACGTCGATCGTGAAGATCGTGCCGCGTTTGTCCTCCTGCACGACGTGCGGATCGCAGCGCTGCGGCACGAGCGGCACCTCGACGCCCGTGACGGGCGACGCCGCGTCGAGGCCGAGCGCCAGCCTCCAGAACTCGCCGTCTCTCGGCCGGAAGCGCAGCAGATTGGTGGACCGGATGCCGGCGAACTCGACCGGATCGCCCGACCCCGTCGGCGTCGCGGTGAGCATCGCGTGCGCGGGCTCGCCGGGCGCCGACGGCTCGAACGCCGTCCACGCGAGCGAGGCCGTGCGCTCGATGTCGCGCATCAGGCACTCGCGCTCGTGGAGGCCGCGCGTGAAGTCCTCGGCACCCGTGAGGTCGACCGCGAGCTCCCCTCCGTCGGGCAGGCCGAACACGACCGTGCGCAGCTCGTCGGGGTCGTCGCACGCGACCTCGGGGAGGGCGAAGCGCAGGTCCACCGTGCGGCCGGGGGCGAGGTCCGCATCCGCCTCGAGGTCGACGGATGCCGCGAACCGCCCGTCGTCGACGCGCACGGCCGCGAAGGCGAACGCCTCGTCGGAGCCGTTGTAGACACGCACCTGGGCCATCCGCTCGGCGACGTCGGAGCGCTGCTGGACGATCGCGACCGTCACCCCCTCGGGCGGGGCGGGGGCGGAGGGCTCCGCCGGAGAGCACCCCGCGAGCAGCACCGCGGCCGCGGCGACCGCCGCGAGCGGGGCGCGCATCCGCGTCATGCGCACACGTTAGCGAGGGCGGCCGTCCCCGTCAGTAGGCTGACCCCGTGCCCGTCGCCGCCGAACTGGACGCCGCCCCGCGCGAGCGCCGCATCCGCCTGATCGCCGACGGCTTCGGGAACGGCGCCGCCGCCCACGAGCACCGACTGCTGCGCGCCGCCCGGCCCGCGCTGCCGGTGCTCAACTGGCTCGGGCAGTTCGCGCGGCCACTCATGAAGGTGCCGGGGCTCGGATGGATCACCTCCGATCCGGTCGTCGCCCGCAACCTGCTCAACGACCCCGCCCACCTCACGCTGCTCTCGGAGGGCGGCGTCGGCCACCTGTGGGCGCAGATCCTCGGCGATTGGGTCTACGACCTCTTCGACGGGCCCGGCCACCACGACCTCCGCACCCGCAGCAAGGAGCTCTTCACCGAGCGCACCTCGGCGGGCTTCGTCGAGCACGCGTGGGGCGAGCGCCTGCGCGAGGCGCGAGCCGCGTTCGAGGCCGGCGAGCCGCTCGACCTCGCCGACCTCTCGCGCATCCTCGTCGGACGGATGGTGACGCAGCTGCTCGGGGTGCCCGTCGACCCGGCGCGCGGCGACGACGCCTACCGCGACATCTTCGCGACGGGCGAGCGCCTCGCCTCGATCGCCCTCGGCACGACCGCCGACACGCAGCTCCCGCCCGACAAGATCGCGCTCGCCCGCGGCATCGTCGACGAGCTCACGGGTCACATCGACGGCGTGTTCGCGACGGCGTCGCCCGACACCGTCATCGGCCGCTGCCGAGAGCTGGGCCTCTCGCTACAGGAGACGAAGGGCCTCTCGACGCTGCTCATGGTGGCGGGCACCGAGACCGCGGCCTCGGCGATGGCCCGGATGGCGGCGATCCTGTACGACTCCGGCGAGCTGCCGCGCCTGCTCGCGCACCCCGAGCACCGCGACGACACCGTGCGCGAGGCGCTGCGCGTCACGAGCCCGGCGCCGCTCATCGGCCGCTCGGTGCTCGCCGACGTCGAGGTCGCGGGGCGGACGCTGCGCGCCGGGGAGCGCGTCATGGTGCTCACCTGGACGGCCAACAACGTCGCGGGGGCGTTCCGCATGGACCGGCCGTACCTGCCGCACAACCGGCAGCTGTGGTTCGGGGCGGGGCGGCACCTGTGCCTCGGGGGGCCGCTGGCTCGGGCGGAGCTCGCGGCGATCCTCGAGCTGCTCGTGGGCGACGGGCGGCCGTACCGCGTCGTGTCGCGGCGCTACGGGCGCAAGGTGCTCATCCCGGCGTACGCGTCGCTCGTGGTGGAGAAGGTCTAGCTGGGGGCTTCCTCTCCTCCACAATGCGGGGCAATGCGGCCTCTTCGCGGATATCGCCCCGACCCTAGAGCATATGTTCGACACCTGGGATCATGGATGCATGACCCCGCTCGCCGACTTCCTCGCCTCACTCGGCGATCTGTCGGCGCCGCCCGCGCTCCCCGAGACCCGCGCGCTGCGCGACGACGAGCTGCTCGAGAGTCAGCGCGTGCTCGCCGAGGTGCAGCGGCGGGTTTCGGCGGCGACGGCCGCGATCGCGGGCGAGATCTCGTTCCGATCGCGCCGCGAGCTGGGGCACGACGGGCTCGCCGCCCAGAACGGCGAGCGCAGCGCCGAGGGGCTCATCTCGCGGCTCACGGGCGGCTCCACGCGCGATGCGCGCACGCTCGTGCGCACGGCGGAGCTCCTTCCGCTGCCGCCGCGGGCCGAGGCCGCCGGCGAGCCGGAGCCGCCACGGCCGCGGTGGCTCGCGACGCTCGGCGAGGCCGTCGCCACCGCCGCGATCTCCGCGGACGCGGCCGACCTCATCCGCTCGCGCCTCGCCACCACCGAGCCGGTCGGCGCCGCACCCGAGCAGCGCGAGGCGTGGCTCCTGGCGCTCGCCGAAGCCGCCGCGCGACTCGTCACCGACGCACCGGGGCTCACCCTCGAACAGCTGGCGGCGCGCGCGGCAGCGGCGCGCGACACACTCGACCTCGCGGGCATCGCCGCCCGCGAGCGCGCCCTGCACGACCAGCGCTATCTGCGCGTGACGAAGCTCGCCGACGGCATGACGCGGCTCACGGGTCTCCTCGACCCGGAGTCCGCCGCGATCGTCGTGCCGATCCTCGACACCGTCACCTCGCCACGTCGAGGCGGGCCCCGCTTCGTGCAGCCGGCCGCCGTGGCGGGCGCCGACGAGATCGTGCGCGACGAGCGCACCACCGAGCAACTCGCCCTCGACACGTTCGTCGAGCTCATCCGCATCGGCGCGCGCGTCGACGACGGCAGGCTCCTCGGCAACCGTACGCCCTCCGTCCGGGTGCTCGTCACGAAGCGCGACCTCGATGCCGCCCCGGTCGACGGCGAGCGCATCGGCGCGGCGTACTTCGAGGGGCACGACGACGCGGTGTCGATCGCCACCGCCGAGCGCTACATCTGCGCGTCGGGTGCGATCCCGATCCTCTTCGACGGCGACGGTCGGGTGCTCGACCTCGGGCGCGAGCAGCGACTGTTCTCCGAGAAGCAGCGCGTCGCACTCGCCGCCCGCGACGGCGGCTGCCTCATGTGCGACAGGCCGCCGTCCTGTTGCGAGGCGCACCACATCGACCACTGGGACGAACATCACGGCCGCACCGACGTCGATGCCGGCGTGCTCCTCTGCCGGTTCTGCCACCTGCTCGTGCACAACCGGCGATGGCGCATCCGACGCGAAGGTGCCGACTACCGGCTCGAGCACACCGACGCGAACGGCGTGCTCCGCAGCACACCGCTGCCCAGCCGCAGCCGTGCGCGCGACCGGTTGCTCGCGACGGCGTGATGGCGGCACGGCTGCCGATGGGCGCGCTCGTCGACCGAAGGCCATGTCACATGTAGGGACGACCCTCGCGCCAGTAGCCGACGAACGCGATGCGGTCCTTCGGCACGCGGTGCTCGTGCACGAGCCAACGGCGCAGAGTGGTGGGCAGGGCCTGCTCCCCCACGAGGTAGGCGGCGAACGGGGCGGCGGGCACGGGCGACGAGCGAACGACGTCGAGCACGGCCGTGCCGGGTTTCGCGCCCGGCTCTCGCACGACCCAGCACACCTCGAAGCCGTCGGGCGCCTCGTGCGGCTGCTCGTCGGCTGCATCCGGGATCTCGACGTAGGCGACGCCGCGGTGATGCCGCGGCAGCGAGCGCAGGATGCCGATGACGGCCGGCAGTCCCGTCTCGTCGGCGACGATCAGGTGGTTCTCGATGCCGTCACGCAGGTCGTAACCGGTGCCCTGGTCGATGATCGCGAGACGGTCGCCCGGCTCGGCGGAGCGCGCCCACGGGGCCGCGACGCCCTCATCCCCATGCACCACGAAGTCGATGTCGAGCTCGCGCTGCTCGCGGCGGAACTCGCGCACCGTGTAGCAGCGCATGACCGGGCGGCTGCCCTCCGGCATCCGCATGAACTTGAGAGTGCCGATGATGTCGACCTTCTTCGGCAGGCGGCCGAGCGCCTCATCCGCCTCGGGCCGCGGAAGGAACAGGCGGAACCAGTGGTCGAAGCCGTGGTCGGGGAAGTCGGCGAGGTCGTCGCCCGCGACCGTCACGCGCACCATGTGCGGGGTCACCTGCTCGCGTCGCGCCACCTCGAGGAGGGCATGGGCGTCGTAGCTGCGGGCGTCGCGGAAACTCATCGGGCGTCCTGTCGAGGTCGAGAGCGAGGTAAGGCTCGCCTTACCTTACTGGACCGCTACCACAGCTCCGCGCCGGCGAGAGTCGTGGCGGCCGGGCGGAAGCCGAGCGACTCGCGGGCCGCCGACAGGTCAAGCGTGCGTTCGAGGCCGAGCTGACTCACGGCGTAGCGGGTGATGCGGGGGCGACGGCGACGGATGCGGGCCGCACGCTCGGCGAGCCCCGCGGCCTGGAACGCCGCCTCGTAGGGCAGCCGCACGATGCGCGCCTTCACCCCGCGGCGGGCGAGGAACTCCTCGAGCACGTCCGCGAGCGACACGGGGTCCGCATCCGCGATGTTGTAGACGCCCGCGGGCCCGCGCAGCGACAGCCGCACGGCGTCGACGAGCGTGTCGACGTGCGTGAGCGAGTGCGGCACGCGCGCACCCTCGGGCAGCACGAGCCGCCCGCCGCGCACGGCCTCGAGCACGCGCGGCAGGAGCGTCGTGTCGCCCGGACCGTAGACGGCGTGCGGGCGCAGCACCACGGCATCCGCCCCCGCCACCTCGAACTCGGCGAACGTCTTCGACTCCGAGTAGCTCGACAGGAACCGGTTCACGGGCGCCGCGTCCTCGCGGGCCATGACCGTCGGCGTGAACGCGTCGTACACCGACGACGTCGACAGGTGCACGATGCGCGCCCCCGGGAAGCTCGCGACGACGTGGCGCGTGCCCGTGCGGTTCGCGCGCATCGCCTCGGGCAGCGGCGCCCAGTCGTCGGCGAGCGCCGCGCAGTGCACGACCGCGTCGAAGTCGCGATCGCCCTTGAGCGGACCCTCGGTGATGTCCCACACGCGGTAGCGGGCGCGCGGATGCGACCAGCCGCGCAGGCGGCGGCCGAAGCCCGTGACGTCGTGGTCCTCGGCGGCGAGGGCGGTGGCGACGGCACCCCCGATGAAGCCCGACGCGCCCGTGACGGCGATCCTCATGCGCGCTCCCCCACCCCGGATGCCGCGGCGGCGAACGGCGCGAGCCGCTCGGCGAGCGCGGTGCGGTCGAGCTTGCGCGAGCGGCCCGCGCGCGGCAGCGCGGGCACGGCCACCACCGCATCCGGCAGCACGCCCGCGTCGACGAGCCCCGGCAGCCGGCGGCGCACCTCGGCGACGAGCGGATGCGCGGTCGTGGGAGCCGTCGGCGGCTCCGCCGCGGGCACGACCGCGACGACGATGCGGTCGTCGCCGATGGCATCCGGCACCCCCGCCATCGCGGCGTCGGCCACCCCCGGCAGCCCCGCGATGAGCGGCTCGTAGAGCCCCGGGTACACGTTCTGGGTGCCCCGGATGAACATGTCCTTCGCGCGCCCGCGCAGCACGAGGCGGTCGCCGTCGAGCTCGGCGAGGTCGCCCGTGCGGAGCTCGGCGAGCGGATGCTCGGGCAGCTCGGCGAGGTAGCCGCGCGCGAGCCCGGGCCCCGAGAGCACGAGCTCGCCGTCGTCGATGCGGGCGCGCACGCTCGGCACGAGCCGACCGACGGCGTCTCCCCCGCCCGCGGGCGCGGCGAGCTTCTCGGCGCCGTCGGCGATCGCCACCGGCAGGATCTCGGTCATGCCGTAGACGGCGCGCACGCCCACCCCCGGCATCCGCGCGAAGGTGCGCCGCAGCAGCGGCGGCAGCACGGGGGCGCCGCCGAGCACGATCGTCTCGAGCGCGGGCCTGAGCTCGGGGCGGGCGTCGAGGGCGGTGAGGATCGCGTCGAGCGTCGCGGGGCTCGCGAACAGCAGCTCGGCGTCGCCGAGGTGCTCGAGGTACGCCTCGGGGCGGGCGCCGGGGTCGAGGCCGGGGTCGGGCATCGTCCAGTGGGCGCCGCCGATGAGCGCGGGGATGCCGACCATGAGCTGGTCCGTGAGCACGCGCAGCCCCGCGCGGATGCCGACGCCGCGCGCGAAGTCGCCGAGCCCCGCGCCGAGCGAGCCGCGCGTGTGCACGACCGCCTTCGGCACGTCGGTCGTGCCCGAGGTGAACACGACGAGCGCCTCGTCGTCGGGCGCGCCCTCGCGGATGCCGTCGCCGCCCCCCGTCGCGAGCCGGTCGAGGGCGAGGGCTCCCGCGGGCACGCCGGGCAGCCGACGTCCCGCGCGGATGTGGCGGGCATCCGGCACGAGCCTCCCGTAGGGGGCGAGCTCGAGGCCGCGGCGGCGCGCGAGCGGGCGGAGCGGCCGGGAGCTCGCGAGGTAGAGCAGCGACTCGGCCGCGACCCAGCGCGGTGCGGCGAGTGCGGCGCGCGCCCGGAACAGCGCCTCCCCCGCGCCGGGGTCGGCGAACACGACCGTGCCGCCCGCGCCGACGATGCCCAGCGCGAGGGTCACGGCGTCGGGGCCGGGGCGCACCGAGAACAGCACGCGGTCGCCGGGGGCGAGGCCGGCCTCCGCGAGCCCCGCCGCGATCGAGCGGATGCGGCGGCCGAGCTCGCGGTAGGACCACGTGCGGCCGCGCGCGGTGAGCGCGGGCGCGTCGGGCGTCGCGTCGCACGCGCGCAGCACCGAGAGCACGAGGTCGCTCACGCCCGCACCGCCAGCTCGGCGTAGGACGGGATGAGCACGCCGCGCGCGGCCCGGCGGCGCTCGACGCGGAGCCCCGGATGCGCGAGCAGCGCGTCGAGGGCGAGGCGGATCTGCGCCATCGCGAGCGGAGCGCCGAGGCAGTAGTGGGCACCAGCGCCGAACCACAGCTGCTTGAGCGACGCCGCCGGGTTGCCCTCCGGGTCGAACGCGCCGAGCGCGGTGTCGGCCCAGTAGGTGCCGAGGATGATGCGGTCGCCCGGGCGCACCGCGATGTCGCCGATCGACGTCGGGGCGGTCACGGCGCGCAGCATGACGGGCGACGGGGTCGTGACGCGCAGCCCCTCCGCGATCGCCGCGTCGAGCGCGCCCCGCGACGGATCGGAGGCGATGCGCGCGTGCCAGCCCGAGTCGACGAGCAGCGCCACGAGCCGCGGCAGGTACGACACGATCGTCTCGGTGCCGGTCAGCACGAACGCGCCGACCGCCCCGAGCGCCTCGCGCTCGTCGAGGCCGAGGGCGCGCATCCGTCCGGGCACCGTCGACTCGTCGCCCGCGTAGGCGCGCGAGGCGTGCTCGCCGAGCTCGCCGAGGATCGCACGGGCGGATGCGAGCTGACGCGGGCCGAGCCGCGGGCGCGCGAGGGTGACGTAGCCGGTGACGGCGGAGACGCGCGCGAACATCGCGTCGTCGAAGCGGCCCTCCTCGAGGCCGACGAGCCGGGAGATGACGCGGCTCGCTCCGCGACGGGCGTGGGCCACGAGGTCGACGCTCTCCCCCGCCGCGAGCGCCCCCGCGAGCCCCCGCGTCGCCGCGCCCAGGCTCTCGGCGACGAAGCCGTCGACGAACGACGGCGAGAACAGCGGTGCGAGCTGGCGGCGCAGGGCCAGGTGGTCGGCGCCCTCCATGTTGAGCAGCACGCGCGGGCCGAGCACCGGCGTCCACAGGTCGCTCGGGGCGCCGGGGCCGTTCTTCGAGAAGTGGGCGGAGTCCATGAGCACGCCGCGCAGCAGGGCGGCGTCCTTCACGATCACCCCGAGGCCCGGCACACGGCGCACGGGTCCCGGCACGGCCGAGACGAGCGGGAAGGCGAACGGGTGCGCCGCACGCACGACCGCCGCATCCCTCCGCGTCGCGACCTCGGCGCTCATCGGATGTCGACCACCTCGGGCTTGTAGGCGTGGTCCTTGTACCAGAGCAGCGTGCGCCGCAGCCCCCACGCGCGCACGCGGCGGCTCGAGCCGAACACCACGACATCCGACCGACGCGCGTAGGCGCGCGTGATGCGGCGCACGGCGTTGACGAGCGCGCGGTCCTCGTGCAGCTCCTCGATCTTGGTGCGCGGGAACCCGCCCGCCGCGAGGTAGAGCTCGGCCGTGATGCCCACGTTGCAGCCCGCCGCCATCATGTACGGCCCGAGGTAGCCGTCGCCGCGGTTGCCGGGACGGACGCGGCCGAACGCCTCCGCGAGGTGCACGGCCCCGCGCAGCACGGCGCGCGTCGGCCAGCCGACCCCCTCGTCGCGGCGGGCCACGAGCTCACCGCCCACGAGGCGCAGCCCGAGGCCGCCCTCCTCGCGCGGGGTCAGCGCGCGTCGCACGGATGCGGTCCAGTCCTCGCGCGGCAGGCAGTCGGCGTCGGTGCGCGCGAGCAGCGTCGCCCCCGCGTCGATCGCGGCGCGCATGCCCGTGTCGGCGGCGGCGCCCGTGCCCTTCTGCGGTTCGTCGACGACGCGCCACCTGGCCAGGCCGCGCTCGGCGGCGAAGGCGCGGATGACATCCGCCGATCCGTCGGTCGAGCCGTTGTCGACGAACACGACGTCGAAGTCGGCGTCGCGTTGTGCGGCGAGAGCCTCGAGCGTCGGCGTGATGCCGGCGGCCTCCTGGTAGACGGGCACGACGACCGCGAGGCGGCCCGCGTTCACCGCCCCGCTCACCGCCCCGCTCACCACACCACCTCGACGAGGCCGAGCGAGATGCCGCCCGCGAGGCCGATGAGCAGCACGCGCGACCCCTCGCGCAGCATCCCCCGCTCGCGCGCGAGCTTGAGCTGCAGCGGCAGGGTCACTGAGGCGAGGTTGCCGTGGTCGCGCACCGTGATGACGGTGCGGTCGTCCGGCACGCCGAGCCGCTCGAAGATCGGCGGCAGGTAGGGCAGGGCCACCTGGTGGATGGCGACGAGGTCGAAGTCGTCCCACGTGAGGCCGCGGTCGCGCAGGAGACCGAGCACGGGCTCGGGGCCGAGCTCGAGGAACGCCTGCTGCAGGCCGTGGCCGTCCATGTCGAAGTACTCGGCGTCGATGTCGCGCGGGCGCATCGTGCCGCCACCCGGCAGCGTGCCGACCTCCCAGTGGCGCGAGACGGCGAGGAAGCGGGTGGAGCGGATGCCGACCGCCGGCCGGTCGGACGCCTCGAGCACGAGCGCCGCACCGCCGTCGCTCATCGTGTAGCCGGGGAAGGACCGCAGGAACCGCTCGTGCCCGTCGACGTCCCAGCGCACGGCGACCGTCGGCGCCTCGCCCGATGCGATGAGCACGCGGCGGTACTGGCCGGTGCGGATGAACGCGTCGGCCACCTGCATCGCGTTGACGACCGAGTTGCACGCGTTCTTGACGTCCATGACGGGCGCGTCGACGCCGAGCTTCGCGGCGACGATGTGGCTCGTGGCGGGCTCGACGAGGTCCTGGCTCGCGGAGGCGAACAGCACGAGGTCGATGTCGCCCGGCGACTCGGCGAGCGCCTCGCGGGCGGCGGCCACGGCGAGGTCGGAGGCGTCCCATCCGTCGGGCCGCAGGTGCACGGTCTCGACGCCCGTCATCCGGCGGATGAGGCCCGTCGGCAGGCGCACGCCCTTGTTGCGCCGGCGCAGCTCGACCTCGGTCTCGGCCGTGGTGCGCACGCGCTCGGGCAGGTGCACGCCGAGCCCGCTCACGCGGGTGGAGACGGGCGACGGCACGGATGCGAGCCTAGCGAGGCTGTGTGCGCTGCCCCCGCATGCACCGAGGACGAGCAGGGGATGCGGTGGGTCAGCCCTCGAGCTGCACGCCGAGCTCGAGCCAGCGCTCCTCGAGCGCGGCCGACTCGGCCTCGAGCTCCGCGAGCCCGGCCTGCAGGCGCTGCAGCTCGGCGTAGTCGCTCTGGTCGGCGGCGGCGAACGCGGCGTGCTGCGCGACGATCGCGTCGCCCACCTTCGCCATGCGGCGCTCGACGGATGCGAGCTCCTTCTCGGCGGCGCGGCGCTCGGCGCCGGAGAGGGCGGAGCCACCCGCCGGTCGAGCGGTCGCCGAGCCGCCCCCACCCGCTGGTCGAGCAGCAGGCCCAGCGGGCGCGTCGAAACCAGCCCCCTGCGGCGTCGGCGCGCTCGCCCGCAGCCGCAGGTACTCGTCCACCCCGCCCGGGAGGTGCCGCATCCGTCCGCCGATCACGGCGTACTGCTGGTCGGTGACGCGCTCGAGCAGGTAGCGGTCGTGCGAGACGACGAGCAGCGTGCCGGGCCAGGAGTCGAGCAGGTCCTCCATCGCGGCGAGCATGTCGGTGTCGAGGTCGTTGGTGGGCTCCGCGAGTGAAAGAAAGGATGAGAGAAAGGACGGACGTACCTGATGTCCGTGAACAAGACCACAACCTCCTTCCCCCACAGCGTGATGGGCTTCCCCATCGGTCTCGACGCGCTCCTCTACGGGCGAGCCTCAAAAGACCGTCACAAGCTGATGCGCTCGATCGGCGATCAGGTCGATGAGTGCAAGAGCTGGTGCGCCCGGCTCGAGTGGAACGTGGCGAAGATCATCACCGACTCCGACCGGTCGGCATCCCCGTGGCGACGCAAGGAGCGCGAGGGCCGGGAAGAGGCCATCGAACTGATCAAGTCCGGGCGCTACGGCGTGTTCGTGACCTGGGAGCCTTCCCGCGCTGGCCGCGACATGGAGATCTACGTGCAGCTGCGCAAGGCGTGCCAGCAGGCCGGTGTGCTCTATATGACGCACGGCCGCGTCTACGACTTCTCGCGTAGCGACGACAGCTACGCGCTCGGCTCAGAGTTCCTGCGCGCAGAAGCCGATGCGAACTACATGCGTGAGCGGCAGCCGCGCACCGTGAAGCTGAACGCGGAGAAGGGCCGGCCCCACGGTCGCCTGTCCTACGGCTACCGCCGCGTGTACGACGAGCGCACCGGCGTGCTGCTGCGGCAGGAGCCTGACCCCCACTCCGGCGAGCTCATGAGGATGATGGCCCGCGAGGTCCTCGCGGGGGCGTCGCCGTTCAAGCAGATCCTGCGAAACCCGGCCATCGCGGGCAAGCGGGTGTACCGCGGCGAGGTCATCGGCGATGCGGCGTGGAATCCGATGGTCTCGGACGACGACTTCGCTCGGCTGCAGAAGATCCTCGGGGATCCGGCCCGCCGGGTGCACCACCACGACGGGGTCACCCCGAAGTCCTTGCTCTCGCACATCGCGAAGTGCCACTACTGCGGGCGACCGATGGTGCGCACGAACCCGCACCCCCCTTTTTTCACAACCCGCGATCGAGCAGAGTAGTCGACGGCTTGCGCGGCTCGCGTGCGCTCCGGATCGTCTCCCCGTCCGCCCGTGAGCAGGTATCTTCTGCTGTGGGACTGTCGGAAGAACGGTGGGTGGGTTCGGCCTGATCCGAAAGGAGATGGCCGTGACTGACACAACCGAACTGTTGGACGAGGCGATGATCGATCCCGTGACGGGAGAGATCATCGATCAGAAGGACCTCGCCGAGCGTCTGCTGGCGCAGGCGAAGCAGCAGGGCGTGAGCCTGGT
This sequence comes from Microbacteriaceae bacterium, assembly GCA_003852775.1. Lineage (GTDB taxonomy): Bacteria > Actinomycetota > Actinomycetes > Actinomycetales > Microbacteriaceae > Homoserinibacter. Next base: position 25,410 of record RDDZ01000044.1, on the reverse strand, counting down.
CGGCCCGGGAGGGCTGCTGAACCAGCTCACGAAGAACGTCCTCGAGACCGCGCTGGAAGCGGAGTTGACCGAGCATCTTGGTCACGAGCATGGCGGGACCCCGCTCGGGTCGAACATGCGCAACGGGACCCGGACGAAGACGGTGCTCACCGAGATCGGCCCGGTGGAGATCGAGGTCACCCGGGACCGGGACGGTTCATTCGAGCCGGTGATCGTGCCCAAGCGCAAGCGCCGCCTGGATGGGATCGACCAGATCGTGCTGTCGCTGACCGCGCGCGGGCTGACGACCGGGGAGATCGTCGCGCACTTCGACGAGGTCTATAGCGCGAAAGTCTCGAAAGACACCATCAGCAGCATCGCGGCCAGGACTCCACCGGCATCGCCACCGACGAGCACGGCATCATCCACGTCGCCAAGGCACGCGGCCAGGTGCGCGAAGCCTTCCGCACCCGCGACATGCGCAGCCTGCTCGGCCAGATGGGCATCGGGCATGTGCGCTACGCCACCCGAGGCAGCGCCAGCAGCGAAGAGGAAGCCCAGCCGTTCTACGTGAACGCGCCCTACGGCATCATCCTGATCCACAACGGCAACCTCACCAACACCCGAGAGCTCACCCGCGAGCTGCGGGCCGTCGACCACCGCCACCTCAACACCAGCAGTGACACCGAGCTGCCGCTCAACGTGCTCGCACACGAACTGCAGCAGCAGGTCACCGGCGGCGCCTTCGATGTGGAGCAGGTCTTCGAGGCCGTGCGCGGCGTGCATCGCCGAGTCGAAGGCTCCTACGCCACCATCGCGCTGATCGCCGGGCAGGGCCTGCTGGCATTCCGCGACCCCTACGGGATCCGCCCGCTCGTGCTCGGCCGCCGCGAGCGCGACCTGCTCGGCGACGAATGGATCGTGGCCAGCGAGTCGCTCGTGCTCGAAGCACAGGGCTACCAGATCGTGCGCGACCTCGCCCCCGGCGAGGCCGTGTTCATCACCGCCGGCGGTGAGCTCATCTCGAATCAGTGTGCCGAGCGTCCGCGGCTCGTGCCGTGCTCGTTCGAATACGTCTACCTGGCCCGCCCCGACTCGGTGATGAACGGCATCGCCGTCTATGAGGCCCGTCTGCGGCTCGGCGAACGCCTCGCCGACACGATCGCCAAATACGCTCCGCTGGGCGATATCGATGTGGTGATGCCGATCCCCGACTCCAGCCGCCCCGCCGCGATGCAGGTGGCCCGCCGGCTCGGCATCGAATACCGCGAAGGCTTCTACAAGAACCGCTACGTCGGACGCACCTTCATCATGCCCGGCCAGGCTGAGCGCAAACGCAGCGTGCGACAGAAGCTGAACGCGATGAGCACCGAGTTCAAAGGCAAGAACGTGCTCATCGTCGACGACTCGATCGTGCGCGGCACCACCAGCCGTGAGATCGTCGAGATGGCCCGGCAGGCCGGCGCCAACAAGGTCACCTTCACCTCGGCCGCACCACCGGTGCGCTACCCGCACGTCTACGGCATCAACATGCCTACCCGCCGCGAGCTGATCGCAGCCGGCCGCACCATCCCTGAGATCGGTGTGGAGCTCGGCGCCGACCACATGATCTACCAGGAGGTCGACGACCTGCGCGACGCGATCCTGGAAGGCTCCGGCATCAGCGAGCTCGACATGAGCTGCTTCACCGGCGAATACGTCACCGGCAACATCACCGACGAGTACCTCGCCTGGGTCGAAGCGAACCAGCTCAGCTGAGCTGAACGGTCAGGCACCCAACCGCCCGCTCGGCAGGCGCGACGACGCGGCATCTATTATTTCTTCCAGCCTTGGAGTAATTCTGCGTACAGTGAAACCTGGACGCAGCGGGCGGCAGCACAAACGAGTGACGAGCGACGGCGCACAGCACGAGACGAAAGAAGCGAAGGGTGAGTACCGAAGCACAGTTCGCACCTCGGCTCGATGAGGGCCTGAGCGTGCGGGCACAGGTGTTGACGCTGCTGCGTGACCACGGACCCCTCTCCCGGATCAGGCTGGCGCGCAGCACCGGACTCTCCCCGACCTCCATCACGCGAACCGTGAACCAGCTTGCTGACGAGGGCATCGTGGTGGAGGGAGCGACCCTCGAACAGCGCGGCCCGGGCAGGCCCGCCACAGCACTGTCGATCCGTTCTGATGCGTTCTCGGTGATCGGCGTGCAACTCGGCGTCGGTTTCGTACGCGTCGGGGTTGTCGATCTGCTCGGCCGGGTGAGGCAGGCGGTCCAGTTCGAGTACGACGCCGCCACCACCTCCCCCACCGCGGTGATCAGGCTTACCGGGGAGACCATCCTTGATCTGCTCGAGACCACGGGGGTCGAGCACGAAGCGGTGCTCGGTGTCGGCGTCGCCGCCCCGGGCCCGGTGGATGCCAACGGCCGCCTCCTGCTGATGCCGGTGAACCTGCACTGGCGTGACGTGCCGCTGGCCGAGCTGCTGGAACCGATCATCGATCTGCCGGTGACCGTCGTGCATAACGTCGGCTCGATGGCGCTCGCCGAGGCCACCTTCGGGGTCGCCCGAGGACTCGCCAGCGTCGCCTTCGTCTATCTCCGGACCGGCTTGGGCGCCAGTCTCGTGCTTGACGGTCGCACCTTCGGAGCCGGGGTACATGGCGCCATCGAGCTCGGGCACCTTCCCGTCGTCGACGACGGCCTGCCCTGCGTGTGCGGCAGTCGCGGATGCCTGGAAACGCTGGTCTCCGCTCCGGCGCTCGCCTCGACCCTGCAACGTCTCGGCCTGCAGCAGACGAACGCACCGCTACCGCTGCTCTGGGAGGTTGCGCAACAGCGCAGTGACGTCGCCGATGCGGTCGCCGAGATCATCCAGCACACATCGATGGCGCTGGCGACCGTGGTCAACCTGCTCAATCCTGATCTGATCCTGCTCGGGGGAGCGCTCGGAGATCTCCCCGACGACTTCTTCACCCGGATCACGGAGACGACCCGGCAGAGCGTGTTTCCTCTGGTGCGCTCTTCGATGCAGATCCAGCGTTCGTCGCTCGGCCTTGACGCCGGGGTGATCGGCGGCGGCACCGTCGCACTCCGCGAGTACTTCTACGTCTGACAACGCAGCGGGCACTGTGGGAGGTGTACCGGTGTCGGCTGCGACGCTTCGACGCGACTGCGGCACGCACCCGACAGCGTCGGCGCCGGCTTGGAAAGCCCATGCGCCTGCTTGACCCGCTTCACTGCGTATGTTATTTTCGCAAGTGGCGCAAATAAGGCGACTCGGAGGAGCGCCAGTCTCGACGGCGAGAGCGAGGTCCCGCAACGATGCACAACACAGCCACACATCCCCCAGAAAGCCCCCTCCGGTGAGCGCCGCGAGCCTCGAGGCGCCCGCCACCGACGCTGCCGCCAGCAAGGGCAGCCGATCCCGGCAAGGCACCCGAAGCCTCGTGCCGCTCTACATCGCGACCTTCGTCATCGGCATCGGGCTGTGGGCGGTGGCCGGCATGATCGCCGACAACCCGCTGATCCCCTCGCCGCTGTCCGTCGTCGTCAGCGGCTGGGAGTCGATCCTGGACGGCACCCTGTGGGAGCACACCTCGGCAAGCCTGCTCCGTGTACTGGTCGGGTTCGGCCTCGGCGTCGCCCTGGCCGTTCCCGCCGGATTCCTGATGGGCTGGTACTGGCTGGTGCGAGGCCTGGTCGAGCCCTGGATCCAGTTCTTCCGCACCGTGCCCCCGCTGGCGTTGATCCCGCTGGTGATCGTGATCCTCGGCATCGGGGAGAACGCGCGGATCTTCGTGATCTTCCTCGCGTCCTTCCTCTCCTGCGTCATCGCGACCTTCCAAGGCGTCAAGAACGTCGATGTGACACTGATCAACGCGGCACGCGTGCTCGGCGCGAAAGACCTCACAATCTTCGCGCGCGTGGTCGTGCCTGCCTCGACGCCGTTCATCTTCGTCGGCATGCGCACCGCCCTCGGGTCCGCCTGGGCCACCCTCGTGGCCTCCGAGCTGGTCGCCGCCCCATCCGGACTCGGCCGCATGATGCAGGCCGCATCCCAGTTCCTCGACACCGAGACGATCATGGTCGGCATCCTGATGATCGGGATTCTGGGATTCGCCATGGATCGTCTACTGCTGCTCGTCGAACGACGACTCACCGCTTGGCAGGAGGTACGGGCATGACCGCGTTGATCAGCGTGCAGGAAGCGAGCAAGATCTACCAAACCAGTCGAGGCACCACCGTGAGCCTCGACCGCGTGAGCCTTGACGTCGAGGAAGGCGAATTCATCACGCTCGTCGGCCCCAGCGGTTGCGGCAAGAGCACCATGCTGAACCTCGTCGCCGGGCTGATCACGCCGACCTCAGGAAGCGTGCTCGTGCGCGACGAGGTCGTCACCGGTCCCGGACCGGACCGCGGCGTGATCTTCCAGCAGTACGCCCTCTTCCCCTGGCTCACCGCTCAGGAGAACGTCGAGTTCGGGCTCCGGTTGCAGGGCCTCTCCAAACGCGATCGGGCACAGAAGGCACGGCACTACCTCGAGCTCGTGGGGCTGAAAGACTTTGCCAACGCCCTGCCGAAAGAACTCTCCGGAGGCATGAAACAGCGCTGCGCGATCGCTCGGGCATACGCGGTCAACCCCTCGCTGCTGCTCATGGACGAGCCCTTCGGCGCACTCGACGCACTGACCCGCGTGCAGATGCAGGAAGACCTGCTCGAGACCTGGAGCCGCGACAAGCGCACCGTCCTCTTCATCACCCACGACGTCGACGAGGCCGTCTACCTCGCCAACCGCGTGGTCGTGATGAGCGCACGCCCTGGCCGCATCAAAGAGATCATCGACGTGACCCTGCCGTATCCCCGAAACGAAGAACTCCGTCTGTCGCCGGAGTTCGCCGAACTTCGCGCCCGCGTCTGGCGCGGAGTGCACCATCGCGACTGATCCCACACAGAAAGGCAACGAAGCCATGCAACGCAACCTCATCACATCCCTCACGGTGCTCACCGCCGGTGCCGCCGTGCTGCTGGCCGGCTGCTCCGCCGAGACGGAATCGAACGAAGACGGTCGCGAACGGGTCTCCCTCAACGTCGGCTACATCGACACCAGCATCAACGGCGTCGGCGTCATCGCGGTCGCCAACGAGCTCGACCTCTGGGATGAAGCCGGCATCGACGTGAACCTGATCCCGTTCACCAACGGGCCCACCCAGATTCAGGCGATGGCGAACGGCTCGCTCGACATCGGCTACATCGGCGGCGGCGCCACCTGGATGCCCGCTTCCGGCCAGGCAGTCATCATCGCCCCGAACGAGTCCACCTACGGAGACTCGCTCATCGCCTCGCCAAGCTCAGGGGCGACCTCGCCGTCAGATCTGAAAGGCCTGCGCGTGGGCGTGCCCGACGGCGGCTCCGGAGAGATGATCCTGTCGCTCGCGCTCGACGCGGCAGGGCTGACGGAGGACGACATCGAGCGTGTGCCGCTCGACCCGCCCAGCGTGGTCTCCGCCTTCGTCGCCGGCCAGATCGACGTCGCGGCGATCTTCTCACCGCTCAGCGACCAGATCATGCAGAGCGTGCCTGACGCGGTTGTGATCGCCAACAACCGCGACTTCCCGGAGACCGAGTTCGTCGGCGCGTGGATCGCCTCCAACGCCGCAGTCGCTGACAAGCCCGATGCCGTGGCACGCTTCCTCGAAGTCTGGATCCAGGTCAATGACTACCGCACCGAGAACGTCGCAGAGACGGTGCGTCTTGCCTCCGCAGAGTCCGGAACCCCCGAAGACCAGCTGCAAGGCCAGGCCGACAACCTCAAGTGGTACACCTCGGAGGAGATCCTGGCTGACAACGAGAGCGGTCTGACAGCACAGCGGTTCGAAGCGCTCGAAGACCTCTTCGTCAAGCTCGGTCGTCTCGAGTCGAAGGTCGCGGCCACCGAGTTCGTCAACACCGAGCTCTACGCCAAGGCCATGGAAGCGCTCCGATGACGAGTCGGTCAAGAACGCCGGTGCGAATCGGCATCGTCGGCGCCGGCTTCGTGGCCGACCTCTACCTCCGAGCACTGCAACACGTCCGGTTCCAGGAGGTCACCGCATTGGCCGCCCGCTCGCCAGAGAAGGCGCGCGAGGTCGCGAAGCGGTTCGACATCCCCACCGTCGTCGACAACGCTCGGACCCTGGCGGAGCGCGATGACGTCGATCTCGTCGTCATCGCGCTCCCGCAAGACCTACACGTCCAAGCCGTGGCAGACGTCGTGGCTGCAGGCAAAGCCGTTATCTGCACCAAGCCGCTGGGTCGCAATGCCGCAGAAGCGGCGGAATGCCTGCGCCTAGTCACCGAGGTCGGCGTATGGCACGCATACGCCGAGACGGAGGTGTTCGCTCCCGCTCTGGTCAGCGCCAAAGAGCTGACGGACTCCGGCGCCATCGGCGAGGTGCTCACGGTGCGCTCCAGAGAGGCGCACGGTCACCCACACGAACACGCCAAAGACGCAGCGCGCTCAGGTGGCGGGCCATTGCGCACCCTCGGGTGCCATTGCGTGGCGATCGGGCGCTGGTTCATCGGCTACGAGCACGCCCCCGTCGAAGTACTCGCCTGGGGCGACCGGCTCGCCCGGCAAGACGTCTCGACCGAAGACACCGCCACCGCGATAGTGCGGTTCGCGAACCAACGCGTCGCGCAGATCGAGGTCGGCTGGAACCATGTGGCCGGGCTGGACGTGCGCAACGAGATCCACGGCACACGCGGCTGGATCGCCACCGACGAGACTGGCTCCACCGGCATCCACGCCTACGCCGGCTCCTCCGCCGGATATGTGATGGAGAAGGCTGGCAACGCAACCGGCTGGATCACCCCTGTGCCCGATGAGGCATGGACCTACGGCTACCACGCCGAGATGGCGCACTTCATCGAGTGCTTCCGCCACGGTGCCACCCCGAGGCAGACGTTCGTCGACGGTTACATCGACAACGCCGTCATCGATGCCGTCTACCAGGCAATCGAACGCGGCACTTGGGCCCCCATCGACCTGTCGGCAATCAGCCAGATCCCTCCGCGCCAGGAACAGGAACGGATCAAGGAGCAGAAAGCATGAGCGGCATCCGTCGCCCCAACATCGTGATGATCCTCACCGACGACCACGCCGCACAGGCCATCGGCGCCTACGGCTCGGTGATCAACACGACGCCGCGCATCGACGAGATCGGCCAGCTCGGCTGGCGGTTCGACAACTGCTTCGCCACCAACGCGCTGTGCTCGCCAAGCCGAGCCTCGATCCTCACCGGCACCTACAGCCACGTCAACGGAGTGACCACGCTGGTCACCCCGATCGATGCCAGCCAGCCAACCTTCCCGTCCCTGCTGCGCGAAGCCGGCTACCGCACAGCGATGATCGGCAAGTGGCACATGGGCGACGGTGAAGGCCACGACCCCCAGAACTTCGACTACTGGGACGTCATCATCGAACAGGGCGAGTACTGGAACCCGCGGCTGCTCTCCGAGGACGGGTTGCGAGTGGTCGAGGGCTACGCCACCGATGTGATCACCGACCTGGCGTTGCGCTGGGTCGACTCGCTCGACGGCGACGATCCGTGGTGCGTGCTGATCTATCACAAGGCCCCGCACCGGCCATGGGAGCCTCATCCCCGCCACGCGCAGCTCTACACCGACTCGATCCCGGTGCCCGACACGTTCGACGACGACTACGCCACCCGTTCCGCATCGGTGCGGCGTGCGCTGATGCGGTTGGCCGAGAACCTGAATATCGAAGACCTCAAGGTGCAGCCCCCGGCCGGGCTCGACTATGAACAGTTGGCGCTCTGGAAGTATCAGCGCTACATGGAGGACTATCTGCGCTGCGTGGCCGCGGTCGACGAGAACGTGGGCCGGGTGACCGACTGGCTACGCGAACGAGGCGACTTCGACGACACCATGCTGATCTATGCCTCCGATCAAGGGTTCTTCCTGGGCGAGCACGGCTGGTTCGACAAACGCTTCATGTTCGAGGAGTCTCTGCGAATGCCGATGCTGTTGTCGTACCCGGCTGCGATCCCAGGCGGGCGAGTCCACGACGGCATCGTAACGAACGTTGACTTCGCGCAGACCATCCTGGAGGCAGCCGGTGTCGAGCCGCACGAGCGCATGCAGGGTCGATCGTTCTGGCGTGATCTGACCGGCATCGAGCCGACACCGCCGGCTGCCGGGATGTACTACCGGTATTGGGAGCATGACGACGTGTTCCACCACGCTCCGGCGCATTACGGTTACCGCACCGACCGCTACAAGCTCATCTTTTACTACAACGACGGCATGGGCCTGCCCGGCACCGGCGCCTTCCGCTACCCGGGCGAGTGGGAGCTCTACGACCTCGTCGAAGACCCTCATGAGTTGCGCAACGTCGCCGACGATCCGGCATATGCCGCAGTCCGCGCCGATCTCGAGGCCGCCATGCTCGCAGAGCAGCGCCGCCTCGGCGACGAACCACACCCATCACAGTTCATCCGCCCCGGCGACGCACTCGTGCCATGACCGGCCCGTCCAGCACGCTGCCCGGACGCCTGCCTGCCTGGTGACCCTCACGCGACCGCGGGCGGGGCGATGATCGTGCCGGCGTGAAGGGCTGCGGGAGCATAGGCTTGCAGGACAGTCAGTGAGGAGCAGAGGTGGAGTCGCAGCAGAGCAGTGGGCGTGACGGCGGGCTGCACCACCACGAGCACGACCACGACCACGAGCCCAAGCAGGGCGACCACGACGCCCGGCACGAACATCACCTGCAGGAACATCACCAACACGGTGCCCAGCACGGTGCCCCCGATGGACCCCACCACCACGCCCATCAGGAGCACCACCACGACCACTCGGAGGCGGCCGGGGCGCCAGGGTGCTGTCAGCCGGGAGCGTTGAGCGGTCGGCAGGACGTCGCCCCTGCAGCAGCCGGCCCGCTGCACGGCGGTGCGGCGATGCACGAAGATGTGCTGATCCCGGCCGGTGAGTTCATGATGGGCGACCACTACGACGAGGGCTACTTCAGCGACGGTGAGACCCCGGTGCATCCGGTCAGGCTCGAGGCCTTTCGCATCGACGCCGCGCAGGTGACGAACCAGCAGTTCGCGCGCTTCGTCGCCAACACCGGATACCTCACCGAGGCCGAGCGGTTCGGCTCCTCCGCGGTCTTCCACCTCGCCGTCGCCGCCGCCGAAGCCGATGTCGTCGGCCCCGTCCACGGCACGCCCTGGTGGATCGAAGTGCGCCACGCCGACTGGGCCCACCCCGGCGGATCACACAGCAGTTGGGAAGCGATCGCCGACCACCCGGTCGTGCACGTCTCACACAACGACGCCCTCGCCTACTGCGAGTGGGCCGGACGGCGGCTGCCCACCGAAGCGGAGTGGGAGTACGCCGCACGCGGCGGCCTTTCCGGCCGGCGCTACGCGTGGGGCGACGAGTTGACCCCAGGCGGCGAGCACGTCTGCAACATCTGGCAGGGCGTGTTCCCCACCGAGAACACACTCGACGACGGCTACCTGACCACCAATCCGGTGCACCACTACCCGCCGAACGGCTTCGGCCTCTACGGGGTCGCTGGCAACGTCTGGGAATGGTGTGCCGACTGGTTCTCGCCGCGATATTACGCGCAGTCGCCCGAGTTCGACCCTCGCGGCCCCGGAGTCGGCTTCGGCCGGGTGATGCGCGGCGGCTCCTACCTTTGCCACGACTCCTACTGCAACCGGTACCGGGTCGGCGCGCGCAGCCAGAACACGCCCGACTCCTCGAGCGGCAACCTCGGGTTCCGCACCGTCGCCCGCTGAAGCGTAGGCCCGCACCCGAGTGCAGCTGGCCGGCAGCCCCGCCGTCGGCGGCTGGACTGCCGCACCGCGGAACGTTCAGTCGAGCAGGGCGTCGGCCAGACGATCACGTTCGGCATCGCTGAGGCCGTGCGCGCGCAGGCAGGCGAGCACCGAGCCGTGCTCGCGCTCCACCCGGGCCAGCGCCGCGTCGAGCGCTTCCGGCGGACTGCCCGCCACGATCTCGGTCAGCGCCGGGGTGATCTGGATGCCGTGGGCACGGATCCTGCCCAGGAAAGCGTCGGTCCAGGGCCCGCGCAGGTGCTCCTCGGTGGCGGCGTAGTCCTCGATCACCGCATCGCGATCCACTCCGATGCTAGGCGCTCGGCAGCTGGCCGAGGTCGCCGATGCGCGTATCCCACGGGAGGTCGCCGAGGAGGCCGCGCACGACATCCCGCACCTTCGCGTCGCCGGCCCACTCGTGCTCGGCGCGGTCGCCCACGACGGCGTGGTGCACGGTCTCGTCCTCGGGGAGGCGGTCGGACTGGTCGAGCATGCCGATGCGCGTGCCGCCGCGCACCGTGACGCGGCCCGAGTCGGGCTGTTGGCGCCCCGCGAGGATGCGCAGGAGCGTCGACTTGCCGTCGCCGTTGCGGCCGACGACGCCGATGCGCGCGCCCTCGTCGATGCCGACCGTGACGTCGTCGAAGACGTCCTTCGTGGGGAAGGAGAGGGAGATGCCTTCGGCGCCGAGCAGGTGTGCCACGTTTCGAGCCTAGGCGGGCGCGATGAGCTTCGCGGCCTCCACCAGCTTCGTCGCCGCCGCCCGGGCCGTCTCCACCCGCGAGGCGGACACACCCGCTCCGCCGTAGGCCCATTCCGTCTTGCGGCTCAGCAGCCGCTGGAGGGATGCTACGAGCGTAGGTTCGGCGCGCTTCAGCATCGCGAGAGCGTCTGCGTGGCTCTCTCCCTGCGCGTACTCCCCGAGCCGTGCGCCGCAGATCGCATCGGAGGCGGCGATGCCGGCCAGCACGTAGAGCGACACGATGCTGTTGCCGTCGCCGTCGAGCTCGTGGAGGTTCTCGGCAGACTGCCAGAACTCGAGCGCACGTGTGCGACGTTCGCGGACGATCTCGGCCGTCGCGCGCACGACGCGGCCGCCCCGGGGGTTCACGTGCGCCGCCCCGAGACGGCGCGCGCCAGCAGTCCGGCGTCGCCGGTGAACGTGAGGCCCTCGCGCGCGACGGATACGAGGAGCGGACGGTGCGCGTGCGAACGCAGATCCTCCTCGTCGAGATCGACGATCCGCGCGTCATTCCCCGTCCATGCAGTCGCCCGTGCAGTGAGCTCGGCCACCGAAGGCTGCCAGCGCTCGTCGTCCACGTCGGCGCTCCGGACCAATAGCACGTCGAGATCACTGTCCACACGCATGTCACTTCGGGCGGCGGACCCGAAGAGCACTCCGAGCAACGGCGGATGGCCCCATGCCTCGACTTCTGATCGGAGGCGGCGCAGGAGCAGGCGGCGCACGTCGGCGATCTCGCGCACCGCCGGCGCGAGAAGGTGATCGTCGTTGAGGGCGTAGCTGCGCGTGCGCCCGATGTCGCGGGTGCGCACGATGCCCTGCGCTGCCAACCGGTCAACCACGTTCCGGATGCCGTTGTACGACCGCCGGGGGATGAGATCCATGAGGTCGCCGACGGTGTACTCCGCGTGACTCGCCGCGAGGACGGTGAGAACCTCGCCATCGACGGTCGGCGTGATGATGCCGAACGGGTGCTGGAGCTGCATCGCACTATTGTGCACTTATCTTCACTATAGTGCAATTGATTTCCGGATTATGAAGTTGCGCAATGTGTCCGCGTCAGCCGGCCTGCGCCTCCCGGGCGATGTGGCCGCGGGCGTGCTCGATCGCCGACGGCAGGTCGTCGAAGAGGTGCTTGTGGTGCCGCAGCGCCGAGAGCACCCCCACCGTGCGGAACAGCTCCACGTGCCCCTCGCGCACGCCCTTGATGAGCACCGTGATGCCGCGCGCCTCGAGCCGCTGCACGATCTCGCTCAGCACGTGCGCGCCCGTCGCGTCGACGAGCTCGAGCTGCGACATCCGCAGGATCACGACCGACACGTTCTCGAGCGCCGTCACGGTGTCGAACACGCGGTCGGCGGCGGCGAAGAACAGCGGGCCGTCGAGGCGGATGAGGGCGATGCGCTCGTCGCCCTCGACGGACTCCCCCAGCTGCTCGCGCGTGACGCCCGTGGCCCGCGACAGGCTGCGGATCGCGAAGATGCCCGCGACGACCATGCCGATCACGACGGCCACGATGAGGTCGACCGAGATCGTGACGATCGCGGTGACGGCGAAGGCGATCGCGTCGGCGCGCGTCGAACGCAGGATGCTGCGCACGGTGGCGCGGTGCACCATCCGCACCGCCGTGACCATGAGCACGCCCGAGAGCGCGGCGAGCGGGATGAGGCCCACGGGCTGCGCGGCGACGAGCACGACGAGCAGCAGCACGACCGCGTGGAACACGGCGGCGACGCGCGTCTGCGCGCCCGAGCGAACGTTGACGGCGGTGCGGGCGATCGCGCCGGTCGCGGGCATGCCGCCGAAGAGGCCCGCGGCGACGGATGCGAGTCCCTGGCCGACGAGCTCGCGGTCGGGGTCGTAGGGGCCGGTGTCGGCGAGGGATGCGGCGACGCGCGCCGAGAGCAGCGACTCGATCGCCGCGAGGGCCGCGACGGTGAGCGCTGGCAGCGCGAGCTCGCCGAGCGTGCCGAGGTCGAACGCGGGGAGCGTCGGCGGCGGGAGGCTGCTCGGCAGCTCGCCGATGTCGGCGAGGGGCGTCGGCAGCACGAGCGCGAGCACGGCCACGAGCGCGATGCCGATGAGCGAGCCGGGGATCGAGGGGTGCAGCTTCGGGAGCAGCACCATGCACAGCGCGACGACCGCGACGGCGCCGAGCGCCCACAGCAGGTACACGGGGTCGGCGTGCACGAGGGTGTCGACGGCGGTGACGACGACGTTCGTGTGGCTCGCGCCACCCGTGTCGGCGCGCGTGAGGGCGGGCACCTGCTGCAGGAAGATGATCACCGCGATGCCGAGGGTGAAGCCCTCGATGACCGGCCACGGGATGAACGACACCGCCCGACCGAGCCGCAAGGCTCCGGCGACGAGCACGATCACGCCCGCCATGACGCTCAGCAGCGCGACGGCGCCGACGCCCTGTCGCGCGACGATCGGCGCGAGCACGACGACCATCGCGCCCGTCGGCCCCGACACCTGCACGTTCGAGCCGCCGAACACGGCCGCGACGACGCCCGCGACGATCGCGGTGATGAGGCCGGCCTCCGCCCCCGCGCCCGACGAGATGCCGAAGCCGAGCGCGAGCGGCAGCGCGACGATGCCGACCGTGAGCCCCGCGACGAGGTCGGCGCGCCACGAGCGGCGCAGCGGGCGGTAGTCGGCGGGCGACGGCAGGAGCGCGAGGATGCGGGCGCCCGTGCGCCGCGCGGCGGTGCCGGCGTTCATCGCGGCAGCTCGGGCAGGGCGGCGACATCGGCCGCGCGCGCGGAGTCGGCGGCGACGATGTCGGCGAGCAGGCGACGGGCGACGGCGAGCAGCTCGGCGACGTCGGGGTGGGCGAGGCGGTAGTAGACGTGGCTCGCGCGACGGTCGGATGCGACGAGCCGGTGGCGGCGCAGCACGCTCAGGTGCTGCGAGAGGTGCGACGCCTCGAGGCCGGTGGCCTCCTGCAGCTCGGCGACGGTGTGCTCCGCGCCGTCGGCGAGCAGCTCGAGCACGCGGATACGGAACGGATGCGAGAGCCCCTTGAAGAGGCCCGCCTTCACCTCGTAGAGGGGCCGCTCGGTGTGGGTGAACGGCATGATGAAACCATCATATCGCGCACCCCGCTGGTCGAGTGCCGCCGCGAAGCGGCGGCGTATCGAGACCCTTCCGATGTCATACGTGCCAGCGGGAGGGCGCCTCAGTCGGCGACGATCCGCGCCCCGTGCACCGGCCCGGTGGCCCGCACGACGTTGAGCCGCGACGCCGAGAGCGCCACCTGCAGCTCGAGAGCGGAGTCGACATCCGCGGTGAGGAACGCGACGGTCGGCCCGGAGCCGGAGACGATGCCGGCGAGCGCCCCGTTCTGCTCCCCGAGCTCCAGCACCTCGGCGAGCGACGGCTCGAGGTGCAGCGCGGGGGCCTGCAAGTCGTTGTGCATCGCCTCGGCGAGCATGTGCGGGTCGCCCGCGCGCAGCGCCTGCAGCACGTTGGTGGCGACCTGCGGCCGCGGGTCGGCGGGGAAGATGTCCTGCGCGTGGCGGCGGCGATGCTCGTCGAGCTCGGAGTAGACGGCCGGCGTCGAGAGCCCGAAGTCGGCGAGCGCGAGCACCCAGTGGAAGGTGCCGGATGCGAGGGCCGGCGAGAGCTCGTCGCCGCGACCCGTACCGATGGCGGTCCCGCCGGTGAGCGCGAACGGCACGTCGGCGCCGAGCTTGCGGGCGAGGTCGAGCAGCTCCTCGCGCGGGAGCTCGGTGCCCCACAGCGCGTCGCACGCGACGAGGGCGGCCGCGGCATCCGCCGACCCGCCGCCCATGCCGCCCGTGACGGGCACGTGCTTGTCGATCTGGATGCGGGCGCCGCCCTCGTGGCCGGTGCGCGCCGCGAGCAGGCGGGCGGCCTTGATGGCGATGTTGGCGCCGTCGGTCGGCACCCGCGAGAGCTCGACCGATCCGGTGACCTCGACGGAGAAGTCCGAGGCCTCGGAGACGCGCACGTCCTCGTAGAGCGAGACGGCCTGGTAGGCGATCGCGACGTCGTGGTAGCCGGTGTCGTCGATGGCCCCCACCTTCAGGAAGACGTTGATCTTCCCCGGCGCCTTGACGTGCACCGAAGCGCGCCCGGAGGTGGTCATTGCTCCACCCTACGGGAGGTGGAACGGGTCGTCTGACCCCTTGCCGGACCTTCTCCGCGAAGCCCGTCTGCTACGCGCGGACGACCCGCAGGAAGTCCCCGACCGTGAGCTGCTCACCGCGGGCGGTCGGGTCGACCCCCGCCGCCTCGAGACGCGCGGATGCCGCCGCCGAGCCGCCGAGCGCATCCGCGAGCGCCTGCCGCAGCATCTTGCGCCGCTGGCCGAACGCGGCGTCGACGAGGGCGAACGTCGCGACGCGCTCCTCGTCCGTCCCGGGCAGCTCGCCGCGGCGGAAGCCGACGAGCACCGAGTCGACGTTCGGCACGGGCCAGAACACCTGGCGGCTGATCGTACCCGCGATCGACCACGCGCCATACCAGGCGGCCTTGACGCTCGGGGCGCCGTAGACGCGCGAGCCGGGTGCGGCCGCGAGCCGGTGGCCGACCTCCGCCTGCACCATCACGAGCGCGCTCCGCAGGCTCGGCACGACCTCGAGCAGGTGCAGCAGCACGGGCACGGAGACGTTGTAGGGCAGGTTGGCGACGAGCGCGGTGGGCGCCCCCGGCACGCCGTCGACCCGCAGGGCGTCCGACGTGATGACCTCGAGCGGGGCGCCCGGCTGCATCGCCTCGACGGTGTCGGGCAGCTGCGCGGCGAGCCGCTTGTCGATCTCGATCGCGGTCACGCGCGCGCCCGCCTCGAGCAGGCCGAGGGTGAGCGAACCGAGCCCCGGACCCACCTCGACCACGTGCTCCCCCTCGGAGACGGATGCCGTGCGCACGATCTTGCGCACCGTGTTGCCGTCGACGACGAAGTTCTGGCCGAGCTTCTTCGTGGGCTGCAGGTCGAGGGCGTCGGCGAGGTCGCGGATCTCGGCGGGCCCGAGCAGGCTCACGTCTGGTCCTCGAAGGGGCCGCGCGGCGCATCCACGGGCGCGTCGTCCCAGTGGCCGTAGACGAGCTCGGTCGTGGACGTGATCTGCGCGGCGAGCATCGACGCGTCCGTGCCGAGGTGGGCCGCCATCGCGCGCAGGGTGTGCGGGATGAGGTAGGGCGCGTTCGGCCGGCCGCGGAAGGGCGTCGGCGTGAGGTACGGCGCGTCGGTCTCGATGAGGATGCGCGAGCGGGGCACGACCTCGAGCGCCTCGCGCAGGGCGGGCGCGTTCTTGAAGGTGACGGTGCCCGCGAAGGAGAGGAACCATCCGCGCTCCGCGACGAGCTGTGCGAACGCCGCGTCGCCCGAGAAACA
Source organism: Microbacteriaceae bacterium (assembly GCA_003852775.1). Lineage (GTDB taxonomy): Bacteria > Actinomycetota > Actinomycetes > Actinomycetales > Microbacteriaceae > Homoserinibacter. The sequence goes on along the minus strand of RDDZ01000044.1, from coordinate 9,493 downwards.
GTGGAACACGACCCGCTCGGGGGCGCCGACGCGGTCGAGCGTCTCGAGGACCTCACGGTGCGCGTTGCGGTCGTGGATCTGCAGCGCGAGACCGTGGCGCTTCGCGATCTCGATGTGCGCCTCGAAGGAGCGGTACTGCGCGTCGCGCCCCGCCTCGTCGGTGCGGAAGAAGTCGAGGCCCGTCTCGCCGATCGCCCGCACGCGGGGTCGGGCCGCGAGCTCGTCGATGCCCGCGAGGTGCTCCTCGAGAAGACCCTGCTCGAGCAGCTCGGGTGCGTCGTTCGGATGGATGGCGACCGCCGCGAGCACGCGCGGCTCGACGGCCGCGACCTCCGCGCTCCACCGCGAGGTCGCGAGGTCGGTGCCGACCTGCACGACGCCCTTCACCCCGACGGCCGAGGCGCGGTCGAGCTGCTCGCGGTAGTCGAGCGGCTCGGCGCCGTCGGCGATCTCGAGGTGCGTGTGGTTGTCGTACACGGGCACGACGAGCGCCTCGGGAAGGGGCGGGTAGTCGCGGGGCGGCCCCTCCGGGGCCTCCCTCGCTCGCAGGAACGCGTCGGTCACGCGGCTCCCGAGTCGGCGTCCTCGATGCGCGGGAACAGCGGCTCGAGCGGGCTCACCGCCGAGCCCGGCTGCAGCACGCCCCACGTGCCGGCCTCGCGGATGCGCTGCTCCGAGAGCGGGCCGAGGGACTCGCCCGCGAGCGCGGTCCAGAGCTTGCCGGTCGCCTGCGGCATGATCGGCGCGAGGAGGGTCGCGAGCGCACGAAGCCCCTCGGATGCCGTGTAGAGCACGGTGCCGAGGCGCGCCCGCGTGGCCTCGTCCTTCGCGAGCACCCACGGCTCCTGCTCGGTGATGTAGCCGTTGAGCTCGTCGACGATCGTCCAGATCGCGGCGATCGCCTCGTTGATGGCGAAGCGCTCGATCGCGGCGTCCGCATCCGCCGCCGCCTTCGCGACGACCCGCTGGATGGCGAGGTCGGCATCCTGGTAGCCCGCGTGAGCCGGCAGCACGCCGTCGTAGTAGCGGCCCACCATCGCGATGACGCGCGAGGCGAGGTTGCCGAGGCCGTTCGCGAGCTCGGCCTGGTAGCGGGCGGAGAGGTCCTCCCAGCTGAACGAGCCGTCCTGGCCGAAGGTGATCGCGCGCAGGAAGTAGTAGCGGAACGCGTCCGAGCCGAAGGTGTCGGTGATCTGCTGCGGCGCGATGCCGGTGAGCTTCGACTTCGACATCTTCTCGCCGCCGACGAGCAGCCAGCCGTGGCCGAACACGCGGCGCGGCACGGGCAGGCCCGCCGCCATGAGCATGGCGGGCCAGATGACCGCGTGGAAGCGGGCGATGTCCTTGCCGACGAGGTGGGACGCGGGCCAGCGGCGCGCGAAGTCCTCGTCGTCGGTGCCGTAGCCGACCGCCGTGATGTAGTTCAGGAGCGCGTCGAACCACACGTAGACCACGTGCGTCGGGTCCCACGGCACCTTGATGCCCCAGTCGAAGCTCGACCGCGAGATGGAGAGGTCGGAGAGCCCCTGGCGTACGAACTGCACGATCTCGTTGCGCACGCTCTCGGGCTGCACGAAGTCGGGCTGCGTCTCGTAGAGGTCCAGCAGCGCGTCCGTGAACTGGCTCATCCGGAAGAAGTAGTTCTTCTCCTTGAGGATCTCGACGGGGCGCGAGTGGATGCGGCACACGAGCTGGCCCGCGTACTCGCCCTCCTCCGGCGTCTCGAGGTCGTCGAGCTGCTTGTACTCCTCGCAGCCGACGCAGTAGTAGCCCTCGTACTCGCCGTCGTAGATGAAGCCGTCGTCGTAGAGCTTCTGCAGGAAGAGCGCGACCGCGTCCTCGTGGCGAGGCTCGGTCGTGCGAATGAAGTCGTCGTTGGAGATGTCGATCGTCTCGAGGAGCGGCTTCCACGCCGACTCGACGAGCTGGTCGGCCCACTGCTTGGGCTCGACGCCGTTCGCGACGGCCGTGCGCAGGATCTTCTGCCCGTGCTCGTCGGTGCCGGTGAGCAGCCACGTGTCGTCGCCCGCCTGGCGGTGCCAACGCGCAAGCACGTCGGCCGCCACCTCCGTGTAGGCGTGACCGATGTGGGGCACGTCGTTGACGTAGAAGATGGGGGTCGTGATGAAGAAGCTCTCGCCGGACGGCATGGCGACGAGTCTAGTTGCGCGCCCGTGACTGTGACGGCGACCGGTGGCCTCCCGGCCCTCAGCTCTTGAGCGCCGCCTCGTAGAGCTCTCGGCGCGAGAGGCCCGTCGCCTCGGCGACCTCGGCGGTCGCGTCCTTGAGGCGGGTGCCGGATGCCGTGAGGGCCCGTACCTGCGCGAGCGCGTCGTCGAAGCTCACGGTCGCGCGGGCGGCGCCCTCGACGACGACGACGATCTCGCCGCGCGTGCCGTCTGCGAAGCGCTCGGCGAGCTCGGCGAGGGTTCCGCGTGCGACCTCCTCGTGGAGCTTCGTGAGCTCGCGGCACACGGCCGCGCGACGGGTCGCGCCGAAGGCCGTCGCGAGGTCGGCGAGCGCGTCGGCGATGCGGTGCGGAGACTCGAAGAAGACGAGCGTGCGCGGTTCGTTCGCGAGTGCGCGCAGCGAGGCGAGGCGTCCCTTGCGCGGCAGGAAGCCCTCGAAGCAGAAGCGGTCGGTCGGCAGGCCCGACACCGCGAGCGCCGTGAGCACCGCGCTCGGGCCGGGGATCGCGGTGACCGTCACCCCGGCGTCCGCCGCCGCCGCGACGAGCGGGAACCCGGGGTCGGAGACGGTGGGCATGCCGGCGTCGGAGAGCACGAGCACGTCGCCGTCGCGCGCGAGCTCGACGAGCTCCGCGGCCTTCGCCGTCTCGTTGTGCTCGTGCAGGGCGATGAGGCGCGGCCGGTTCTCGACGCCGAGCGCGCGCAGCAGCTGCACGGTCGTGCGGGTGTCCTCGGCCGCGATCACCTCGGCGTTCTCGAGCGCCTCCACGAGCCGCCGGGAGGCGTCGCCGAGGTTGCCGATGGGCGTCGCCGCGAGGATGATCACCCCACCATCCTCCCGCGTCGCGAGGGGAATACGGCGCGGATACGATGCCGGGATGGATGAGCGCGCGGCCCGGCACCGTCGCGACGTCGAGTTCGACGGCATCCTGCGGACCGCGGCGCGCACGGGCCACGACCCGGACGACGAGCCGACCGGATCGCGTCTCGACGACGTGTGGCAGCGCTGGGCGGCCGACCCGCGCATCCGTCGCGCCGCCGAGTGGGGAGCCCCCGCGGCCGTGCTCGCCGTCGCCGCCGTGACGCGCCTCGCGGGCCTCGACCACCCGCACCAGATCGTCTTCGACGAGACGTACTACGTGAAGGACGCGTACACGCTCTCGCACCTCGGCTACGAGGCGCGATGGCCGGAGGGCGCGAACGAGTCGTTCGCCGCGGGCGACCCCGACGTGCACCACACCGACGCGGCGTTCGTCGTGCACCCGCCGCTCGGCAAGTGGATCATCGCCGCCGGGATGGCCGCGTTCGGCACCGACAGCGCGTTCGGCTGGCGCGTCGGCATGGCGGTGGTCGGCATCCTGCTCGTGGCGCTCACGATGCTCGTCGCGAAGCGGCTGTTCGCGTCGACGACGCTCGCCGTCGTCGCGGGCGGCCTGCTCGCGATCGACGGCAACGCGATCGTCATGAGCCGCGTCTCGCTGCTCGACACGGGCGTCGCGTTCTTCGCCCTGCTCGGGGCGTACTTCGTGCTGCTCGACCGCGGACGGGTCGCCGACCGCATCGCGAGCTGGGCGGCCGAGCGCCGTGCCGCCGGGCGACCGCTCCCCCACGGTCCCGTGCTGTGGGCGCGTCCGTGGCTCGTCGCGGCGTCGCTCGCCTTCGGCTGCGCCGCGGCCGTCAAGTGGAACGGCTTCACCTTCCTCGCCGCGTTCGGGATCTACACGGTCGTCGCCGACGCGTTCCTGCGCAGGCGCGCCGGCATCCCGGGCTGGGGCGTCGCGGCGGCGCTTCGTCAGGGGCCCGTGAACTTCGTGCTGCTCGTGCCGCTCGCCTTCGTCGTCTACGTCGCGAGCTGGTGGAGCTGGTTCGCCACCGACGGCGGTTACTACCGTCGCTGGATCGAGACGGGCGGCGGCACGGCCTGGGGAGGCGCCCTCGCGTGGGTGCCCTACGACGTGCAGAACTGGTGGCATTACCAGTCGGCCATCCTGAACTTCCACGCCGGGCTCACGACCCCGCACGACTACCAGGCGAACCCGCTCACCTGGCTGTTCCTCGTGCGGCCGACGAGCATGCACTACGAGAACCTCGGCGACGGGCGCGCGGAGGCGATCCTCGACATCGCGAACCCGCTGCTGTGGTGGGGCGCGACGGCCGCCCTCGTGTTCGTGTGCGTGCGCACCGCGCTGCGGCTCCGGCACGGCCGCACCGTGACGGCCGAGGCGTTCATCCTCACGGGGATGGCGGCGGGCTACCTGCCCTGGCTCGCCTACCTGCACCGCACGGTGTTCCAGTTCTACACGATCGTCTTCGAGCCCTTCATGGTGCTCGCGCTGACCGCCGCGATCGCCGCGGTGGCCGGCTCGCGCGACGACCCGGAGCCCCGCCGCCGCGCCGGCCTCTGGACCGTCGGCGTCTACCTCCTGCTCGTCGTGCTCGTCTCGGTGTTCTTCTGGCCCCTGTGGTCGGCGCAGCCGACGCCCCTGTGGTTCCAGCAGCTCCACTACTGGTTCCGTTCCTGGATCTGAAACACACCGCAACACTCCCGGGGCCGCCGGTAGCCTGGCCGAATGCCAGACAGCGACGCCGCCTCGCCCGCCGCCCCCGCCCACGGCTCCGACCACGCGTGGGGCTTCCGCACCCGCGCGATCCACGCCGGCAACATCCCCGACCCGGTGCACGGAGCCCGCGCGCTGCCCATCTACCAGTCGAGCGCGTTCGTCTTCGACGACACCTCGGATGCGGCCGCCCGCTTCGCGCTGCAGAAGTACGGCAACATCTACTCGCGCCTCGCCAACCCGACCGTCGCGAGCTTCGAGGAGCGCATCGCCTCCCTCGAGGGCGGCCTCGGCGCCGTGGCCACGGCCACCGGTCTCTCGGCCGAGTTCATCACCTTCGCGTCGCTCGCCGGCGCGGGCGACCACATCGTCGCGGCACAGAGCCTCTACGGCGGCTCGGTCACCCAGCTCGACGTGACGCTGCGCCGCTTCGGCGTCGACACGACCTTCGTGACGGGCACCGACCCGGCCGACTACGCGGCCGCGATCACCGACACGACGAAGCTCATCTTCGTCGAGTCCATCACGAACCCGTCCGGCGACATCGCCGACCTCGAGGGCCTCGCCGAGGTCGCGCACGCGCACCATCTGCCCCTCATCGTCGACTCGACCGTCGCGACCCCCTACCTCAACCGCCCGATCGAGTGGGGCGCGGACGTCGTCATCCACTCCGCCACGAAGTTCCTCGGCGGCCACGGCACGACCCTCGGCGGCGTCGTCGTCGAGTCGGGGCGCTTCCACTGGGCGAACGAGCGCTTCCCGCTCTTCGACCAGGAGGTGCCCCACTACGGCGGCCTCAACTGGCACGGCAACTTCGGCGAGTACGCCTTCCTCACGCGCCTGCGCGCCGAGCAGCTGCGCGACATCGGGCCCGCCCTCGCGCCGCACTCGGCGTTCCTGCTCGCGCAGGGCGTCGAGACGCTCCCGTTCCGGATGCAGGCGCACGTCGACAACGCGCGCAAGGTGGCCGAGTTCCTCGCCGCCGACGACCGCATCGAGTTCGTGAACTGGGCGGGCCTCGAGTCGCATCCGCACTTCGAGCGCGCGCAGCGCTACTTCCCGCTCGGCCCCGGATCGGTGTTCAGCTTCGGCGTGAAGGGCTCGGCGACCGCCGACTCCCGCACCGTCGGCCGCCGCTTCATCGAGTCGGTCGAGCTCGCGAGCCACCTCGCCAACATCGGCGACGCGAAGACGCTCGTCATCCACCCCGCGTCGACGACGCACGCGCAGCTCACCGAGCAGCAGCTGCTCGACGGCGGCGTCGTGCCGGGCCTCGTGCGCATCTCGGTCGGCATCGAGGACGTCGACGACATCCTGTACGACCTCGACCGAGCGCTGACCGTCGCGACGAGGGGAGAATGACCGCATGAGCGCCGCCGCCCCGACCCCGGACCTCGAGACCGTCAACCTGCAGAACGGCCTCTCGTGCGAGCTCCCCGCCGACTCGCCGCTCGCGAAGCTCCTGCGCAGCAAGCGCACCTGGATCGGCCCGAGCGCGCAGGAGCGCCGCGACATCCTGCGCCGCGCGAAGTCGGTCGCGATCGTCGGCGCCTCGCCGAACCCGGCGCGCTCGTCGTACTTCGTCGCCACCTACCTGCAGCAGTCGAGCGACTACGACCTCTACTTCGTGAACCCGAACGCGACCGAGATCCTCGGGCAGCCGGTCTACGCGTCGCTCGCCGACCTGCCCGTCGTGCCCGACATCGTCGACGTGTTCCGCCGCGGCAGCGACATCCCGCAGGTGATCGACGACGTGCTCGCGATCGGCGCGAAGACGATCTGGGTGCAGCTCGGCATCTGGAACGAGGAGGCCGCCTACTACGGCGAGTCGAAGGGGCTCACGGTCGTCATGGACCGCTGCATCAAGGTCGAGCACGCGCGCTTCCACGGCGGCCTGCACCTGCTCGGCTTCGACACCGGCCAGATCACCTCGCGCAAGACGCTGCGCTGACCCGGCTCCGGGCCGGAGGTGCCGATCCCGGCTCCCCGATCGGCGGTCAGCGCTCCTGCCGCACCTCGTTGCGGTCGCCGCCGTCGTCGACCGACCCGACGTTCCCGCCGTACTCGACCTCGTTGTCGTTGCCCTGGATCGTGACGGCCCCCACATCGCCGCGGCTGTCGACGCTGTTGCGATCGCCCGCGATGTCGACGGCGCCGACGACGGTCGCATCGATCTCGTTGCCCTGCCCCTCGATGTCGACGGAGCCGAGCGACGCGGTCTCGACGTCGTTCTCGTCACCGCGGATCACGAGCGATCCGACCTCGCCCGCGAGGACCTCGATGTCCCGACCCGCGATCTCGAGCTCGTCGCAGTCGCCCACGCGGTACTCCCCGGGCTGGTCGATGCGGAGCTCGCCGTCGCACGTGAGGGCGGCGTCCGAGGCACCGGGTGCGGGGTCGCGGTCAGGACCGTCGACCTCCGGGAGCATGACGCATCCGCTGAGGGTGATCGCGGAACCCGCGAGGAGGACGATGGCTGCGCTTCGGCGGAACATGCGCCCAGGCTAGGCACCCGGATGCCGCTGCCGCGAGCGGGTTGCGCATGCGCCGTCCGCGAGGTAGCGGCCTCCGGTCAGCGGATGCCGCCCGCGGGGAGCTCGCGCACCATCCAGCTCTCGAGCTCGTCGAGCTCGGTGAACCCGAAACGCTCGTACAGTCCGTGCGCGTCGCCCGTGCGCAGCACCCAGCGGCGCAGGTCGAGGGCCTCGAGCTCGCGGACGATGTGCCCGACGAGCGCGACCGAGACGCCCCGGCCCCGGTGGGCGCGATCGACGTAGACGTCGCACAGCCACGCGAAGGTCGCGCCGTCGGTCACGACACGCGCGAACGCGACCTGCTCGCCGCCGAGTCGTCGATCACCCCGTAGCACCGCGAGCCGTCGATCGCGGCGTCCTGGCGCGCGCGGGAGCGGCCCGCCGCCCAGTAGCTGTCGTCGCTCAGCCAGCGGTGCACCCGCTCGCGGTCGATCTCGGCACGGTCGGAGGTGATGCGGTAGCGCGGATCCATCGCCTCCACGCTACGGCGCGGTTACGACGTGTTGCGCGCGACCCGGCGGAGGTCGCGGGTCGCGGTTAGCGTGCTGGCATGACCGCCGAACTCCCCGCACCCCCGGCACCCCTCGTTTCGACGCAGTGGCTCGCCGATCACCTCGGGAGCGACGGGCTCGTCGTGGCCGACGCGTCCGTCGTGAGCTTCACACAGCCCGACGGGCGCATCGGCTACCTGAGCGGCCACGAGCAGTACCTCCTCGAGGGGCACGTGCCCGGGGCGGTGTTCGCCGACCTCATCGAGGAGTTCTCCGACCCCGAGGGCGCCTACCCGTTCACGCGCCCCGATGCCGAGCGCTTCGCCGCCGCGGCGGGCGCGCTCGGCGTGGGCGACGGCACCCTCCTCGTGGTCTACGACAGCGCCGTCGGCCAGTGGGCCGCGCGACTGTGGTGGCTGTTCCGCGCGTTCGGCTACGACCGCGTCGCCGTGCTCGACGGCGGGCTCACGAAGTGGCGGGCCGAGGGCCGTGAGCTCGTGCTCGGCCACGTCGAGCCGACGCCCGCCGTCTTCACGCCCGAGCCGCGGCCCGAGCTGTGGGCCGACAAGGCCGACGTCGAGGCGGTCGTGCGCGGCGAGCGCGAGGCGGCCCTCGTGTGCTCGACGCCGCCCAAGGAGTTCACGGGCGAGGTCGTCTCGCGCGCCCGTGCGGGCCACATCCCCGGCTCGGTCTCCGCGCCGGCCGCGTTCCTCGTCGACCGCGAGGCCAATACGGTGCTCGGCGCCGACGCCCTCCGCGAGCGCTTCGGCCCGGCGCTCGGGGCTCCGCAGATCATCACCTACTGCGGCGGCGGCATCGCGGCGGCCGCGAGCGCCCTCGCGCTCACGCTCCTCGGGGAGCGCTCGGTCGCCATCTACGACGGCTCCCTCAACGAGTGGGTCGCCGACCCGGAGGCGCCGCTCGAGACGAGCACGGACGCAGCGCCCGCAGCTCGCCCCACCGCTGGTTGAGTAGCGCCCGCCGGGCGCGTGTCGAAACCAGCCCCCGCACCACCCCGCCCGGTCTCGGCCACACCGCTCCGCGACTGCTCGATCTCGGCCCGACGGCTCCGCGACCGCTCACCCGGCGGCGGAGCCGAGCTGCTCCGCGAGCTCCCCCGCGTCCGTCGTGGGCAGGCGGCACGTGAACCCCTCGCACAGGTAGGCCGTGGGCGCACCGCCGCGCGTCACCCGCTCCGCGAAGAGCGCGAACCCGGACGCCGCGAGCGCCGCCGCCTGCGCCTCCGTCACGATCGCGAGAGTGCGCCCCGGGCGCGCCCAGGCGCGCGCGACCGCGACGAGCGGGTGTTCGGCGGTCGCCTCCCGCGTCACGACCACGAGCTCGGCCTGCGGGGCCGCGAACCGCGCCGCGACCGCGAGCGTCGACCCGTAGGCGATCGGGCGCTCGAGCGCGGCGGGGAGGCTCGGCGCGAGAGCGCGCGCCGCGACCTCGAGGTAGCCCGGCGCGACGAGTCCCCCGAGCCGTGCCGCGGCATCCGCGAGGAGGGCGGCGCCGGACGGCGTCGCACCCTCGTTGCGATCGGCGTCGAGCGTGATGCCGAGGGCGACGCCGACCGTGCGGCCCTCGCGCGCGAGCTCGTCGACGCGTGCGTCACGGAGGACGGCGTCGCGGCGCCCGGCGGCGGGGACCCGGTGCTCGCCGCGCGCGGCATCACGCTCGACGCCGATCGCAACGAGGGTGCGACGCCGTCCGGCGCCGCC
>RDDZ01000092.1 GCA_003852775.1 Microbacteriaceae bacterium | reverse complement strand
CCTGGTTCAGAGCGGATGCGGTAGCAGCTCCACTCTGCCGGGAGGTTCTCGTCACATCAGGGAAGCCAGATCAAACAACGTCCCTGGGCAGTACATCTAGGGGAGGAGCGCCCGCTTCAGGTCCGGCCGAATGCGATCGCGACTCATATCAGCCGGAACTGGGTCACGTTCGCCGCCCAATTCTCACGATTACGCGAGTCGCGCCGCGCCCCTTAGCCGGCGCCCTCACGAACACGAAAGGGCCCGGTGCGCTCAGCGCTCCAGGCCCTTCAGGTGTGGCGAGTGAGGGATTCGAACCCCCGAAGGCTATGCCGGCTGATTTACAGTCAGATCCCTTTGGCCGCTTGGGTAACTCGCCAGGTGCGCGCTCGGCCCGTGTACTCACCAACCGCTCGCGCCAGTCAAGGATACAAGGTCGCGGGCCCCGCTGAGACCACGTGCTGCGCCGATAGGATGCGACCAGTCATCACCCTGCAGGAGGACGCGTGCCCGGCATCCACGAGGTCGCCCAGCTGGCGGGCGTCTCCGCGGCGACGGTGTCGCGTGCGCTGTCCGGCAGGGGCTCCGTCTCGCCCGCGACGCGGGCCAAGGTGCAGGCCGCCGCGAACCAGCTCGGCTACGTCGTCTCGTCGAGCGCCTCGGGCCTCGCGACGGGACGCACGCGCAACGTCGGCGTCGTCATCCCGTTCCTCAACCGCTGGTTCTACGGCGCCGTCATCGAGGGCGCCGAGTCGGCCCTGCTCGAGCAGGGCTACGACCTCACGCTCTACAACCTCGGCGGCAGTGACGAGGAGCGTCGGCTCGTGTTCGAGCACTTCCTGCTGCGCAAGCGCGTGGACGCCGTGATCGCCGTCTCGCTCGAGCTCACGCCCGCCGAGGTGAAGCGGCTCATCGACCTGCAGAAGCCGATCGTCGGCGTCGGCGGTCCGCTGCCGGGCGTGCGCACCCTGAGCCTCGACGACGTCGAGCTCGGCCGCCTCGCCACGGAGCACCTCATCGCGCTCGGCCACACCGAGATCGCCCACATCGGCGGCGACGCGCTCGAGATGGACTTCCACCTGCCCACCAACCGCCGCCACGGCTACGAGGAGGCGATGCGCGCCGCGGGTCTCGAGACCCCCGACCGCTTCTTCCACGCCGCCGACTTCACGATGCAGGGCGGCTACCACGCGGCCAAGCAGCTGCTCGGCAACCCGCAGGGGCGTCCTACCGCGATCTTCGCGGCATCCGACGAGATGGCGATCGGCGCGATCCTCGCCGCGAAGGACCTCGGCATGCACGTGCCGGGCGACGTGTCGGTCATGGGCATCGACGACCACGAGCTCGCCGAGTTCTTCGGCCTCACGACGATCGCGCAGTTCCCCGACATGCAGGGGCGGATGGCGGTCGAGGTGCTCATGGACGAGCTGCACCCGGGGCACCGGGAGGCGGAGGAGCTCAACATCGACCTGCCGTACGAGCTCGTCGTGCGCTCCTCGACGGCGCGACGGCACTAGCCGTCAGGGCGCGGGCGTCGGGGTCGGCGCGGGCGTGGGCGCCCGCACCGCCTCCGCGTAGCGCACCGCGTACCTCGCGACGGTGCCGAGGTAGTGCTCGGGCACGTTGTAGGAGCGGATGCCCGCGCGCCAGCCCTCCTCGGTGTGGAACGCCGAGCTCGCGCGGCACAGGTAGTTCGCGGCGGCGAGCACCGCGTCGTAGATGTTCTGCGGGTCCTCCACGCCGTCGCCGCCGCCGTCGACGTGCCAGTTGCGCCACGCCTCCGGAATGAGCTGCATGGGCCCGACCGCGCGGTCGAGGTCGGGGTCGCCGTCGATCTCGCCGCCGTCGCTGTCCGGGATGAGCGCGACGCCCTCGCCGTCGAGCGCCACCCCGAAGATGCCGGGCGTCGCGGTGCCGTCCGCGTCGAGCCGCGAGCCGCCGTGCCGCCCGTGGTCGGACTCCGTCGCGCCGACGCCCGCGAGCGTCGCCCAGCTGAGACCGCACGCGGGCATCGTCTCCGCCTTGAAGATCGCGGCGCCCGCGTAGGCGGCGAGGGCCTGCTCGGGGATGCCGGTGGCCGCGGAGGTCGCGGCGAGCCAGGCGGGGTCGACGATCCCGCCGATGCCGGGGCCCGTGCGCTCCGCCGCGACGACGGGCGGCTCGGCGGGCGGCGCCCAGCTCGGCAGCGGCTCCTCGGATGCCGCGGGCGCCCCGCCGCCTCCCCCGCGCGGCGCGAAGAACCACACGATCGCACCCGCGAGGAGCGCGATCGCGGCGACCACCGCCACGACCGCGCCGACGATCCGGAGCCGGGCGCGCATCCGTCAAGTCCTAGCATGGCGGCATGGCAGATTCCTCTTTCGACATCGTGAGCAAGGTCGACCCGATGGAGACCCAGAACGCGCTCAACCAGGCGCAGAAGGAGATCGCGCAGCGCTACGACTTCAAGAACGTCGGGGCGTCGATCGAGTTCTCCGGCGAGAAGATCCTCATGAAGGCGAACTCCGAGGACCGCGTGAAGGCCGTGCTCGACGTCTTCGAGCAGAAGCTCATCAAGCGGGGCATCTCGCTGCGCTCGCTCGACGCCGGCGACCCGTTCCCCTCGGGCAAGGAGTACCGCATCGAGGCGCGCATGAAGGAGGGCATCTCCTCCGAGGACGCGAAGAAGATCTCGAAGATCATCCGCGAGGAGGGCCCCAAGTCGGTCAAGTCGCAGATCCAGGGCGACGAGCTGCGCGTGCAGTCGAAGAGCCGCGACGACCTGCAGGCCGTGATCGCCCTCCTCAAGGGCAAGGACCTCGACGTCGCGCTGCAGTTCGTGAACTTCCGCTGAGCAGGCCGCTGCGCTGACCCCGCCTCCCCCAGCCGGCCGCGACCGCGCCGGGGCGGGTTCACCGCGCCCGCCGACCGAGGGGCGGTTGGTCTAGCACTAGGCCGCTGTCTCGAAATGTGCTCGTTATAAATCCTGGTCAGAATCATGTTCTCGAACCGGGCCATGGAATTGGTCTAAACCAATTCTCGAATCGGGCTGGCTAGCCCGTCTCTCGATGTGCATATTGGTCAGCACCCGAGAGGAGGATCGGCGATGGCCCTGCCGCCCCGTGCAGCACACGCTCGCGAGCAGCTCAAGCACGTGCTCGCGCAGCTCAACGAAGGCGACGCCCTGCCTCCCGAGCGGGCCCTCGCCGAGATGTTCGGCGTCTCCCGGATGACCCTCCGCCGGGCCGTCGACGAGCTCGTGCTCGCGGGGAGCCTCGAGCGCCGGCCGGGCGCCGGCACCTACGTGAGCCGCAGCCGCCTGACCCGCCGCATCGCGATGACCTCGTTCAGCGAGGACATGCGCCGCCGAGGTCTCACGCCCGAGACGCGGATGATCTCGTTCGACACCCGTCGCGCCGATCGCCTCGCCGCGCACCGTCTCCGCGTGCCCACCGGCGAGCCCGTCTACGAGTTCACGCGACTTCGTCTCGCCGACGGCCTGCCGCTCGCCGTCGAGACGACCACGATCCCCACCAAGCGCGTCCCCGGCCTGCGCCGCGACGACCTCGAGACGAGCTGGTACCAGCTGCTCGCCGACCGCTGGGGGATCGTGATCGACCGCGCGACCCTCGACATCCACGCCGTGCTCCCGCCCTCGGACGTCGTGGAGCGCCTCGGCATCGACGAGCGCCAGCCGTGCGTCCAGCTCCTGGTCGAGAGCGCCGACCGCGCGGGCACGGTCATCGAGCTCGGGCGCTCGTACTACCGAGGCGACCGCTACAGCCTGCGCGCGGAGCTCCTCGGCCCCTCGCCGTCCTGACCCCTCGCATCAGCACCACCCCAACCAAGGAGAAGCAATGAGAAAGACGAAGGTCCTCGCCGTCGCGGCGGGCATCGCCACAGCAGCCTCGCTGGTGGCGTGCTCCGCGTCGGCACCCAGCGGCGACGAGAAGATCACCATCTCGTTCTGGACGCACACGCACCCGCCCATGATCGAGGTGTTCGAGGCGCTCATCGACGAGTACGAGGAGGCCAACCCGAACATCACGATCGACTACCAGACGATCCCCAACGGCGACTTCAACACCAAGATGCTGACGTCGCTCAGCAACGGCTCGGGTCCCGACATCATCAACATGGACGACGCGGCGATCCGCGGCGAGTACCTGCCGAAGGGCCTGCTCGCCCCGATCGACCCCGAGGCGCTCGGCGCCGCGGACGCGGCCGAGGTGGCGGCGCGCTACGTCGACGGCGCACTCGCCGGCGCGTCGGACGAGGACGGCACGATCTACGGCCTCCCGAGCGAGTTCAACGGCTCGGCACTCGCCATCAACACCGCGCACTTCGCGGACGCAGGTCTCGACCCGGCGACGACGCCCCTCGAGACCTGGGATGACGTGAGCGCGGCCGCCCAGAAGCTCGCCGCCGCGGGCCACCCGCAGGCGTTCAGCTTCCTCTACCTGCACTCGCTCTGGTACGCCCAGCAGTACCAGACCCTGCTGCACCAGACCGGCGGCGTGATCGCCGACGGCGACGAGGGAGCCCTCGACTCGCCCGAGGCGATCGCCGCGCTGCAGACCTGGGCCGACCTCGCGACCGGCCCGACCGCCGCGGCCGACCCGAACGCGACGAGCCGCGAGGCCACGACGCCGTTCCAGGACCTCGCGACCGGCACCCAGTCGATGGCGATCGTCTACCCGTGGGCCATGCAGCAGATCTCGGAGACCAACCCCGAGACCTACGCGAACCTGCAGGTCGTTCCGCTCCCCCAGGCGAACCCGAGCGAGCCCACCTCGCGCGTCTACGCCTACTACCTCGCCGTGAACAAGGCCAGCAAGCAGCAGGCCGAGGCCTGGCGCTTCATCCAGTTCCTGGCGGACCACCCGACCGAGTTCCTCGAGGGCACCGACTTCGTGCAGCCGGTCGTGGGCTGGGAGACGACCCCCGCCGCCCAGGAGATCCCGTTCATCGACGTCTGGGGCGAGGCCTACTCGGTCGGCCGCTTCGACCAGGTGACGCCGCACTACGCCGAGGTCCAGGACGTGATCCAGAAGATGGTCAACGACGTCGTGTTCGACGGCAAGTCCGTGAAGGACGCCGCGGCGGAGGCGTCGGCCTCGGTCACCCGCATCCTGCAGGGCTGACGTGAGCTCCACCCGCACCATGACCGTGCTCCCCGGGCGTCGCGCCCGGGGGGCACGGTCCCTCTCCCGTCGCAGTTCCCTCGCCGGCTTCCTGTTCGCGGTCCCCGCCCTCGCGCTGTTCGCGCTGTTCGCGATCTACCCGGCCATCCAGGTCTTCGCCCTGGCGTTCTTCGACTACAGCCTCACCTCGGCTCCGGAGTTCGTCGGCCTCAAGAACTTCGCGTACCTCTCGAGCGACCCGCGCTTCCTGGAAGCGACCGGCCAGACCCTCTTCTACGCGATCGGCACCTACGGCACCGCGCTTCTGCTCGCGCTCATGCTCGCCCAGGTGCTCTCCCAGAAGCTCTTCGGCGCCGGCTTCGTGCGCCTCCTGTGGTTCCTCCCGCTCGCGACGAGCTGGGTCGCGGCGTCGATCGTCTGGCGCGTCGTGCTGCACCCGGACGGCATGCTCAACGAGCTGCTCGGTCTCGACGTCCAGTGGCTCACGAGCTCGGCCTACGCGCGCTGGGCGCTCGTCATCATGAGCATCTGGAAGGAGACCGGCTTCTTCCTCATCCTCTTCCTGGCCGGCATGGCCTCGCTCCCCCAGGACGTCTACGAGGCCGCCCGCCTCGACGGCGCGGGGGCGATCCGTCGCTTCTGGAGCGTGACGCTTCCCCTCCTGCGCCCGATCACGCTCGTCTGCGTCATCATGGCCGTGCTCCGAGGCGTCCAGGCGTTCAGCCCGCAGAAGGTGCTGACGAACGGCGCGTTCGGAACCGAGGTCATCAACCTGTTCGTCTACAAGACCGCGTTCGAGAGCGCCCGCATGGGCCGCGCCTCCGCGGTCGCCGTGATCATGTTCATCGCACTGCTCGCGATCGCCCTCGTGCAGATCCGTGCGCTGCGACGGAAGGACTGACCGTGAAGCGTGAACGCATCGCCTCATCGATCGGCCTCGTGGCAGCCGCCGCGGGAGGCCTCGCCATCTTCAGCGTGCTCGTCTACGCGGTGCTGACGGCGTTCAAGGCGCCCGGCGAGAAGATGGGCGCGGGCGCGAGCTGGTGGCCCGCCGAGTGGCGCTGGGACAACATCGCCCGGGTGTTCGAGGCCGGCAACTTCGACACGTACTTCCTCAACAGCACGATCGTCGGCGTCTCGGTGACGGTGCTCAACGTCATCACCTGCACGGCGGCCGGCTACAGCTTCAGCAAGTTCCACTACCCGGGCCGCAACGCCGGATTCATCCTCGTCATCGCGACGCTCATGATCCCGCTCGAGGTGCTCTACGTGCCGCTCTACAAGCTCGTCTTCGACCTCGGCTGGACCGACAGCTTCGCGGGCCTCATCATCCCGGCCGCGACGAGCGCGTTCGGCATCTTCCTCATGAAGCAGGCCATCGATTCGGTGCCCGACGAGCTGCTCGAGGCGGCACGCCTCGACGGCGCGGGACCGTTCCGCATCCTCGTGTCGGTCATCGTGCCGTCGGTGAGCGGGACGATCAGCGCGCTCGCGCTGTTCATCTTCATGACGAACTGGGACAGCCACCTGTGGCCGCTGCTCGTGGCATCGGACGACGACTACCGCACCCTCCCCGTGGGGCTCGCCGCGATGCAGAGCAACCAGCTCGGCGACACCGGCATCCCGGTCATCCTCATGGCGGCGCTGCTCGCCGTGCTCCCCACGATCGCCCTGTTCCTCCTGCTCCAGAAGAAGTTCGTCGAGGGCATCGCCATGAACGCGGGCATCAAGTGAGCGGGGGCACCTGGATCGCCGTCGACGGCGGTCAGTCCACGACCCGAGCCCGCGCCTCCTGGACCACGGAGGACGCCGCCGTGGCGGGGTTCATCCAGACGACCGACGGCTTCGCCGCCGTCGCCGCCAACGTGAGCGCCGCCCTCGCCGCGGTGCCCGACGCGCCGGGCACGATCGACCGGCTCGTCGTGGGGCACACGGGCCTCCCCATCGATCACGCCTCGCGCGACCGTCTCGCGCGGATGCTGCTCGCCGACCACCCGGTGCGCGAGGTCGTGCTCGCCCCCGACGAGGTGACGGCCCACGCGGGCGCACTCGGCGGACCGGGGGTGGTGTCGGCCGTGGGGACCGGATGCGTGACGCTCGCGGTCGACGCCGAGGGTCGCGGCCACCGCATCGACGGGTGGGGCTTCCTGTTCGGCGACGCGGGCAGCGCCTTCTCGATCGGCCGGGCCGCCCTCGAAGCGGCGCTCCGCAGCGACGACGGACGCAACCCGCCCTCGTCGCTCGTCGCCGCCGTGCACGAGGTCTTCGGAGGCTCACCGCGCGACGCGACGTGGGCGCTCTACCAGATGACCGACCGCATCGACCGGGTGGCCCGCTTCGCGCCCCGCGTGATCGAGGAGGCGGAGCACGACGCGGCCGCCGCTGCGATCGTGCGCCACGCCGCCGAGGAGCTCGCCCACGCGTGCGCCACGGCCGCCGAGGCCCTGCCCGGCATCGACCGCGTCGCGGTCACCGGCCGCCTCATCGCGCCGGGCTCGCGCCTCGAACGCGAGTTCATCGACGCTCTCGCGGCACGCGCCGCCCATCTGCTGACGGTCCCCTCGGCCGGCAGCCCGCTCGACGGCGCCGCGCGCATCGCGGCCGACGGCCCGAGCATCTACCGCCCGCTCGTCGAGATCCTGACGCGACCCGAAAGCTCCGCCGCATGAACCGCTTCTCCTCCCTCATCCCCGCCTCGTCGCTCGTGATCTCGTGCCAGGCGTACGCCCCGAACCCGCTGCGCGACAGCTCAGTGATGGCACTCATGGCGCGCGCGGCCGAGCTGGGTGGGGCGTCCGGCATCCGCGCGAACGGCGTGGAGGACGTCCGCGCGATCGCCGCGACCGTGTCGGTCCCGATCATCGGCATCGACAAGGTCGGCACCGAAGGCGTCTTCATCACGCCCGACGCGGAGACCGCGCTGCGTCTCGTGGAGGCGGGCGCCGCCATCGTCGCGATGGACGGCACGCTGCGGCCCCGGCCCAACGGACGCACCTTCGCCGACGAGGTCGCACGCATCCGAGCGGCGTCGGACGTGGCGATCATGGCCGACGTCGACACGCTCGAAGCGGGCGTGGCCGCAGCCGCCGCGGGGGCCGACGCCGTCGCCACGACGCTGTCCGGATACACCTCGGGGCGCGTGCCGCTCGACCCGGACATCGACCTCATCGCCGCCCTCGCCCCGCGCATCGACGTGCCCATCGTCGCCGAGGGGCGCATCCGCACGCGGGACGACGTCGCCGCGGCGATCGCGGCCGGTGCGCACGCCGTCGTGGTGGGCACCGCCGTGACGAACCCGCTCTCGCAGACCGCCTACCTGCTCGGCGCGCTCCGGGAGCCCGACGCGTCATGAGCGGACGACTGCGCGTCGGCGCGGCTCGCGCGACCGTCACCCCGTCGCGGACCGGCCCGCTCGCGGGATACATCGCCCGCGGGGAGGCGCACGCCGTCTCGACGCTCGACGACCTCGAGGCATCGGTCGTCGTCCTCGACGACGGGAGCGCGCAGCTCGTCTGGGTGGCGCTCGACGCGGTCGCCGTCACCGAGCGGCTCACGCGCGAACTCGAGCGCATCGTGACGCGCATCGCCGGACGCGCGGTGCCCGTCGTCTTCGCGGCCTCGCACACCCACAGCGGCCCCGCCCACTGGCTGGGCGAGCTCGCGCCGGGCCACGTCGCCGCGCTCGACGAAGCCGCGGTCTCCGAGCTGCTCGTGCGGCTCGAGCTCGCGGTCGCTGTCGCGTGGCGCGACCGCGTGCCCGCCGAGGCGAGCTGGAGCGAGCCGACGGTGCGGGGGCTCGCGAGCCGCCGCGCCTACCTCGACGCCGCCGTCGACGTCACGGTGGGGGTGCTGACGCTCGCCGTGGACGACCGGGTCACCGCGATCATCGTCGACGTTCCCTGCCACGCGACGGTGCTGGGCCCCGACAACCTCTCGTGGTCGGCCGACTGGCCGGGCGCCCTCCGCCGGGAGCTGCGGCGACGCCACCCCGACGCCGTCGTCGCATTCCTCGACGGCGCGAGCGGCGACCTGTCCACGCGGTTCACCCGCCGGGAGGCGAGCCCCGCCGAGGCCGAGAGGCTCGGCGCGCTCACGGCCGACGCCGTGCTCACGGCGATCCCGTGGGGCGTCCCGGTGGGCCCCCGGCTCTCCGTCCACGACGCGGACCTCGCGCTCCCAGCCGCCCTCCGCGACCCCGCTGCGGCGCGAGCGCGTCTCGCCGACGCCGAGGAGCGTCGGGCTGCGGCGGACGAGGACACGGCATCCGTGCTCCAGTCGGTCGTCGACGGCGCCCGCATCGAGCTCGCGGTCGCCGAGCGCCCCGTCCCCGACCCCGTCGAGGCGACCGCGCGGCTCGTGCGCCTCGGCCACGTGACCTGGATCGCCCTGCCGTTCGAGGTGTTCTCCTCCACCGCGCAGTCGCTCGCCGATCAGCCGGGGCCCGTCCGCCTCATCGGATGCGCCGGCCCCTATCAGGGCTACCTCCCCGACGCCGCCGCCTACGCCGACGACACCTACGAGGCGCGCACCGCGCGCGTCTCCCCCCAGGCGGAGCCGAGCGCGCGCGCACAGCTGCGCGTCGCGCTCTCCACCCTCGACCACACCCACCCCGTATTGGAGCACTCGTGAGCTACAGCTACCCTCAGATCGCCCTCGACCACATCGCGCGCCTCGTGAGCACCCAGGAGGCGGCGATCACCGCCGCTGTCGACGCGATCGCACCCCGCATGATCGCGGGCGGCATCCTGCAGGCCTTCGCGACCGGACACGCGCGCCTCCCCATGCACGAGATGGCCGGACGCGCGGGCGGCCTGCGCCCCATCAACCTCATCCGCATGCAGGACCTCGCCACGCGCGGCGGCCTTCCCTTCTCGGCGGTCTCCGACCCGCTGCTCGAGCGCGACCCGGGCTTCGCGCGCCAGCTGTGGGACCTCACCCGCATCGACGCCGAGAAGGACATCGTGATGGTCGCGTCGAACTCGGGCATCAACGGGATCACCGTGGAGTTCGCCTCGATCGCCCGCAGCGAGGGCATCCCCGTCATCGCGCTCACATCGATGGCGCACACGACGCAGGTCGAGTCGCGCCACCCGTCCGGCAAGCGGCTGTTCGAGGTGGCCGACATCGTGATCGACAACCTCGGTCCCGCGGGCGACGCGACCCTCCCGCTCGACGACGCGGTGTCGGTCGGGGCCGTGTCGAACCTCATGGGGATCGTCGTCGTCCAGATGATCACCGAGGGCATCGCGCGGCGCTACCTGGCGGAGGGCCTCGTGCCCCCCGTCTACCGGTCGATGAACATGCCCGACGGCGACGGGCGCAACGCTGCCATCGAGGCCATGCACGCCGACCGCATCGCCACGATCGAGCCGTGATCCGCGTCGTCGTCGGAGCGGATGACGCGATCGCGACGGGGGCGAACCTCGTCGCCGAGGTCGTCGCCGCGCGCCCGGATGCCACCCTCGGCTTCGCGACCGGGGCGACGCCCGCGCCGCTCTACGCCGAGCTCGCCCGGAGACGGCAGGCGGGCCTCGTCGACTTCTCGCGCGCACACGCGGTCGCCCTCGACGAGTACCTCGGACTCGCGCCCGACCACGCCGACTCGTACGCGCACCAGCTTCACCGCGAGGTGACCGGACCGCTCGGCATCGCGCGTGAGCACTGCGACTTCCTGCGCGGGGACGCACCCGACCCGGACGAGGAGTGCGTCCGCTACGAGCGGGTGCTCGCCCGGGGAGTCGACCTGCAGGTGCTCGGCATCGGACGCAACGGGCACATCGCGTTCAACGAGCCGGGCACGGACGTCGCGAGCCGCACGCGCGTCGTCCAGCTCGCGCCCTCGACGCGCCAAGCCAACCGCGGGCTCCTGAGCACGCTCGCCGACACCCCCGAGGCCGCCCTCTCGCAGGGGGTCGGCACGATCCTCGAAGCACGCCGGATCCTGCTCATCGCGCGCGGCGCCGCGAAGGCCGAGGCGCTCGAGCGCGCACTCCGAGGCCCCGTCGATCCGGCGTGCCCGGCGTCCGCGCTCCAGCTGCACGACGACGTCACCGTGATCGCCGACGAGGAGGCCGCCGCCGGGCTCGCCCAGGCGGGCGCGATCCGCTCCACCTGATGTCCGCGAGGCGCGGCGCGATGGCGGCGTTCGCCGCGGCAGGCCAGACTGAGGCTGTGGACGACGGACTGCTCGCGTGGCTCTCGCTCGCGTCCGTCATCGCCCTCATCCTGATCGACCTCGGCGTCCGGATCGCGGCGCTCGTCATCGTGCCGCGCAACCGCCGTCCGCAGACGGCGATGGCGTGGCTGCTCGCGATCTTCTTCATCCCCTACCTCGGGGTGCTGTTCTTCCTCCTGTTCGGGAGCGCGCGGCTGCCCAAGGGCCGCCGCCGCAAGCAGCGCGAGATCAACGAGTACATCCTCGAGACGACCGAGGGCATCGAGCTGGTGCAGAAGGACCCGTCGTGGCCGACGTGGCTCGAGCCGCTCGTCGAGCTCAACCGCACCCTCGGCGCGATGCCGCTCGTGGGCGGCAACAGCGCCCGGATGTGGGCCGACAACCAGGAGGCCCTCGACGCGATGGTCGAGGAGATCCGCAGGGCGAAGCGGATCATCCACGTCGAGTTCTACATACTGTCGCTCGACGCGACGACGCGGCCGTTCTTCGAGGCGCTCGCCGAGGCCCGGGCCCGCGGCGTGAAGGTGCGCGTGCTGCTCGACCACCTCGGCAACTGGCAGTACCCCGGCTTCCGCCGCACGAAGCGGTTCCTCACCGACGCGGGCATCGAGTGGCACCTCATGCTGCCGCTGCAGCCCTTCAAGGGGCGGTTCCAGCGCCCCGACCTGCGCAACCACCGCAAGCTCCTCGTGATCGACGGCGAGGTCGCCTTCACGGGCTCGCTCAACGTCATCGAGACCCCGTACCAGAAGCGGAAGAACCACCGGAAGGGACTGCACTGGAAGGACTACTGGGTGCGGTTCGAGGGGCCCGTGGTCGCGGGCATCGACGCGATCTTCGTCACCGACTGGTACTCGGAGACGGACGAGCTGCTCGTGCGGGAGGCGGCGCCCGTTCGCCTCACGGGAGACGGCCACCTCGACTGCCAGGTCGTGCCGAGCGGCCCGGGGTTCTCGGTCGAGAACAACCTGCGGCTCTTCAACTCGCTCGTCTACAACGCGCAGAAGCGCATCGTCCTCGTGAGCCCGTACTTCGTGCCCGACGACTCGATGCTCTACGCCGTGACGACGGCCGCCCAGTCGGGGCTGCACGTCGAGCTGTTCGTGTCCGAGATGGGCGACCAGTTCATGGTGTACCACGCGCAGCGCAGCTACTACGAGGCGCTGCTCAAGGCGGGCGTGAAGATCTACCTCTACCCGGCCCCGACGATCCTGCACGCGAAGCACATGACCTTCGACGACGAGGTCGCGATCATCGGCTCGAGCAACATGGACATGCGCTCGTTCACGCTCGACCTCGAGATCTCGGTCATGGTGCACGGCGAGCCGTTCCTCAGCCAGCTCCGCGAGGTGGAGGACTCCTACCGCGCGGTGAGCCGCGAGCTCACCCTCGAGGAGTGGCAGCAGCGGCCGCGCGCCATCCGCATCGTCGACAACCTCATGCGCCTCACCGCCGGCCTCCAGTGACCGGTTAGTTGCACGCGCGCCCGTACTTACGGGCGCGCGTGCAACTAACGGGAGCGTCAGTCGCGGGAGACGCGTACCATCTCGTCGCGCGGCACGACCTTGACGCGCGCACGACCGTGGGGCGCGCCGAGGGCGATCTCGTGCGCGTCCAGACGGTGCCAGCCGTCGAGGTCGGTGTAGATCACGCCGCGCTCCTGGAGCAGGGCGGGGATCGCGTCCTCGTCGGGCTCCTGGGGGCTCCACCAGCTCGCCTGATCCTTCACGAGGTGCGAGATGGTCTCCATGGCGTCCGACTTCGTGTGGCCGATGAGGCCCACGGGTCCGCGCTTGATCCAGCCCGTTGCGTACACGCCCGGCACGACCTCGTTCTGGCGGTCGAGCACGCGGCCCTCGTGGTTCGGGATGACACCGCGGTCCTCGTCGAACGGGATGCCGTCGAGGGGCGAGCCGAAGTAGCCGACGGCCCGGTAGACCGCCTGCACCGGCACCTCGCGGATCTCGCCCGTGCCGCGCACGCCGCCCGAGCCGTCCGGCTCGGTGCGCTCGTACCGGAAGGCCGTGATGCCGTTCTCGTCGCCGACGATCTCGACCGGCTTCGCGTAGAAGTGCAGGTGGAGGCGGCGCGACGCCTGACCGACCTCGCGCTGGCGCCACTGGCTCAGCACCTTGTCGATCACGAAGACCTGCTTGTTCGACTCGATCGCGCGGCGCGACGCCTCGTCGTAGTCGAAGTCCTCGTCGTAGACGATCATGTCGACGTCGCGCAGCTCGCCGAGCTCGCGCAGCTCGAGCGGGGTGAACTTCACCTGCATGGGGCCGCGGCGGCCGAACACGTGCACGTCGGTGACGGGCGAGGCCTTCAGTCCCTCGTAGACGTTGTCGGGGATCTCGGTCGGCAGCAGGTCCTCGGGGTGCTTTGCGAGGATGCGGGCCACGTCGAGCGCGACGTTGCCGTTGCCGATGACGGCGACCGACTCGGCCTCGAGGGGCCAGGTGCGCGGAACGTCCGGGTGGCCGTCGTACCAGCTCACGAAGTCGGCGGCGCCGTAGCTGCCGGGCAGGTCGATGCCCGGGATGTCGAGGGCGGCATCCCGCACGGCGCCGGTCGCGAAGATGACCGCGTGGTAGTGCCGCTTGAGGTCGTCGAGCGTGATGTCGCGGCCGTAGAGCACGTTGCCGAAGATGCGGATGTCGCCCCGGTCGAGCACCTCGCGCAGCGCGGTGATGATGCCCTTGATGCGCGGGTGGTCGGGCGCGACGCCGTAGCGCACGAGGCCGTAGGGGGCGGGCAGCTGCTCGAACAGGTCGATCGACACGTCGAAGCTGCGCTCGTGCTTGAGCAGGATGTCCGCGGCGTAGATGCCGGCCGGGCCGGCGCCGACGATGGCGAGGCGGAGCTTCATGGGGTTCCTTCCTGTGCGCCTGGGCGCGTGGGGGTGCGTGCGGAGGCGGCGCGGGCGTTCAGCCGGAGCGCTCCACGATCGCCTGCGCGAAGCGGCTGAGGGACTTCTTGACCGGCCCCTCGGGCAGCGGGGCGAGCGCCGCGACGGCCTCGTCGGCCCAGCGGTGCGCCTCGGCGAGCGTCGCGGCGGTCACGGGGTGCTCGCGCAGCTCCGCGACGGCCTGGGCGAAGATCTCGGCGTCGGCGCCGGGGGCGAGGCCCTCGTCGAGGCGGGCGAGGAGCGCGGCGGCCCCGGCATCCGTCTCGGCCTCGCGACGGAGGTAGAGCAGCGGCAGCGTCGGCACGCCCGCGCGCAGGTCGGTGCCGGCGGCCTTGCCCGTCTGCTCGATGGCGGCGGAGAGGTCGATGACGTCGTCGACGAGCTGGAAGGCGACGCCGACCTTCTCGCCGAACTGCGTGACGGGCTCGCGGTACTCGTCGGGCGCGTTCGAGAAGATGACGCCCACGAGCGCGGCGCACGAGATGAGCGAGCCGGTCTTGTCGGCGAGCACGCCGAGGTAGTGCTCGATGGGGTCCTGGCCGTGCTGGGGCCCGATCGTCTCGTGCAGCTGGCCGAGGCACAGCCGCTCGAACACGTCGGCCTGGATGGTGAGGGCGCGCTCGCCGAGCCCCGCGATGAGCTTCGAGGCGCGCGCGAAGAGCAGGTCGCCCGTGAGGATCGCGACCGAGTTGCCCCACACCGTCTGGGCGCTCGGGACGCCGCGACGCACCTGCGCGTCGTCCATGACGTCGTCGTGGTAGAGCGAGGCGACGTGCGTGATCTCGACCGCCTGGGCGGCCACCACGACGTCGTCGTTGGCGCCGTCGCCGAGCTGCGCCGTGAGGAGCGCGAGCACGGGGCGCACGCGCTTGCCGCCGGCGTCGAGCAGGTAGCGGCCCGCGGCGTCCGCGATGTCGTCGGCGAACGAGAGCTGCGCGGTGAGCCCCTCCTCGACCTTGTCGAGGCCGGCCTCGATGGCGCGGGCGAACGACTTCTCCTCGTTGGAGGCGAAGAGGGCGTCGCCGAGGCCGAGCGAGGCGCCGAGGGTGCGACGCCGGACGATCGCGGGAGACGGGGTCACTGGTGGCCGATCTGGGTCAGGTGGTGGCGCGCGGCGCGCGACGGCGGGCATGGGATGCGCGCACCGCCGGGTCGACGGGCTTGCGCGCGCGGTGGAGGGCGACGAGGCCGCCCGTGAGGTTGCGGTGGGCGACGCGGGCGAACCCGACCCCGCGGATCCACTTGGAGAGGGTCTGCTGGTCGGGCCACTGCTCGATGGACTCCATCAGGTAGCGGTAGGCGTCGGGGTTGCTGCTCGCGAGCTTCGCGATCACGGGCATCCCGAGCTTCATCCAGCCGTCGTAGCCGAGGCGCATGACGGGGTTCGTGGGATGCGAGAACTCGCACACCACGAGGCGCCCGCCGGGCTTGAGCACGCGGTACATCTCGCCGAGCGCGACGATGGGGTCGGAGATGTTGCGCAGTCCGAAGCTGATGGTGACGGCGTCGAACTCGTCGTCGCCGAACGGCAGGCGCTCGGCGTCGGCCTCGACGAACTCGAGCTTGGGCTGGCGCTTGCGCCCCTCGGCGATCATGCCGGGAGAGAAATCGACGGCCACGACGGTGGCGCCCGACTTCGCGATCGCGGCGGACGACGTGCCCGTGCCCGCGGCGATGTCGAGGATGCGCTCGCCCGGCTGCGGGTCGATCGCGCGCACGGTCGCGATGCGCCAGAGCGGTGCGTTGCCGAGCGAGAGGATGTCGTTGGTGCGGTCGTAGCCGCGAGCGACGTCGTCGAACATGCCGGACACCTCGTCCGGCCGCTTCTCCATGCCAGCCCTTTTCACCATGCGTCATCCTATCGGGGCCGTATGCGGCGACGCCCGGGCCCTTGGTCACCCGCCGAAGCGGGCCGACCGGCCTAGGGTGGAGAGGTGACCGTTCCCAAGGGCTCCGCACCCGCGCTCACCGCCCGTACGCGGGTGGTCGAGCCGGTGGCCTCCCTGCTGCCCATCCTCGATTCCCGCGCACCCCTCGTGTTCATGCGTCGCGGTGAGGGCGTGGCGGGTCTCGGCGAGGCCCTGCGCCTCACCTTCCGCGGCCCCGACCGCATCGCGCAGGCCGCCGAGACCTGGCGGCGCATCGCGGCGGCGGCGACGATCGACGACCCCGTGCGCCGTTCCGGTTCGGGCCTGCTCGCCTTCGGGGCGTTCACCTTCGACGAGTCCTCCCGCTACGAGAGCGTGCTCATCGTGCCGCGCACGATCGTGGGGCGCCGCGACGGCGTCACCTGGATCACGGAGGTCGCGGTCGCGGGCGACGACACCCCCGCGCCGGAGCCGACGCCCTCCGCGCTCGGCACCGAGTTCCGCCTCGCGCTGCAGCCCGGCGACGTCGGCCCCGAGCTGTACCGCGACCTCGTCGCCCAGGCGGTGGACCGCATCCGCGCGGGCGAGCTGCGCAAGGTCGTGCTCGCGCGCGACCTCGTCGGCCACCTGCCCGAGGGCGGCGACCTGCGACGCGTGCTCACGGACCTCGCGCTCGGCTACCCCGACACGTGGACCTTCGCCGTGGACGGCCACATCGGCTCGAGCCCCGAGACGCTCGTGCGCGTGAGCCACGGCAAGGTGACGGCGCGCGTGCTCGCCGGCTCGATCGCGCGCGGCGCCGACGCGGACGCCGACCACGCGGCCGCGCTCAAGCTCGCCACCTCGACGAAGGACCTCGACGAGCACCGCTACGCCGTGCAGAGCGTGCTCGACGCGCTCGCGCCGCACGCACGCGCCGGGGTGTCGGCGAGCGAGATCCCGTTCACGCTCAAGCTCCCGAACCTCTGGCACCTCGCGACCAACATCGAGGGCACCCTCTCCGACGTCTCGTCGGCGCTCGACCTCGCGGCGGCGCTTCACCCGACCGCCGCGGTCGCGGGAACCCCCACCGCGAAGGCCATGGACCTCATCCGCGAGCTCGAGCCGCTCGACCGCGGTCGCTACGGCGGACCGGTCGGCTGGGTCGACGCGGACGGCGACGGCAAGTGGGCGGTGTCGCTGCGTTCGGCCGAGGTCGCACCGGACGGCGACATCCGCGCCTTCGCGGGCGGCGGCATCCTCGCGGCCTCGGACCCGGATGTGGAGCTCGCCGAGACGAAGCTCAAGTTCCGCCCCGTCGTGGAGGCGTTCGCCTAGGAGGCCGCGAGCGCCGCCTTCTGCTCCTCGACGTCGAAGTCGGCGGGCGGCCAGCCCTGGCCGAGGGAGCGCAGGGCGTCGGTGAGCAGCTGCGAGATCGCGAGCCGCGCGTACCATTTGCGGTTCGCCGGGATCACGTGCCACGGCACCGTCGCGGTCGAGGTGCGCTCGATCGCGACCTGGTAGGCCTCCTGGTATTCGTCCCACAGGGCGCGCTCCTCGAGGTCGCCGGGGTTGTACTTCCAGTACTTGTCCGGGCGGTCGAGCCGCTCCGCGAGCCGCGCCCGCTGCTCCTCCTTCGAGATGTGCAGCATGCACTTGACGATGACGGTCCCGGAGGCCGCGACCCGCTCCTCGAAGTCGAGGATCGCGCCGTAACGCCGCTCGAGCTCGCCCGCGTCGGCGAGCCGCCGCACGCGGCCGATGAGCACGTCCTCGTAGTGGGAGCGGTCGAACACGCCGAGGTAGCCGGGCTTCGGCAGCTCGCGCTCCACGCGCCACAGGAAGTCGTGCGCGAGCTCCTCGGGGGTCGGCTTCTTGAAGGCGTGGATGTGCACGCCCTGCGGGTCGACCGCGCCGACGACGTGGCGCACGATCCCGCCCTTGCCCGCGGTGTCCATCGCCTGCAGCACGAGGAGCACGCTGCGCGGGTCGTGCTCCTTGTTGGCGAACAGGAGCTCCTGCAGCTCGCCGAGCTCGGCCGTGCCGGCGGCGAGCGCCTTCTCGCCCTCCTTCTTGCCCCCGGTGAAGCCGGGGGTCGCATCCGGGTCCACCTCGGAGAGGCGGAAACCCTCACCTGCACGGAGCACGTCGGCGAAGCTCATGCGCTCACGCTAGCGGGAGAGGGCCACCTCGACGAGGACGCGGCCGGGGGTCGGCGTGAGCGCGCCCGCGAGCTGCCCGTACTCGGTGACGAGGCGGTGCTCCCAGCCGTACGCGGATGCGAGGGCCGCGAGGTCGACGTCCTGCGGGGTGAGGAGCACGCGGTCGGCGAGCGCGGGGTCGGCCGAGCGGGCCACCTCGAGGCCGTCGAAGATCGTGCCTCCGTGGTCGTTGCCGACGATCACCTGCAGGCGCGGCCACTCCTCGCCGTGGCCGCCGAGCAGCGAGCCGACGTCGTGCAGGAGCGCGAGGTCGCCGAGCAGCACGCGCGTGACGCCGGGGCGCGCCTCGTCGCGCTGGGCCGCGAGCGCGACGCCCGTCGCGGTCGCGATGGTGCCGTCGATGCCCGCGAGGCCGCGGTTCGCGTAGACGGGGATGCGCTTTCCGGTCGCGACCTTGTCGAGCTCGCGGATGAGACGCGAGGCGCCGAGCACGAGCCGGTCGTGCGGCCACGTCGCGGCCCACACGGCCTCGGCGAGCTCCCGACGTGTGACGGGGGCGCGCATCCGCTGCAGCTGCTCGCGGGCGAACTGAGCCCGCTCGACGTAGTCGTTCCCGATCGACGAGACGGTGCCCTCGTCGACCTCGAGCACCTGCCGGGAGGCGTGCACCCAGCGGCGCACCCACGACTGCTCGGGCTCGCGGCCGGTGTCGACGACGACGCGGTCGGCGAAGCGGGCGACGCGGCGGCCGGGGTTGTAGTCGTCGAGGCCCGGCGTGCGCACGACGATCGTCTCGACGCCGCGGCGCTCGATGAGGGCGGGCACCTCGCGGCTGAGGGTGGGGTGCCCGAACACGATGACGCGCGCGACGCGGTCGCCGAAGCCGGCGGCGCCGAGCAGCTCGCGGTAGGCGGCGACGAGGTTGGGGCCGAAGCGCGCGCCGCTCGCGACCTCGGCGAGCAGCGGGGCCCCCAGCTCGCGTGCGACGCGCTCGGCGTCCTCCCCCGCGCCGGTGCCCGCGACGACGACCGTGCCGGGGGCGGGCGCGAGCTCGAGCACGTCGTCGGCGGGGGGCGCGACGGGCGTCCAGTCGCCGGGCTCGACGTCGGGCAGGCGCACGGGCGACGACAGCGGCTCGCGGAAGGCGAGGTTCACGTGGCGGGGACCGCGGATGCCGTCGAGCACCTCGGCCGCGAGCGCATCCGCCGCCTGCTCCTCGCCGGGGTCGCCGACGGGAGCGGGCACATCCCATGAGTGCGGCGCGACGTCGCGGAAGATCCCGGCCTGGCGGGTGGTCTGGTTGGCGCCGACGCCCCGCAGCTCCTCCGGACGGTCGGCGCTCACCACGAGCAGCGGGACGCCCGAGTGCGCGGCCTCGAGGACGACCGGGTGCAGGTTGCCGACGGCGGTACCGGAGGTCGTCACGACGACCGCGGGCACGCCCGTCTCGAGCGCGAGGCCGAGGGCGAGGAAGCCGGCCGAGCGCTCGTCGATGCGCACGTGCAGGTTCACCAGGCCCGCCTGCTCGAAGCGCGCGGCGGCCAACGCGAGGGCCTGCGAGCGCGAGCCCGGGCACACCACGACATCCGAGACGCCCCGGCGCACGAGCCCCGCCAGGAGCGCGGTCGCGTAGACGCTCGCGGGCGCCTCCGGTGCCGCCGGGCTCACTGCGGGTTCTTCGGGGTCTCGTCGTCGCCGTCGAGCTCCGACAGGCGCTTCTCGAGGTCGCGGATGCGCTGCTCCTGCTCCTTCTCGCGCGCGAGGCGCTGCAGGAACTCGGGGTCGTCGTCGGGCGCGACGGGGCCGGCCGCGGGGCGCGGCTGCAGGCGCTCGCGTCCGAGCGCGAACCAGAGGATGGGTCCGATGATGACGATGCCGATCGCGATGACGGCCCACAGCGGCTTCGGCAGGGCGCGCACGCGATCCGGCTCGATGCGGACGATGTCGACGACGGCCGCGACGAGCAGCACCACCGCGACGATCAGCGGGAGATAGCGCAGCAGAGCGGCCATGTCCCGATTCTAGGCGGGGCGGGCTCCGAGCGCCGCCCGCCTATGATTGCCGGGTGCCCGCCTGGATCCCGTACACGCTCCTGCGCCTCGCGCTCTTCGGAGGCACCTTCGCGACCCTCTACCTGCTCGGCCTGCACTACCTGATCGCGGCGACCGCTGCCGCGATCATCGGCCTCTCGGTGTCGTACATCTTCTTCCCGAAGCTGCGGAACCGCGTCTCCGAGGAGTTCGCCGCCCGCCGCGAGGCGGCGCGCGCGAAGGCCGCGGCCGAGGTGCGCGACCTCGACGCCGAGCGCGGCGTCGACGAGCGCGCCGAGGACGGCGACTGACCGCCTCCCCGGCCGACGGGCGAGGCCCGGATCAGATCGTGGCGCCGACGCCCAGCTCGACGTAGGCCGCGATCGCCACGCCGAGCCCCACGCCGTAGACGAACGCTGTCAGGAGCGTGAGCTTGAGTGCGAGCACGAACTCCTTCGCGGTGCGCGCCGTGAGCACGATGAGCACGGCGGGCGCCCCCGCGAGCAGCGCGAAGTACACGTACGGCGCGAGGTCGTGGAAGAGCGCGAAGAACACGAGGATGCCGAACGGCGCGAGCATGAGCAGCGCGTAGAGGATGCGCCCCGGGAGGTCGCCCATGCGCACCGCGAGCGTGCGCTTGCCGGCCACGGCGTCCTGCGCGCGGTCGCGCAGGTTGTTGACGTGCAGCACGGCGACGGCGAAGAGGCCCGCCGCGACGCCGCCGATCCACGCCTCCGCGTTGACGGTGCCGACCTGCACGAACGTCGTGCCCGCGACCGCGGCGAGGCCGAAGAACACGAACACCGCGAGCTCGGCGACGCCCGCCATGTAGCCGTAGGGGCGCTTGCCGCCCGTGTAGAACCAGGCGACGACGATCGCGAGCGCACCCAGCGCGAGCAGCCACCAGTGCTGCGTGAGCACGACGAGCGCGAGACCCGCGACCGCCGCGAGCCCGAAGAACACGAGGGCCGCGATGAGCACGTGCTTCGGCGCGGCGCGACCGGAGCCCACGAGCCGGGCGGGGCCGGCGCGGTGGGCGTCGGTGCCGCGCACGCCGTCGGAGTAGTCGTTGGCGTAGTTCACGCCGATCTGCAGGAACGCCGCGACGGCGAGGCACAGCAGGGCCCGCACCCAGTGCTCGTACCAGTGGGTCATCTGCAGGCTCGCGGCGCCGGTGCCGATCGCGACGGGCGCGACGGCGAGGGCGAGCGTGAGCGGGCGGGCGGCCGAGATCCAGGTGCCGAGCGTCGCGGGCTTCACCTGCGGCGCGCCGGGCGGGCGTCCGCCGGGGCGCCCGCTCTTGCCCTTGCCGGACTTCGCGGGGGCCTTCGCGCCGCCTGTGCCGGGCTTACCGTTCTTGGCGTTCTTGGCGTTCTTGGCGGCGGGCCCGTTCTGGGCGGCCGCCTTGCCCTTCGCGCGCTCGATGGCCTGGGGATCGAACCGTTGCTGCTTCGCCACGAGGTGAAGCCTAGTGACCGGCGCGCGCCGCGAGCGCCGCACGGTCGGGCTTGCCGCTCGGCAGCAGCGGCAGCGCGGGCAGCCGGATGAGCCGGTCGGGTCGTGCGACGGGCCCCAGCGCTGCGGCGATGGCCTCGAGGGCCGCGTCGTCGTCGACCGGCTCGCCCGCGACGTACGCGACGGGGCGCTCGCCCCAGCGCTCGTCGGCCACCCGGACGACCACCGCATCCGCGCATCCGGGCTGCGCCCGCAGCACCTCCTCGATCGCGCCGAGCGCGACCTTGACGCCTCCCGACACGATGACGTCGTCGCGGCGGCCGAGCACGCGGAGCGTCTCGCCGTCCCACTCGCCCGCGTCGGCGGTGCGGAACCAGCGGACCCCGCCCTCGTCGAGGAAGCGCTCGGCGGTGAGCGCGTCGTCGTCGAGGTAGCCGAGCGCGACGACCGCGCCGCCGAGCTGCACCTCGCCGTCGACGAGCCGCACCCGCGCACCGCCGATCGGGCGGCCGTCGTAGACGCAGCCGCCGCTCGTCTCGCTCGAACCGTAGCTGCGCACCACCCGGATGCCGACCTCGTGCGCGCGGTCGACGAGCGGGCGCGGGGTGGCCTGCCCCCCGACGAGCACGGCCTGGAACCCGCGGAGCACGTCGCGCGCCGCCGCGTCGTCGAGCAGGCGCGCGAGCTGCGCGGGCACGAGCGCGACGGCGTGCGGCAGCTGGGGCGACAGCCGCGCGGCCGCCGCCGTGAACGCCTCGGCCGTGAACCCGCCGTCGCCCAGCGCGACGGGCTCCGTCTGCGCGCACAGCGAGCGCGCGAGCACGTTGAGACCCGCGATGTAGTGCACCGGCAGCGCGAGCACCCACTGCGCGGGCCCGCCGAGCGCCGACTCGCTCGCCGCGGCGGAGGCGAGCACGGCATCCGCGGGGAGCACGACGCGCTTGGGGCGCCCCGTCGTGCCGCTCGTCTCGACGACGAGACCCACCTGCTGCGGCACGGTCGCCGGGAGCGGCGAGACGTCGGCCCCCGCCGCGCCCGACGCGACGAAGAGGGCCGGACCGCCTGCGAGCGCGTCGCGCAGGGCGGCGAGCACCGCGGCCTCCCCCGCAGCGGCCGGCACCTGGACGAGGGGCCTCATCGGATCAGAAGTGCCAGGGGTAGGGACCCCAGTCGGGGTCGCGCTTCTCGAGGAACGCGTCGCGACCCTCGGCCGCCTCGTCGGTGCCGTAGGCGAGACGCGTGGCCTCGCCCGCGAACACCTGCTGCCCGACCATCCCGTCGTCGACGGCGTTCATGGCGAACTTGAGCATGCGGATGGCGGTGGGGCTCTTGCCGAGGATCGTCTCGGCCCACCGCAGCCCCGTGCGCTCGAGCTCGGCGTGCGGCACGACCGCGTTGACGGCGCCCATCTCGTAGGCGCGCTGCGCGTCGTACTCGTCGGCGAGGAAGAACACCTCGCGCGCGAACTTCTGGCCGACCTGCCGGGCGAAGTACGCCGAGCCGTAGCCCGCGTCGAAGGAGCCGACGTCGGCATCCGTCTGCTTGAAGCGGGCGTGCTCGCGGCTCGCGATCGTGAGGTCGCACACGACGTGCAGCGAGTGGCCGCCGCCCGCCGCCCAGCCGGGCACGAGCGCGATGACGACCTTCGGCATGAAGCGGATGAGGCGCTGCACCTCGAGGATGTGCAGACGACCGGCGCCGGGGGGTTCGCCCTCGCGGTACTCGTAGCCGGCCCTCCCGCGGATGCGCTGGTCGCCGCCCGAGCTGAACGCCCAGCCGCCGTCCTTCGGGCTCGGGCCGTTGCCCGTGAGCAGCACGACGCCGACGCGCGGGTTCTGGCGCGCGTCGTCGAGGGCACGCGCGAGCTCGTCGACCGTCTGCGGGCGGAACGCGTTGCGCACCTCGGGGCGGTCGAACGCGACGCGCGCGATGCGCCCGCTCGCGTCGAGGTGGTAGGTGACGTCGGTGAGGCCCTCGAAGCCGGGCACCTCGCGCCACACCTCCGGGTCGAACAGCTCCGAGATCACAATGCTCCGATCCAGGTCAGCACCAACAGCAGCACGACGGGGTTGAGCAGCAGCCCGACGAGGACCGCCGCGACGCCCCATCCGCGACCCCAGCGTCCCACGATCGCGATGACCCCCGCGACGACCGCGATCACGCTCAGCATGACCGCCGAGATCGAGAGGCCGACCGCGAGCTCGAGGAGGTCCCCGAGCGAGCACAGCAGGGCGACGCCCCACGTGACGACCATGAGGATCGCGATCCCGCCCGCGAGCGAGCCGGGCCAGCGGGGACGACGACGGGGTGCGGCGTCGACGGGCTCCCCGGAGTCGCCGGCGCCCTCGGCGTCCGCCGGGACGTCGAAGATCTGGAGCCCGTCGGTCACGCTCCCACCCTAGGTGCTGCCCACCCCCGCACGGCCGGGATGCGGGCAGACTGGGGGCATGACGCCGGATGCCGAGGAGCTCGTCGCGGCGGCGCACGTCGTGCGGCTCCCGCTCGTCACCCGGTTCCGCGGGGTGACGGAGCGCGAGGCCGTGCTGCTGCGCGGACCGCGCGGCTGGGGCGAGTTCTCGCCGTTCCTCGAGTACGACGACGCGGAGGCCTCCGCGTGGCTCGCGGCGGCGGTCGAGGCGGGGTGGGGCGCCCCCGCGCCCGCCGTGCGCGACGGCGTGCCCGTCAACGCGACCCTGCCGACCGTGCCGGTCGACCGCATCCGCGAGGTGCTCGATCGCTTCGGCTCCGTGCGCACCGTCAAGGTGAAGGTCGCCGACGCCCGCGAGACCCTCGCCGACGACGTCGCGCGCGTGCGCGAGGTGCGGCGCATCCTCGGACCCGAGGGTCGCATCCGCGTCGACGCGAACGGAGGCTGGAACGTCGACCAGGCGGAGCGCGCCGCCCACGAGCTCTGCCGCTTCGACCTCGAGTACCTCGAGCAGCCGTGCGCGAGCGTGTCCGAGCTCGCCGAGCTGCGCGAGCGCCTGCGCGACTGGCAGCTGCCGATCGCCGCGGACGAGAGCGTGCGGAAGGCCGACGACCCCCTCGAGGTGGCGCGCGTCGGCGCCGCCGACCTGCTCGTCGTCAAGGTGCAGCCGCTCGGCGGGGTCGCCGCCGCGCTGCACATCGTCGCGGAGGCGGGCCTCCCCGCGGTCGTGTCGAGCGCGATCGACACCTCGGTCGGGCTCGCCATGGGGGCGCGCCTCGCGGCCGCCCTCCCCGAGCTCGACTACGACTGCGGGCTCGGCACGGCGGCGCTGCTCGCCGCCGACGTCACGCGCGAGCCGCTCGCGCCCGTCGACGGCGCGATCCCTGTGCGCGACGTGGAGCCGGATGCGGCGCTCCTGCGCGAGCACACGGCGCCGCCCGAGCGCGTCGCCTGGTGGCACGAGCGGCTGCGCCGCTGCGCGGCCCTGCTGGCCGGTGACCGGGGTCAGACCCCCGCGTAGGCGTGCAGGCCCTTGAAGAACAGGTTCACGACCGTGAAGTTGAAGAGCACCGCGACGAAGCCCACGATCGAGAGCCACGCGGAGGGGGCCCCGCGCCATCCGCGGGTCGCGCGGGCGTGGATGTAGCCGGCGTAGACGACCCAGATGATGAACGTCCACACCTCCTTGGTGTCCCAGCCCCAGTAGCGGCCCCACGCGAACTCGGCCCAGATGGCGCCCGCGATGAGCGTGAAGGTCCAGAACGCGAAGCCGATGACGTTGACGCGGTAGGCGGTGTTCTCGAGCGCCTCCGAAGCCGGGAAGCCCGCGAGGAGGCGGGAGCCCGCGCCGCCCGCCTCGCGGCGGGCCTGGAGGAGCTGCGCGATCGAGAGGCCCGCGCCGAGGGCGAAGAAGCCCGTGCCGAGGATCGCGACGAACACGTGGATGACGAGCCAGCCCGACTGCAGGGCCGGCGGCAGCGGCACGACGTCGATGTAGACGTTGAGCGTCGAGAGCATGAGCAGGAGCGCCGCGAGGCCCGTGATGTAGGCCCCGAGGTAGCGGACGTTCCGGAAGATGTTGACCGCGAGGTAGACGCCGACGATGACGGCGACGCCCGTGATGGCGAACTCGAACATGTTCGCCCAGGGGGCGCGGGCCGCCGCGACGCCGCGCAGCACGACGCCGAGCACGTGCACCGCGAAGCCGAGCACCGTGAGGGCGAACGCGATGCGCCCGGCCTTGCCCGCGCGGGCCGGGGCGGATGCCGCGGCCGGCGGAGCGGGCGGCGCGACGACCGCGCCGGACCCCTCGGCGGTGGTGGCGGACGACACGGCGGGTCGCGCCGCGAGCGCCTCGCGGGAGCGCCCCGAGAGGTCGACGACGTACGCGATGAACGCGAGCACGTAGATCGCCGCCCCCGAGTACACGGCGAGGAGCGAGTAGGCGGCAAGGGTCGCGGTCGTCACGGGGTCATCCTACGTTCGGGGTCTGGAGGCGGGCGGTGTGCTTGTCGGCCAGCTCGGCGACCGCGGCCTCGAGGCCGGGGTCCTCACCGCGCGCGAGGCCGGCGTACTCGAGGCGCACCCCGCCCTCGGCGGCTGCGGCCTTGATCCACATCCGTCGCCGCGGCACGAACAGGCTCACGAGCAGGCCGCCGAGGATCGTGATCGCGAAGACGAGCACCCAGTTCTCGGTGGGGTCGTGGTGGAACTCGATGCCGATGAAGCGCTTGTAGCCCTCGAACGAGATCGTGCCGAGACCGTCGGGCAGCTCGACCGTGTCGCCCTGCGTGAGCTCGAGCGCGGGCAGCTCGGCGTTCGGGCCGGCGATCTGCGTGAGCTCGTCGGTGTCGAGCGAGTACGCGTTGACGGCGACGCCGTCGTCGAGGCCGAGGTCGCCCCGGTAGACCGTGAGCGTGAGGAGGCTCCCCTCGCCCGGGTACGGGGACATCGAGGTGTAGGTGCCGTCGGTGAGCTGCAGCGGGTCGGGGTAGAAGAACCCGAGAAGGCCGAGCTGGTCGTCGAGGCCGTCGGGCACCTTGATGACGCCGAGGCTGCGCAGGTTGTTGTCCTGCGGGATGAACGCAACGGGCCCCGAGAAGGCGACCTCGCCATCCGCGCCACGCACCGTGACGACGGGCGCGAAGCCGTTGCTCAGCAGGTAGACCTTCGTGCCGCCGATCTCGAGGGGCGAGTTGACCTTGAGGTCGGCGTCCGTCCACTCGCCGCCGGGTTCGCGCGTGGAGAGGTGGGCCGTGAAGTCGATCGGCTGGTAGACGCCCGTCGCGGGGTCGAGCTGGTAGCTGCCCTCGAACTCGTCGAGCCGCAGCGAGAACGGCTCGAGCGCGGTCTCGGTGAAGAAGCGGCCGGGGTTGAACGAGTCGTAGCTCGCGAGCGAGTTGGTGAAGGCCGTGTCCTCGATCACGACGCGCTGCCCGTTGTAGCCGTAGCCGCCGCCGATGCCGACCGCGACGAGCACCCCCACGAGCGAGGTGTGGAACACGAGGTTGCCGGTCTCGCGCAGGTAGCCGCGCTCGGCCGAGATCGAGTCCCCGTACCGCTCGACGCGGTAACCGGCGCCGCGGAGCACGCGACGGGCCTCGGCGACGGCGGTCTCGACATCCGTCCCGGCGGTGCGCTCCGTGTAGCCCACGAGGCGAGCCAGACGCGCGGGGGTCTTCGGCGGACGGGCTCGGAGGGCGTCGATGTGGTGCTTCGTGCGCGGCAGGATGCAGCCCACGAGCGAGACGAACAGCAGCAGGTAGATGGCCGAGAACCACGGCGAGCTGAACGTCGAGAAGACGCCGAGCGCGTCGAGCACCTGGAACGCCTCCGGGTTCTCGCGCTCGTACTGGATGACGCCGTTCGGATCGGAGCTGCGCTGCGGCACGAGCGAACCCGGCACGGCGGCGAGCGCGAGCAGGAGCAGCAGCACGAGGGCCGTGCGCATGCTCGTGAGCTGACGCCAGAAGAACCGCAGGTAGCCGACGACGCCGAGCTTCGGCTGCGCGATGTCGGCGCCCGCGGGCGCCTCCGGTGCGTCGATGTGGTCGGACGGCCGCAGGGGGTCGCCCGATCCCACGGTCCTCGCCTTCTTCGGGCTCACCGAGTCCTCCGACTTCTCAGAGCGGGGTGCTGACGCCACCGATCACCGCCCCGATCTCCGACATGATGACGCCCCACAGCCCGGTGACCATGAGCACGCCGATGACCACGAGCAGCACGCCGCCCACGATGTTGATGGCGCGGATGTGCCGCCGCACCCAGCCGAGGCTCGACGACACCCAGCCGAGGCCGAGTGCCACGAGCACGAACGGCAGACCGAGGCCCGCGCAGTAGGCGAGGCCGATGAGGGCCGCGCGCCACGGGTCGCCGCCGTAGCCGGCGAGGAAGCCGACCGCCGTGAGGGTCGGGCTGATGCACGGCGTCCACCCGAGCGCGAACAGGATGCCGAGCAGCGGGGCGCCGACGAGCCCCGTGCGCGGGCGCCAGCTCGGCTTCACCTGGCGCTGGAGCACCGTGACCTGCCCGATGAACACGAGGCCGAGCACGATGATGACGCCGCCGCCGATGCGCATGATGAGGTCGCCGTACTGCAGCAGGAAGCGCCCCGCGGTGCCCGCGAGCACGAAGACGGCCATGAAGACGAGCGAGAAGCCGGCGATGAAGAGCAGGGCGCCGAGCGTCATGCGCGAGCGCGAGCGCGTGGCCCCGCCCGTCACGCCGGAGACGTACCCGAGGTAGCCGGGGACGAGCGGCAGCACGCACGGCGAGAGGAACGACATGAGCCCCGCGGCGAGCGCGATGGGCACGGCGAGCCACAGCCCGCCGGAGACGACGATCTCTCCCGGGTCCACGCGTCAGGCCTTCTCGGCCAGCAGCTCGTCGACGATGTCGGAGACGACGCTCGGGCTCTCGATGAGCCCGCTGATGCGCGCGGCGACACGCCCCTGCCGGTCGAGGATGAGCGTCGTCGGCACCGAGTTGGGCGCGAGCCTCCCGTCGGCGAACGCGAGCTGCACGGCGTTATCGGCCGCGTCGATGATCGACGGGTAGCCGACGCCGAACTTCTTGGCGAAGCCGAGCGAGACGTCCGCGCTGTCGCTCACGTTGACGCCGAGCATGACGACCTCGTCGCCCTCGAACTGCGCGCGCAGCGCCTCGAGGTCGGGCGCCTCCTCGCGGCAGGGCGGGCAGCTCGCGTACCAGAAGTTGACGACGACGACCTGACCGAGCACGTCGGCCGAGTCGAAGGCCTCGCCCGTGTCGAGGGTGCCCGCGAAGGCGACGGGGGCCTCGCGTTCGGACGCGGCGGGCTGGATCACGCGGCCGTCGCCGGAGATGTAGCCGCCGCCCGTGCCGGACTCGTACTGTCCGGCGAGGTGGTCGGCCTCCTGCGTGCAGCCCGCGAGCAGCGCCGCGAGGGCGACGACGGGCGCGACGAGGCGCACGCCGAGACGGCGGGACGATCGGGTGGTCACACGGCTCCCAGGTCGATGGATTGCGCCAACAACTCTGCCGCAGGTTCCTGATAGTCCACCTCGACGAAGGCGCCGTCGCGCCACGCGAGCGTCGTGATGCTCGAGAGCGAGCACCGCCGGCTGCGCGGGTCGTGCGCGAGCGGCTTGCGCGCGACGGTGCGGGCCACCATCCAGATCGGCAGCTGGTGGGTGACGAGCACCGCCTCGCCGCCGTCGGAGTCGGCGTAGGCCTGCGCGACGGCGGCCATCATCCGGCGGCGGATGCTCGTGAACGCCTCGCCCCAGGTCGGCCGCCAGGGGCCGACGAGGTAGGGCCAGTTGCGCGGGTCGCGCAGGCCCCTGCGCACATTGGTGCCCTCGAAGCGGTTGTGCGGCTCGATGAGCCGCTCGTCGAGCCGGACGTCGAGGCCGAAACGGGCGGCCCACGGGGCGGCCGACTCCTGCGTGCGCTGGAGCGGGCTCGCGACGAGGCTCGTGACGGGGCGCCCCTGGAGCGACTCCGCGGCGATGGCGGCCATCCGGTGCCCGAGCTCCGAGAGGCCGAAGCCCTCGAGGCGCCCGTAGAGGATGCGGTCGGGGTTGTGCACCTCGCCGTGGCGCACGAGATGGACGAGGTCGGCCGGCACGGGCTCAGTCTACGAGCGGCCCGTCACACGTGCTCGGGCTCGAGCACCGCGAAGTTGTCGCGGAACAGGCCGTCGGGGTCGACGCGGGCCTTGAGGGCGCGGATGCGGTCGAGCGTCGCCGGCGGGAAGGCCCGCTCGACGCGGTCGCCGCGCGGGTCGGCCTCGAAGCTCAGGTAGACGCCCATGACGTGCTCCTCGAGAGCGTCCCACGTCTCGTTCAGCCACCCGGCGTCGCCCGACATGGCCGAGAGCGCGAAGTTGGCCGAGCGGTGGGCGTAGGCGGTCGCGTCCTCGGGGACGTCGGAGACGGCGCCGCCGACCGCGCGCGCGGAGAAGAAGTGCACGCGGCCGGTCCGCAGCATCCGCTCGAGCTCGCGGGCGAGCTCCCGCGTCACGTGCTCGACGAGCCCGCCGCGAGCGGCGGGCTCCCCGACGCCCCGGTTCGACTCGCCGTGCGCGTTCGAGATGACCGCCGAGTACGGCGCGAGCACGACCGACTGGTCGAGGAGGGGCGCGAGCTCGGCGAACGGGCGCAGGCGCTCGAGGATCGTGTCGGGGTCGGAGGAGTCGACGAGCATGAGCGCGGTGGCGACCATCCGTCCGCCGCGCGGGGCGCCGAGCACCACCTCCCCCGAGACGTCTCGCGGGGCTGCCTCCATCGTGGCGGCCCAGCGCTCGAGGAAGCCGGCGGTGTCGGATGCGTCGAACGCGAGCTGCGCCCAGCCGACCTCGCCGACCTCCGCGGCCTCGAACTCGAACGCCGTGACGATTCCGAGGTTGGCGCCGGCGCCGCGTACACCCCAGAACAGCTCGGGGTCGTGCTCGGCGTCCACGCGCACGACGCTGCCGTCGGCGAGCACGAGCTCGGCCGCGCGCATCCGGTCGATCGTGAGGCCGTGCTCGCGTGCGAAGAAGCCGACGCCGCCCGCGGTGGCGAGCCCGCCGACGCCGACGCCGCCGTAGTCGCCCGAGGTGATCGCCCAGCCGTGCGGCTCGAGCGCCGCGGCGACCTCCTGCCAGCGGGCGCCGGGGCCCACGCGCACGAGGCGCCGCTCCTCGTCGAGCACCTCGATCGCGTCGAGCGCGGAGACGTCGATCACGAGGCCGCCGTCGTTCGTCGAGCGCCCGCTGATCCCGTGGCCGGCGCTGCGCACACCGAGCGGCAGGTGCCGGTGCTCGCGCGCGAACGCGACCGCCTGGACGACCTCGTCGACCGAGCGCGGCCGCAGCACGAGGCCGGGGGCGCCGCCGCGCAGATAGTTCGAGCGCACCCGCGCGTACTCGCGGTCGCCCGGCTCGACCGCGTTCTCGGCGAGCTCGCGCGGGAGCGCGTCGTAGGCGATCCCGGGACGCCGGGCGGCGAGGGCGGATGAGGGCCGGACGCGCTCCGTCGTCGTCACCCCGCTCGCGCGGCGTTCCCGCTCCACGCGCTCGCGCAACTCGGGCGCGACCTCCTCGGCGAAGGTGCGCATGGCATCCGGGTCGTCGCCCGCGAGGATGAAGACGCTCATGCCGTCCTCGAGCACGTAGGGCAGCAGCTGGTCGACCCACTGCGCGGGCGGACCCTGGAGCAGACCGCCGTCGAGGTCCTGGAAGCGGCCGTTGATGTTGAGCAGGCGCCGGATCTCGCGGGGGTCGCGGCCCGCCGCCTCGGCGGCCGCGTCGATCTCGGCGTTGCCGGGCGCGACGTCGCCGTCCCCGAGGTAGGGCAGACTCGGCAGCCAGCCGTCGGCGAGGCGCCCGACGAGGCGCAGCATGCGCGGCTTGTAGGCGCCGACGTGGATCGGGATGTCGTGCGCCGGCTCGGGTCCGCGCTTGGCGCCGTTCAGGC
The DNA here is from genome assembly GCA_003852775.1 of Microbacteriaceae bacterium. Classification (GTDB taxonomy): domain Bacteria; phylum Actinomycetota; class Actinomycetes; order Actinomycetales; family Microbacteriaceae; genus Homoserinibacter. The sequence continues at coordinate 10,570 of RDDZ01000092.1, read as the reverse complement.
GGTAGTGCTCGCCGTCGATGCGGAGCGGCGTGCGGTCGTCGACGTCCCAGAGGGCGCGGATGAGCGGGATGGCCTCCGCGAGCGCGTCGATGCCCTGCCCCGGCGTGAGCTCGGGGCCGCCCATCGCGGCGATCGCCTCGACGAAGCCGCCGGCGCCGAGCGAGAGCTCGAAGCGGCCCCCCGAGAGGCGGTCGAGGCTCGCGGCCGAGCGCGCGAGCACGGCGGGCGGGCGCAGCGGCAGGGTGTGCACGTTCGCGGCGACGTGCACGCGCTCCGTGCGCGCGGCGACCCAGGACAGCAGGGTCCAGGTGTCGAGGAACGCGGGCTGGTAGGGGTGGTCCTGGAAGGTGACGAGGTCGTAGCCGAGCCGCTCGCTCAGCTGCGCGAGGGCGACCGGCGCCTCGGGGCGCGCGGCCGTCGGCGTGATGAAGGTTCCGAAGCGGAGAGGGTGGCCGTAGTCGGGCATGCCCCCAGCCTCCGCCGATGCGCGCGATCCGGCAATGGCGAGGTAAGTCGCTTATGATACGTGAGTGACCGATGCCCCCGACCTGCTGCACATCGACGACGAGGCGTGCCGCCGCTTCCTGTCCTCCGCGGAGCTCGTGGGTCGCCGCTGGAGCCCCGGCATCATGCTCGCGATCGGCCGCGGCGCCCACCGCTTCAGCGCCATCGTCGCGGCCGTCGACGGGCTCTCCGACCGGATGGCGGCGCAGCGCCTCCGCGAGCTCGAGGCGACGGGCCTCGTCGAGCGCCGCGTCATCCCGACGACGCCCGTGCAGGTGCGCTACGAGCTCACCCAGCCCGGCCTCGAGCTGCTGCGCTCGCTCCAGCCGCTCGCCGCGTGGGCGCACCGCTGGGGCGACGTCGTCGGAGAGCCGGAGCGCGCCGCCGCGTCCTGAGGTGTCACTTCCGGTCCCCTGGCGGCGACCGCCGGCGACCGAAAGTGACACCTCGGGGATGTCAGGGGAACACGCCGCGGAGGCGGTCGACGGCGTCCGCGCGGATCCACACGGCCGCCTCGTCGATCGGGACGTCACGCTCGACCACCCCGCCCCTGTGCCGCGTGCCGCGGAACGCATCGACCCACTCGCCGTCCGGCAGCCACGCGCGCACGGCACCCGCACCCTCCTCGACGACGGGAGCCACGAGCAGCGCGTCGCCGAGCATCCACTGGAACGGATGCGCGAACGCCTCGTCCGCTCGTGGCGCGTCGAAGAACAGCGGCCGCATGAGCGGCTCCCCCGCCGCCACGGCGCGCCGGGTCTCGTCCGCGAGGTACGGCACGAGCCGGTCGCGGAGCTGCGCGAACCGTCGGAACACGGGCACGACGCGCTCGTCGCCCCAGCGCTCGGCGATGTTCCACGGGGTGCGGTCACGCGACGGCGTGCGGTGATGGTTGAACTCGGAGTGGTACTGCATGATCGGCACGAACGTCGCAGCCGCCGCCGCGCGCAGGTACAGCTCGGCCGTCGGCACGTCGCCGCTGAAGCCCGCGAGGTCCCAACCCCAGTAGAGGATGCCGCTCGCTGCGGCGTTGAGCCCCGCGAAGAGCGACCAGCGGAACGCCTCCCACGTCGAGTTCTCGTCGCCCGCCCAGAACGCCCCGTGCGCCTGACTGCCCGTGAAGCCGGCACGCGAGAACGTCACGGGCGCCTTGCCCGCGCGGCGCATGAGGTCGCCGTAGGCCTTCGCGTAGTGCACAGGGAAGACGTTGTTCCTCTCGTCGCCGCGGCGCCCGTCGAGGTACACGAGCTCGCGCCCCCACGCGTGCTCGCCGCCGTCGGTCTTGAAGCCGTCGACACCGACCTCCTCCACGAGGTAGCGGCGCTTCTCGGTCCACCAGTGCGCGGCGCGCTCGTCGGTGAGGTCGGGCATGAGGCCGAGCGGGAACCACCAGCCGCGGTTGCGGTAGGGCCGCAGCGTGCCGTCGGGCGCCTCCTCGCGGACGAGCATGCCGTCGCGGATGGCGGCCTCGGCATCCGCCTTGACCTGACCGGCCGGATGCGGGCGCATCTTGATGAGCGGGATCTGCCACAGCAGCACGTGGACGTCGCGTCGATGCAGCTCGTCGACCATGCCCTTCGGATCGGGCCAGGCGCCGTCCTCGGGGAACTCGAAGTCGGCGAGTCGACGGGGCTCGGCGCCGTCGACGACCGTCGCGCGCGCGTCGCGCCACGTCGTGAACGTGCTCTCGTCGCTCCACGCCTCGATCACGATCGATCCCACGGGGACGCCGTGCTCCCGGTGCAGGTCCGCCTGGCGCATGACCTCGGCCTGCGTGTTCCACTCGTTGCCGCTCGCCCACAGGCGGAACACCCAGTCGGGCAGCACCTCGGGCCGGCCCACCTCGTCGAGGAAGCAGCGCAGCACCGTGCGCGGGTCGCCGTCGTAGAGGGCGAGCTCGAGGGCGCCGTCGGGGCCGGTCTCCGCCTCGATCACGAGGGCGTCGGGCGTGGACGCACCGACGTCGAACCAGACGCGCCGGGAGGTGCGCACGTGGAAGCCCCATCCCGCGCCGCCCACGACGTGCGCGAACGGCATCGGGAGGTAGGTGCGCCGGTGGGCGCCCTGGCTCTTGTACTGCTCGAACACGACCGAGTCGAGGGCGAGGCCGCGCTGGTCGAGCGTGTCGAACCGCTCGCCGAAGCCCACGACGCGCTCGCCCGGGGCGAGTGGGAGTGCGAAGCGCACGCGCAGGGTCTCCCCACCGCGCACGAGGCGGCGCACCGAGCCGGGCACGACGCGGTCGGCGCCGTCGACCGCGGGGCCGTCGTCCGCCTCGATCCACTCCGCGACGGTCGTCTCGAACCAGCGCGTCGACTGCGCGCGGCCTCCGCCGTCGCCGGCGAAGCGGTAGCGGATGCGCTCGCCCGCGACGAGGTCGTCGATGCTCACGCGCCACCCGCCGGAGTCGCGAGCGAGCCGCGCCTGCGCGGAGGCGAGGTGACCGCCGTCGACCACCTGCCCGCGCGAGCTGCGCACGACGCGCTCGAGGGGGATGGGCGCCTGTGCGACGCCGTCGCGCTCCCACTCGAGCGCGACGCTCTCGACCTCCGTCGAGGTGCGCACGCCGAGCACGAGCAGCTCGCCGGCGACGGGGTCGACGGGCGAGCGCTGCTCGGTGTCGACGGCGTACGGGTGGCCGGAGCCGAAGGGGCGGTGGCGGATCACGCGCTCACCACCTCGAGCTCGACCGCGAGGCGGAGGAACATAGCCGACGACCACACGAGCGGGTCGGCGCTCGGCCCCCACCGCTCGACCCACTGCGCCACGTAGGAGGGGTCGAGCAGGTGCCGCTCGACCTGCTCGGGGATCCCGCCGTCGTGCGCCGTGGACGCGGCCCAGCGCAGCAGCTCGGCGGACCGCTCCGGGCGGCCGGCACGTGACCACGCGATGCCGAGCATGCAGCTGAGCAGCGGCCACTGTCCGCCGCCGAAGTAGGTGTCGGCGCGGAAGCGGTGCATCCCGCCGTCGACGACGAGGTCCTTCTCGAGCTCCTCGAGCGTCGAGAGCGCGAGCGGCTCGCCGGGGTCGACGGCCTCGAGCGGCCCGACGAGCGCCGCGAGGCTCGCGTCGACCGCGTCGGCACCGATCCACTTCACGAGGTGACCGTCGCGCACGCCCTCGGCGCGCATCCGGGCGTCGACGTCGGATGCGGCGAGGATCGCGCGCTCGGCCGTCGCCGCGTCGAGTCCCGGGAGCGCTGCAGCGGCCCGCAGGCCCGCGAGCACGCTGCCGAGCGTCGACACGTGCACCTGCTCGATGTGCTCCTCCCACCAGTCGTAGCAGGGCCGCCGCCATGAGCTCTCGAGGTAGTCCACGGTGAGGGCGACGGCCTCGATCCACCGGTCGGTCGGCACACCCGTACGCGCGACGTGCTCTCCGAGTGCCCACAGCCAGAGGCCGTAGCCGTCGAGCTGGAAGTCCCACCACTCGTCGGCGCCCTTCTCGCCGTCGAGCGTGAAGCGCGTCGGCAGCATGTCGGCGTCGGGCAGGGGCGATCCCGCGCGCTCTGCGGCGACGATGCGCCGCACGTCGTCGGCGCGCTCAGTGATCACGCGGGCGCACCAGCCGAAGAACGCCTCGGCGGAGGCGTTCTCGCCGGCCGCCGACATGGCGTCCGCGATGAACGCGCCGTCACGGAACCACGAGTAGCCGCGGTAGGCCGAGAACGTGGGGCTCGCGGGGTAGGCGCCGCTCGGATGCTGCAGCGAGGCGATGAGTGCGCGCTGGGATTCGGCGAGCGCTGCGAGCGCGTCGCGATCGGCGAGCACGGGGGTCGACGTCATGGGGTTCCTCAGGAGACGGGTGGGCGCGTCGGATGATGGGTCGGTGGGGCGTGGCCCGGGACGGATGCGTCCCTCCCGGGCCACGCGGGTCAGCCGCCGATGACGGCGTTGATGCGCTCCTCGGCACTCGCGAGGGCCTCCTCGACCGTCTTGCGGCCAGCCTGTGCCTCGACGAGCTCCTCGGTCATGATGTCCTGCATCTCGGACTGCCCCTTCTGGGCGACGGGCGGCAGCGCGATGCCGTCGAGCGAGTCGAACACCGCCTGGCGGTTGGCCGGGGCGCCCTTCTCGAGGTAGACGGCGAGCTTGCCCTCGTCGGAGATCGGGGGCAGCTCCCAGCCGCTGTCGAGGCGGACGTCGATCATCGTGTCCGACGAGGTCAGGAACTCGGCCCACTTGCCGGCGGCCTCGATGTTCTTCGAGTTCGCACTCACGCCGACGGCGTTCGAGAACACGGCGCTCGCCTGGCGGACGTTGCCGGGCTCGACCGCGATATCCCACTCGAAGGGCACGTCGGCGACGGCACCGAACACCCAGATGCCCGTGTGCAGCATCGCGAGCTTGCCCTCCTTGAAGAGGTTGGTGTCGAAGTCGGGCGTGCCCTGGCCCTGCTCGATCGTCGGCATGACCGTGCCGCTCTTCTCGACGAGCCACTTCGCGGCCTCGATGCCCTCCGGCGTGTTGAACGCGACGGCGGTGCGGTCGGCGTTGAGGAACTCGCCGCCGTTCTGGGCGAGCGCCTTGTAGTACTCGTAGAAGCTCACCGGCTGGTGGTCGCCCCAGACGCCCGCCGACTCGTCGGTGAGCGCCTCGGCGGCGGCCTTCTCATCCGCCCAGGTCCAGTCCGCCGACGGGTACTCGAGGCCCGCCGCGTCGAAGAGGTCCTTGTTGTAGTAGAGCACCACGTCCGAGAACGAGCTCGGGAGCGCGTACTGGGTGCCGTCGGTCTGGTACGCCTCGAGCACCGACTGGCGGTAGACGGACGGGTCGGAGACCGTGATCGGCGCGAGCACGCCGTTCGCCTGGAACTCGGCGTAGTTCGCGTACTCGATGTCGAAGACGTCGCTCTGCGTGCCGGCCGCGAGGTCGGTCTGCAGGGCCGTGAAGTAGTCGCCGTACGGGAGCGTCGTGACCTCGACCCTGATGTCGGGGTTCTCCTCCTCGAAGGCGTCGACGATCTTCTGCAGGTTCTCCTCGTTGCCTCCGTTGGAGATGAAGTTCGTGTAGGTGATCGTGACGGGCGAGCCGTCGTCCTCACCGGATGCGGCCGAGCAGCCCGCGAGGGCGATCGCGCCGACGGCCACGATGCCGACGGCGATGGTAAGGCGCTTCATGTGCCTGTCTCCTTCTGTGTGGATGGAATGCGGGGTGGTGTGTGGGCGACCGGGCTCACTTGATCCCGGAGTTGGCGACGCCCTGGATCACGTACTTCTGGGCGAAGACGTAGAGGGCGAGCATGGGCAGGACGCTCACGACCGAACCGGCCATGACGATGTCCCACTGGGTCGTGTACTGCCCCTGCAGCCCGGCGAGGGCCACGGGGAGGGTCTGCAGTTCGGGCGCGCGCAGGATCACGAGCGGCCAGAGGAAGCTGTTCCAACTGCCCATGAACGCGAACACCGTGAGCGTCGCGAGCGCGGGACGGATGTTGGGCAGGATGATCTGCCAGAAGATCCGGAAGTGCCCCGCGCCGTCGAGCGTCGCGGCCTCGTCGAGCTCGCGCGGCACCTGGTGCACCGCCTGGCGCAGCAGGAAGATCCCGAACGCGCTCGCGAGGGTCGGCAGGAGCGCGCCGAGGTAGGTGTTGACGAGGCCGAGCGCCTTGAGCTCCACGAAGAGCGGCACGATGAGCACCTGCAGCGGGATCATCATCGTCGCGAGGTAGACCGCGAAGACGACGCCCCGGCCGCGGAAGGGCAGACGGCTGAAGGCGTAGGCGGCCGTCGCGCTCGTGAACAGCTGGGCGAGGGTCGTCGCGACGGCGAGGCCGAGGCTGTTGAGGATGATGCGTCCGAACGGCCGCTCCGCGAAGAGCCGCCAGTAGGCCTCGAGCGACGGGTCGCTCGGGATGAGCGCGGGCGTGAGCGTGAGGCCCGCACCCGGCGTGAGCGACGTCACGATCGTCCACAGGAACGGGAAGAACATCGCGATCGCACCGAGGATCACGACGAGGTGGAGCACGACGGATGCCGCGAGTCCGGTGGGCCGCATCCGCGCGGTGCGGCGCAGGGCGAGGTCAGCCATACGTCACCCACCGCTTCTGGCCGACGATCTGCACGACCGTCACGGCGAGCACGACCGCGAAGAGCAGCCAGCTGAGCGCGGAGGCCTCGCCCGCGGCCCCGTACCGGAACGTGAGGTCGTAGATCTGCTGCACGACGACCTGGGTCGCGCCGCCGGGCCCGCCGCCCGTCATGGCGTACACCTGGTCGAACACCTGGAAGCCGTTGATGAGCGAGATGACGATCACGAAGAAGGTGCTCGGGCTCAGGAGGGGCAGCACGACCGAGAACAGGCGGCGCCACCATCCGGCGCCGTCGACGCGCGCGGCGTCGAGCAGCTCGGGGTCGATCGACTGGAGCCCTGCGAGCAGGATCACCATGACGAAGCCGAGGTCCTTCCACGCCGACGCGATGATGATCGAGGGCATCGCCCAGGCCGGGTCGGTCCACCAGCCCGGTCCGGCGACGCCGAACCAGCCGAGCACGGTGTTGACGACACCCGTCGAGGGGTTGAGCAGCCAGCGCCACACGAGGGCGACGACGATCCAGCTCGTGATGACCGGGAGGAAGTAGATCCCGCGCAGCACCGAGCGACCTCGCAGTCGCGTGTTGAGCGCGAGCGCCAGCGCCAGGCCGCCGATGTAGACGAGCGGCAGATACCCGACGATGTAGGTGAGCGTGTGCAGGAAGATCGCGCCGGTGTTCGGGTCGTTCAGGAGCTTCGCGTAGTTGTCGAAGCCGACGAAGGTCGGCGGCGCGAGCAGGTTCCACTCCTGGAGGCTCACCCAGGCGGCGCTCACCATCGGCACGAGCACGAAGGCTGTGAGCGGGATCGCGCTCGGCAGCATGAAGGCCAGCACCGTGAGCGCGTAGCGGACGCGTCGACGTCCGGGACGACGACCCGCGGATGCGCGGGGCGGCTCCGGTGCGCGCGCCTCGGCGGGAAGGAGTGTCGCGGTCATGACCCGTCGCGCTCCGCTCCACCCGCTGCGAGCCGCTCGCGCACGAGGCGACCCTGCTCGCCCGCGACGCCCTCGGCGTCGAACGGAGTCGCGAGGACGAGCGCCGCGGCGCCCTGCGCCCAGCCCTCGTCCTGCCACGTCTCGACGGCGACCCCCACGCCGCGTCGCGCCGGCAGGAGCGCCGAACGGAACGCAGGCTCGAAACCGAGCGCCCAGTGGGGCCAGGCCGCCGTTCCCTCTCCGAGCACGATGACGAGCTCGGGGTCGAGGGTGTGCACGACACCGGCGAGCGCGCGTCCGAGGAGGTGACCCGCCTCGCCGAAGAGGGCGGCGGCGTCCGCCTGTCCCGCATCGGCGGCGGCCCGCAGGGCGGACATGCCGGCGGTCCCGCCGACGATGCCGCGTTTGCGCGCCTCGCGCACGAGCGCCGCCTCGCCGATGATCGCCTCGAGGCATCCGCGGCTGCCGCACATGCACTCGGGACCGTCCTCGACGACCGGCGTGTGGCCGATCTCGCCGGCGCCGCCCGCGGCACCGCGAAGTACGACCCCGTCGACCACGATCCCGGCGCCCACTCCGGTTCCGATCGTGACGACGAGGAAGCTCTCGTGCCGACGCCCCGTGCCGTAGAGCCGTTCGGCCATGGCGAGAGCGTTGACGTTGTTCTCGACGAGCACCGGCAGGCGCAGGGCCCGTCGCAGGCTCTCGCCGAGGGGCATGCCGTTCCAGCCGAGCTGCGGCGACACGACGACGCCGTCGCCCTGGCGGTCGACCGAGCCGGGCACGCCGACGCCGACCCCCAGCAGGCGAGCGCCGCCAGAGCCCGCGATGAAGCGCTCGAGCAGGCTCGCGAGGTCGGCGAGCACGGTCGTGGCGGAGGCGTCGAAACGCTCGCTCGCGGAGCGCAACACGGAGCCGTCGAGACCGACCTCGACGAAGGCGACGTGATCCGCGACGACCTTGACTCCGATCGCGGAGCCGCCCTGCTGGGCGAGCCCGATGCGCCGCGCGGGCCGGCCGCCCTGAGAGGGCTCGTGGTCGAGCTCAACGACGAGGCCGTCGGTGAGCAGCTCCTTCGTGAGCTGCGTCATGAGGGCCGGCGAGACGCCGAGCGCCCGAGCCAGCTCGGCGCGCGAAGACGGGCCCTGAGCCCCGAGGTGCGCGAGCACCGCCGAGCGGTTGACGTCGGTGCGTGCGGCGGGTCGGATCATCGTCGGTCCTCTGGCGGTGGGGTTATTTCAGGAGTAAATAAACCAAGCAATGAAGTCCGTGTCAAGAGCCGGCCAGCACCCGGACCACCATCACCCGCCGCAGCGATCAGCGAGCGGGCGCAGGCGCGCCGCCGCGTCCTGAGGTGTCACTTTCGGTCGCCCGGCCGCGGCCGCTGGCGACCGAAAGTGACACCTCAGGGATGGGGGGACGAGTCGGCGGGGGCTAGACGCCCGCCTGCACGAGCAGCGCCTCGAGGTTGCGGGCGAGCTGCGCGCGGTACGCCACGAGCCACTCGCCCTCGAAGCCGCGCGGCAGGATCTCGGTCGTGATGACGCTCGTGAACCACACGCGGTAGATGCGGATGCGGGCGAGCTCGGCCGGCGTGAACCCCTCGACCGCCGCGAGCCGCGGATCCGGGGCGCCGACGTTCATCGCATCGCCCGTGACGACATCGAACAGCGGGTCGGCCCACAGCGCGCGCTCGACGTCGATGAGCCCGAGCACCTCGCCCGCACGCTCCCCACGATGCGCTCGACTGCATCCGGCCACGTCGCCGCGCGCAGCGTCGCCCGGCATCCGGCTCATCGCGGGCACATCGACGGGCAGCGTCTGGCGGCTCGTGTCGAGCAGCAGCAGCCGCGGGTAGGGCCAGCCGCGCTCCTCCGCGAGCCGCATGACCATGGCCTCGGTGCGCAGCATCCGCTCCTCGTAGAGCAGCAGGCTCGGGGCGTCGTCGGGCGGCGCGATCTTCACGATCGCCTCCTCGCCGGATGCGAAACGCGCCTCCCACACGGAGGCGAACGTGCCGCCGTCGAGCACGTCGAGCACATGGCGGCGCGACTAGACTCGACCCCCGTGACCGCACGCACCCTCGTCAAGCAGCTCGCCGCCCAGCCCGACGGACCCGTCTCCGTCTCCGGATGGGTGGAGACGGTGCGCGATCAGAAGAAGGTGCAGTTCGTCATCCTGCGCGACGAGACCGGCGCCGTGCAGCTCGTGCACCCGCGCACCGACGTCGAGGAGCCGGGCACCGACCCCATCGCGACGACCATCTCGGGCCTCACCCACGGCACTTTCCTGACCGTCACGGGCGAGCTCAAGCACGACGAGCGCGTCAAGCTCGGCGGCCTCGAGGTGAAGATCGGCGACATCACGATCGCCGCCCCGGCGCTCGACCTGCCGATCGCGGAGGACTCGTCGATCGACAAGCGCCTCGACTGGCGCTTCATCGACCTGCGCCGCCCCGAGCAGAACCTGATCTTCCGCGTGCAGACGACCTTCCTGCACGCCCTGCGCACCTGGTGGGTCGACAACGGCTTCATCGAGATCCACACCCCGAAGCTCATGGCCTCCGCGTCCGAGAGCCGCGCCGAGCTGTTCGAGGTCGAGTACTTCGAGACGAAGGCCTACCTCGCGCAGAGCCCGCAGTTCTTCAAGCAGATGGCCCAGCCGGCCGGCTTCGGCAAGGTGTTCGAGGTCGCGCCCGCCTTCCGCGCCGACCCGTCGTTCACGAGCCGCCACGCCACCGAGTTCATCTCGGTCGACGCCGAGATGAGCTGGGTCGACTCGCACGAGGACGTCATGGCGATGCACGAGCAGCTGCTCGTCGCGGGCCTCGCGGCCGTCAAGGAGAAGCACGGCGCGGAGATCGAGGCCGCCTTCGGCATCGAGGTGACCGTTCCCGCGCTTCCGTTCCCGCGCATCCCGCTCGCCGAGGCCCACAGCATCCTGCAGTCGCGCGGCTACACGGTGCCCCGCGCCGACGGCGACCTCGACCCCGAGGGCGAGCGCCGCCTCGCCGAGTACGTGAAGGAGCAGTACGGCCACGAGTTCGTGTTCGTGACCGACTACGCCACCGGGATCCGGCCGTTCTACCACATGCGCC
>RDDZ01000075.1 GCA_003852775.1 Microbacteriaceae bacterium | reverse complement strand
GGCTCACCTCATCGAGGCCAACACCAAGAACTACACCACCAGCCGGGACGTCACCCCAGCACGGTAGATTGCAGTACGTCGATGCATCTGGAACACCGGGATCGAAAGGGCGTCGATCACCGCTTCCCCGTTGTTCACCTGAGACCTCGTACGGGCATTTCAGTGCGCCGCTGGGGGCGTCTCTCCTCCCCAGACGACAAGGAGATGACGTCACATGGTGCGTATCGCTGCCTACACACCGAGCTACCGCACAGCCTTGCTTGACCTGTCTCTACGAGCGTGGGAACCCGTGTTCGCCGCTCTCGCAGAGCAGGTCCCGGCCTTCGTCTATGCCTCGTTCTATCCGGCGGGCTGGCGTAGGCGACAACACGACGACCTCACCGAGATCCTTGATTCGGAGCCGCAGAATGTTGCCGTCGCTCTCGACGGGAATCGTCCCGTCGGTTGGGTCTGCACTCGACTGCATCCAGAAGATTCCATGGGCGAGATCTACGTACTTGTCGTCGACCCCGACTTTCAGAAACGTGGCATCGGAAAGCTCCTGATGGAGCATGCGTTCAAGCAGTCGCGGGCTGCCGGCATGAAGATGATCATGGTCGAAACCGGGGATGACGCCGGCCACGCACCGGCACGGGCAGCCTACGAGTCGAACGGCTTCGAGCGCTGGCCCGTCGCGAGGTACTTCAAGGATCTCAACGGGGACGACACCTCACGACCGTAGTTGCTGGCGACGTCTGGTCGAAGCCGGACTGTCGGCAGCTCGCGTGGCGCGTGGCTGCTACATTAGAGCTAGCGTCGCGTGCTGGTGGCAGGCAGTGTCAGGCATGGAGGCGCCGGACCGAGGGAGCAACGATGACATCGTTCACCCCTTCGCCCATTCGTGACTGAGGGCGAGAAGGCCAGGCTTGTCGCCTGGAATGACGAGATCCGCCGTGTCCATGACCGGCTACGAGAAGCCCTGCATGTCGCGCGCGAGGCCGTGGCAGACGGTGTGGCGAATGGCGAAACGACCCGTGAACTGCTTCTGTACTGTCATGGGTTCTGCATCGCTCTGACCTCGCATCATGTCGGCGAGGATAGACACCTTTTCCCAGCCATCGCCGCTGAGCACCCCGAACTGGCGGACACGCTGCGGTATCTCGTGCAGGACCATTCGATGATCAGCCATCTCATCCAGGGCCTGCAATCATCGATCGATCAACATGACGACCCCACAGAGCTGGACCGCCACCTGGAGGGCATCGCTGCGATCATGGAATCGCACTTCCGATACGAAGAACGCCAGCTCCTGAAAGTTCTCTCAGAACTTCGGCTCGACGAAGCGCCTGGCGACGCACTTGGGCCGCTGTGATGAGTTCACGATCCCGACGCATGCCCGCTGGTTCGCTCGCTGCCGCGGCTGCGATCTCGCTGTCCGCATGCGGAACCACCATCGGCGAAGCGAGCGCTGGCGCTCCACGAGCCTTCCGGTGATGGGTCGGATGCGCTCGCAACCCCGTAGAACACGGGAAATCAGCGATCCGAGCGGCTTCCGGGGGTTTGAGAAGCTGCTACGGAGGTCCACAACCTGGCTCCCGGAGCCGCACACGACAGAGACCGCCCCTCGGGGCGGTCTTCTTCGTCCTGCGGCTCGCGTACGTCGCCCAGCGCCTCGAGGTGTTGTGCTGCCGCGTCGCGATGTAGTACAACTACTACATCCGGTAGTGGACGGATGACGGGAGGGGCGGAATGGGCCACGATGCGGTCATCGAGGTCGACGGCCTCGCGATGAGCTACGGCTCGAAGACGGTGCTGCGCGGCGTCGACTTCAGGGTCGGTCGGGGCGAGGTCGTCGCGCTACTGGGCCCGAACGGCGCCGGCAAGTCGACCACGATCGAGATCCTCGAGGGCTTCCGCGCCCCGTCCGGCGGCCGTGTGCGGGTGCTCGGCGAGGATCCCCTCCGCGCGGAGGAGGACTGGCGCTCGCGCATCGGCGTCGTGCTGCAGTCCTGGCGCGACCACGGCCGCTGGCGCGTGCGCGAGCTGCTCGACCTGTTCGCCCGGTTCTACCTGCCGTATGGGCGACGCACCTTCGACGTGGACGAGCTGCTCGAGATGGTCGGCCTCACGGCGCAGGCCGGCGCCCGCATCCGCACCCTCTCGGGTGGGCAGCGGCGACGCCTCGACGTCGCGATCGGCATCGTCGGGAGACCCGAGATGCTGTTCCTCGACGAGCCCACGGCGGGATTCGACCCCGTGGTGCGCCGCGAGTTCCACGAGCTCGTGCACAAGCTCACCGACCTCGAGGGTACGACCGTGCTGCTCACCACCCACGACCTGAGCGAGGCCGAGCGGCTCGCCGACCGCGTCCTCATCCTCGACGGCGGCGTCATCGCGGCCGACGACAGCCCCGACGAGCTCGCCCGCCGCGTCGCCCGCACGAGCGAGGTGCGATGGCTGCAGGACGGCGTGCGGCACGTGCACGCGACGGAGGACGCCACCGCGTTCGTGCGCGACCTGCTCGTCACGCACACCGACGGCATCGCCGAGCTCGAGGTGACCCGCGCCGACCTCGAGGACACCTACCTCGCGATGGTCCACGCGAGCGGCGCGACGCGAGAGGGAGGAGAGCCGCGATGAGCCCCACCGCATCCGCCATCCTGCGCACCGGCGTGCGCCGAGGCGTCGTCGAGTTCCGCAACATGCTGCAGACCCCGAGCGAGGTGATCTACTACGTCGTCGGGATCATCGGCCTCGTCATCGCCCTCGTCGTCCTGCGCGAGGCGACGCTCGACGACTCCGGGTTCCCCCTCGTCCGCTTCCTGCTCCCCGGCCTCATCGCGATGCAGGTGCTCATCGCCGCGTGCTTCGGTCCGGCCACCGTGCTCGCGACCGAGCGCGAGGACGGCACGCTGCTCCGCCACAAGTCGCTTCCGCACGGGATGCGGGGCTACCTCACCGGGCTCACCGTCCGGGCGGCGCTCGAGACCGTGATCGCCCTCGCGATCGTGCTCGTTCCGGCGACGTTCCTCGTCGACGGCCTGTGGGAGCGCGGCCCGATCGTGCTGCTCGGCGTGCCGATCGTGCTGCTCGGGCTGCTCGCCTTCCTCCCGCTCGGCTTCGTGGTCGGGTCGGTGTTCCACAACCCTCGCGCCGTCGGCGGCTGGGGCTTCGTGAGCATCATGATCATCGCCATCGGCTCCGGGCTGTTCTTCCCCCTCGCGGCTCTTCCCACGTGGGTGCAGATCATCGTCGTCGCGCTGCCCGTCTATTGGTTCGGCCACGCCCTCCGCAGCGTGATCCTGCCGGCGGATGCGGCGGTGCTCGAGGTGGGCGAGGCGTGGTTCCCGCTCATCTCGCTGGGGGTGCTCGCTGTGTGGGCCGCCGTCGGGCTCGTCCTCGCGCCCGCGATGCTGCGCCGCTCCGCGCGACGCGAGTCGGCATCCGCGATCGAGCGTCGTCGACAGGCGGCACTGCAGCGTGTCTGAGCCGGTCGATCGCGTCTACAACCGCATCGCGACCCTGCGCGCCGATCGCGGTGTGACCCGGCGCGAGCTCGCGGAGGCGCTCGCGGTGCACTACCAGACGGTGGGCTACCTCGAGCGGGGCGAGTACAGCCCGAGCCTGCACCTCGCGCTACAGATCGCGCGCTACTTCGACGTGCCGCTCGAGTTCGTGTTCTCCCTCGACCCCTTCACCCCGCTCGGGTCGGAGGGTCGTTAGGGGCTCCGCTGCGCGCGGGAGCCGGCTTGATCCGGCGGGGCGTCGATCGCTAGCCTCGCGAGCGAGCACCCCGATCGATGTCCTTGGGGGACCCGAAGCCGTGAGACCCCGAGCTCGCGCCGGGCTCGCCGCCGCCTCGCGATCATCGTCGTCGTCGTCGCGGTCGTCGCGCGTCGCGCGCCCTGACCTCCCGCTCCCAGCCCGCGAGGGCGCATCCGGTTAGGCTGGCGCGAGCGAGAAGGGGGCGGTGTGGCGGACTTCAGCGAGCGCATCATCGAGGAGTTCCGGGCGAACGACGGGACCGTGACGGTCGCCGGCTTCGGGCGCAGCCTCGTGCTGCTGCACCACCGTGGGGCGAGGTCGGGCGTCGAGCGCGTGACGCCCGTCATGGGCCTCCCGTCGGAGCACGGATGGCTCATCGCCGCGTCGAAGGGCGGCGCCCCCGAGAACCCGGCCTGGTTCCATAACCTGCTCGCGCATCCGGACACCGTCATCGAGACGCCCGACGACGGAGAGGTCGCCGTGCACGCGGAGCGGCTCGAGGGCGACACGCGTGACGCGGCCTGGGCGCGGTTCGTCGAGGCGAGCCCCGGCTTCGCCGAGTACGAGCGACGCACCGAGCGCACCATCCCCGTCGTGGAGCTGCGGCGCCGATGAGCGGACGCTCCGCCCGTCCGCCGTTCAGCCCGGTCGTGTCGCTGCTGACGGTCTCGGCCGTATGGGAGGCGCGCCTCGACCAGGAGCTGCGGGAGCTCGGGCTCACGACCCGCAAGTACGGGCTGCTCGGCCACATCCGCTCGACGCCCGGCATCTCGTTCTCGGAGCTCGCGCGCCGCTCGCGCATCACGGTGCAGTCGGCGCACACGGCCGTGAGGTCGCTCGTCGACGCGGGCCTCGTCGCGGACGCCACGGCGCACGCGGGGGCGGCGTCGGTGCTGCGCGTGACCGACGACGGCGTGCGCGTGCTCGACGCGGCCGAGCAGCGTCTCGCGGTGCTCGACGCCGAGTTCACCGCGGGCGCCGCGGGGCTGAGCGACGCGCTCGAGGAGCTGCAGGACGGGGCGTCCTCAGCCGCCACCCAGACCGGGTGATCGGCCTTCACCTAGGCTGAAGGGCGTGTTCCGCACCCCCCACACCCTCTTCCGCGTGCTCGCGATCGCGGAGGTGTTCTCCTGGACGCTCCTCATCATCGGCCTCATCCTGCGCGCGACGGCCGACCTCGCGATCGCCACGACGATCGCCGGCTCGATCCACGGCTTCGTGTTCCTCTCGTACGGCGCGACCGCCGTGCTCGTGTCGCTCAACAACCGTTGGCGTCCGCTGCCGACGGTCGTCGCGATCCTGAGCGCGATCGTGCCCTACATGACGGTGCCCGTCGAGCGGTGGCTCGCGCGCACGGGGCGGCTCGCGGGGGAGTGGCGGGTCGAGCCCGTCGCCGACCCGGCCGACCGTCGTTGGTACGACGCCCGGCTGCGCTGGTTCCTGCTGCGGCCGTGGCTGCTCGCGATCCTCATCGCGCTCGCGGTCGTCGCGCTCTACGTCGTGCTCGTCATCATCGGGCCGCCGGGTGGGCGGCACTGACGGTCTTATCCGTTTTGACAATCATTATCAATAAGCCTAGGGTCTCCTCATGACCCACCGCGCCCCCCTCGCCCTGCCCGTCGCCGCATCCGTCCTCGCCCTCGCGCTCGCCGGATGCTCGGCCCCCGCCGGGGGAGCGGATGCGGAGGCCGCAGGCATCCGGATCGTCGCCTCGACGAACGTGTACGGCGACATCGCCGCGACGGTGGCGGGCGACGCCGCGGAGGTGACGTCGATCATCCGCGACGCGGGCCAGGACCCGCACGAGTACGAGGCGACGTCGCGCGACGCGCTCGCCCTCTCGGGCGCCGACCTCGTGATCGTCAACGGAGGCGGCTACGACGCCTTCATGGGGACGCTGCTCGACGCGCACGGGGGCGACCCGATCGTGCTCGACGCCGTCGAGCTCGCGGGCCTCGAGGGCGAGGACGGGCACGATCACGAGCACGATCACGGTGAGAGCGGCGAGCACGGCGAGGGCGACGAGCACGGCGACCACGAGCACGATCACGCGCATGCGCACGACCACTCCGTCAACGAGCACGTCTGGTACGACCTGCACGTGATGGAGCATCTCGCCGAGGAGCTCGCCGAGCACCTCGCGGACCTCGACCCGGCGCACGCCGAGCAGTTCGCCGCCAACGCGGCCGCCTTCGTCGACGGCATCGGCGAGCTCGAGTCCGCCGCCTCGGCGATCGCCGCCGCGCACGACGGGGCGCGCGTCGCGATCACGGAGCCCGTGCCCGTCTACCTGCTCGAGGCGGCCGGCCTCGAGAACGTGACCCCCGCCGAGTTCAGCCAGGCGATCGAGGAGGGGGCCGACGCGCCCGCGCTCGTGGTGCTCGACGTCGTCGAGCTCGTGAGCGGCGGCTCGGTGGCGTTCCTCGCCTACAACGAGCAGACCGTCGGGCCGCAGACCGACCAGGTGCTCGCTGCGGCCGAGGCCGCGGGCACGCCCGTCGTCTCGTTCAGTGAGCTGCTGCCCGAGGGCGAGCACTACCTCGACTGGATGGCGGCCAACCTCGCCGCGATCGAGGCCGCCCTCGCCTGACCCGCCGCGCGCGGGCGCGGCCCGCGAGGTCCGTCACCGCGCCGTGTCGGCCGGGACGCTGAGCGGCGGATGTCGAGCGGCGGGAGAAACCACCACCACCGGGCGGCGCTCGCGGCACGCGGCGGGAGCAACTTCTCCCGCCGACTGTGCGGATCGCCGCCCGCTTCCGTGAGGACCAGCTCGGCGGCGGGAGATCCGAGTGCGCGGCGGGAGCTGCGACCCCGCCGGTGGGGTCCGCCCCGGGGACCCGGCGCTGGAGACCCCGCCGCGCGAAGTTTCTCCCTCCGTCGGGGCCGGCGGGCGGGGGCGCGGCGCCCTAGTTGTACCCGGCCATGAGGTTGGTCCCCTCGTTGGGATTGTGAATGGGGAGGACCTC
>RDDZ01000115.1 GCA_003852775.1 Microbacteriaceae bacterium | reverse complement strand
ACAACCACTGACCCGCACGGTGCCGAGAAACTCCACCACACAGCGGGACGTCACCCCGTGCTGGTGGCTACAGGGCCGAGATCCGACCAGTGGGGTGCCGACCCCCCTGCTCATCCCTCTGCCATGTCGTTGCGGTACGACTGCGCCGCCAGGCGGACGCCCGTCTCGACGTCTGGGCACAGGGCACCCACCGTCATCCGCTCGGTTCCCCCGCGGGAGGCGCGGTGCGGCACTGTGGACACATCGAATCCGTCGCCGACGAGACCCACGTAGAGACCGTCGCGTGTCGGGACGAATGAGGCGAAGATGCGGTTCCGGGGCGAGTACAGCGGGACATAGCCCTTGCAGGGGTTGACCACGAAGCGGTGGTCGCGTGCGAGCTCCCGCACGATCGCCTCGTAGGTCGCGCGCTGCTCCGGTTGCGTACGGAACACCTCGGTCACGAGCTGCTCGGGATCGTCGTAGAGCGGTTCACCCGCGTGCTTCTGGACGACGAGCTGCGCCTGGAAGTGTCCGAGCCCTTGCCCCTTGAGCCATGCGAGGGCCGCTTCCCGATCGTGCAGTCCCTCCCGGGCGAGGGCCGCGAGCCATCCCTGGAGCGTCTTGCCTGTCTTCGCCTCGAGGTTCGCGGCGATCGCGTCGCCCATCGCCTTCGGTCCGAGTGCCATCGCCTCTGTCCCTTCGTCTTGGAGCGTTGTCTCACTAAACTAGAAGGGGCAGCGTCTGGCCCGATTGGACACCTGCGACACGTTTCCGGGACCGGGCGGGAGGGAACGACGCGATGCTGGCACCCTTCGAGATCCGCATGGTGCACGCGCCTGCGGGGCGGATCGAGCTGTTGCCGTCGCCGTGCGCGACGTTCATGGCCGACGGTGACGAGGTGCGGCTTTTCGGCCCGCACAACAGGGTGTGGCGCGCCGCGACGGACGCGCCGGTGTGGCTCCTGTTCACGCTCCCCAGCCTGCTCAAGATCCTGCTCGGGCACCCCCGCCTGTTCGTCGACCGCCGGTTCACCGCCGCCGAGCTGCCCATGCTGGGTCCCTTCCGCACGCAGCCCGTCGAGGAGTGGCCGGATCTGCTCGCCGACGCGCGCGACGCCGTGCCCACCCACTTCGATGAGGAGATGTTCCTCCAGCGATGGCCCATCCTCATCACGGGCCGGCTCGGCTCACGGCCGCCGCTCAGCCGCCGCCAGGACGAGAGGATCGTCGCACGCTATGCGGGCCAGCCGCCGAAGCGCATCGCCCGACAGGTGCGTCTCGCAAAGCAGCTCGCGGCGGACATCGGTGCCGGTGGCCACAACCCGAGCGGCGACTTCGCCGACCAGTCGCACTACATCCGGGAGTGCCGCGCCATGACAGGCCGCACCCCCGCGTACTGGGTGCGCTCCCGCGCCATCGGCTTCGGGTGGGACGGGGAACCGGTAGCGGCCGCGGACACCTCGCACACCTGAAGGGGCACGGGCGCGTCATCGATCGCCCGGGCGATGTCCTGCTTTGCGGCATGGTTCCGTGCGATCAACCTCTCGCAGCACCCGCCGTTCATCCACTGATGCTCTCGCACGGTCTTCACAGCGGCGCGAGGAGCCTCAAGACGAGGTAGACGAGGACGGCGCGAGATGAAGACGAGCGTAGGAGTGCCTTCCCGAGCGGTGCGATGAACTGCGGCACGAAAGGGTAAGAGCTTGGGTCGCGCTACGATGGCGACACCGCGGGCGGCGTCACCTGATCACCTCCCGCCCCGGCCCGAGCTGCCGAGACCGGGAAGAAGCCCGACGACATGCGCACGCCCGAGGAGAATCGACAGGAGCGGCAGCCGAGCCTGCTGGAGAACATCGGCGTCCCCACATGGCCCGCCTACAGTGCCGCGGTGTGGGCGCTGCTCTTCGCGGCGGTCAGTTTCTACTGGGCCTTCGGCGGCACCGCACTGCTGGACACCATCGGAGAGGCCGTCACCGGCCCCGCGCTCGCGGGTGACCCCCTGGTCGTGGCCGCGGTCTGGATCTCCGCCTTCGGCAAACTCGCCGGGGTCCCGGGGGCACTGGCGCTGACACTACGCTGGGGTAGCCTCTTCCCCCGGTGGCTGGTGCTCCTGGTCGGCTGGGGTGTGACCGCGCTGCTATCCCTGTACGGGGGCGCCAGCCTCGTCCAGCAACTCCTCATGGCCGCCGGTGTCGTCGAGGTCCCCGACGCCTTCCGCCCGGTACTGATGTGGCACCTCTTCCTGTGGAGCCCTGTCTGGCTGATCGGCGGGGTGCTCTACGGGATCGCCACCGTCTACTTCACGAAGGCCTCCCGCCCACCGGAAACCGCGGCCCGGTGACCACGGCACCAGACGACTGCCATCGGCTGCCCTCGACCGAGACTGGAGCAGACCACCATGTCCGATCCAGTCAGGAACACCTGACTACGCGGGAGGTTCGTCCTCTGGTGTGCCCGGCGTCGTCCCGAGAGCGGCGAGGAGACGGGTCCGGATGCGCTGCTTGCGCTGTTCGAAGAACGCAGTGAAGTCGCCCAGGTCGAGCAAGAGTCCGTCGAGGTCGTTCTCGGCCAGGTACGTCGCCCGCTTGTCTTCGCTGGGGAACGCGGCCTCGATCCATGCAGCAGGGAGGCTGTCTTGCTTCTCGATGTTCGCGGTTCCTGCGAGGAGTTGAAGGTTGGGCAGGAGGTTCACGGCCGCCAGGTACTCGTCGATCTTGTCGGCGGGAACACCTGCCTCCGTGAGCTTCTTCTTGGTGAAGCGCGACTTCGGGAAGATGTGGTCTTCGTGGAACTTCTTGCTCAGGTCCAGCCCGGGATACAGCACTGAGAGAACCGAGAACGTCCGCTGGCCGCCATACTTGAGGTTCAGCAGTTCGTCGATCTCGGCGTTGTCGAACACGAGGCTCTTGCCGACGGCTGCCATCGCCTCCTCGACCGCTGCGACCGGAAAGCCACCCTCCGCGTTCGTACGGAGGACATCGCGTATGCGGGTCAGGAGGGTGTCGAGACCCGATCCCCAGATGCCGCGCTTGATCAGCGACCGGGTCACCCAACGTTGGAGGGCCAGCCTGTCGGCCGCGTCCGCCGTGGAATCGAGATACGAGTCACCCGCACGTCGCAGATGCAGGTAGTGAGCGACGGGCACGATCACGCTGTTCGCGGTGAGGTTGCGCTCGTTGTAGCCGAACTGTTGCAGCAGGGTCGCGGCCCGCAGCAGAGCACCCTTGATCTGAGGCCAGGCAGCCTCGACCTTCGCCATGTTCCCTTGCGTGAAGTTGGTGACCTTGAAGCGCACATCGACATCGGCGATCGTCAGCGCCGTCTTCAGCACCACGTCCTTCGAGAAGGAGAACTGCCGGCCTGCGTTGCTGTTGATCTCCGACACCAAGGAGCGGACTTCCTCGCGGGCATCCAGCTCTTGCCACTGGTTAGTGGCCATCGACAGCAGCAGGTCGGAGTACGACAAGGTAGTGCCACCACTGTTGACCCGAACGAAGATCTCCAGCACCTTGTCGGCATCCTGATCGGTGACCAGGAAGTAGTTCATCGGCTTGAGGACTCGAACTGCCTCGTACAGGTCGTAGAGGCGCTGGAAGGCATCGGCCGAACCGGCGATCCCACGCTGTTCCAGTTCTCGCATGATCGCTGGGCCCGCGTTGGCGAGGTCGAGCACCGCCCCGACGCGGAACCACTTGTTGGCCTCGCCTTCGGCCGGGGCCGCTTCCCGGTCTGTGAGGAACCGCAGGTCGTACTTCGTTCCCAGTTCTTCGTCGTCGGGCTCGTCAACGAGGTTGAGATAGAGCCGCTTGACGGGGAAGGCGTCCGCGCTGTTCCACCACGCGTACTTCTTCTTCTCCGCGTAGCTGCCATACAACGCGATGTTCAATGAGGTGAGTCGCTGCTGTCCGTCGAGGACGGCGGTGGTGCCGCTCCCGGACGGGACGGTTGCCTTGTCGGCGTAGGGGTTGTCGCGCTCGTGGTAGTTCGTCAGGAACTCATAGAACGTGTAAGACTGAGCGGTCTCCGGCTTGACATCCCAGAGCAGGAACGATCCGACTGGGTATCCGCGCATGAGGCTGTCGACGAGTCTGGTGATCTGATCGGCACCCCAGACGAACTCACGCTGAATCGCCGGCATCAGGTACTCACGCCTGTGGATGGCAGTGAGCATCTCCTCGATGCTGCGAGGGGTCTGGAAGGACATGCAGTCTCTCTCGATCACGCTGACGGACGGTCAGGCGGTGGTCTCGTCATCAATGGCGACCACGGTATCGTAGAGGCCGTAGCGACGCAGACCCTTGTGGGACTCGATGCCGGTGTAGGACAGGGATGCGTCTTCGTAGCGGCGGAAAGCGAAGACGGCTTGGTTCATGTGTGTGGCGTTGAAGACGCCGAGGTTGACGAGGAGATGGACACGCCTGGACATCACCGACGACGAACAACTCCGCCCACGCCTCGCCGAGCCCTTTGCGACGATCTTCCGCGAAGCCCAGGCGAGCGGCGACGAAGGCAAGGAAGCGAAACCGGAAAACACCACATCAACTGATGTTGCGTGTTCCCGCAAGACACCTTGGGTGGAGTCCGGGCGACAGTTTGACAACACCCGTCGAGCCCTGAAAACCCTCATATCCAGGGCCTCCAAGGGGGTCTACCGGACCTCCAAGCGGGTGGGAACGGCTCCCATGACCGACCGAAGGGGGCAGGTCGCACACGAAATCGGCACGGTGACAACACCACTGACCCCGGGGCAGTCGGCAGCTCTGGCAGCCGAATACCGGAGCGGGTGGCGAGTGATCGACCTGGCGGAGAAATACGGCATCCGCCGGCAGACCGTCCGGGAGCACCTGAAGAAGCACGGCCTGGCGAGGCCGATCAACTACTTCACGCCGGAGCAGGGCGACCGGGCTGCGGCGCTCTACGGAGAGGGAATGACGCTGGGCGAGGTCGCGGAGGCGGTCGGGTCGAACACGCGCACCGTCACGCTCGCGCTGGAACAGCACGGTATCCCGCGGCGGCGGCGAGGTTTCCGCGTCCAGCATCGACTGACCGGGCGGTCAGGTGCGGAGCAGAACGGAACGTACTCGACGGCCCTGCGGACGCTCAGTCCAGGCCGAGGGCGGTGGCGATCTCCGGGAAGCGGACGGCGATGGCCTGCCAGAGGATCTCCTCGTCGGTGCCGTCGTAGTCGTGGGCGATGAAGTTGCGGACAGCTCGGACGCCGCGCCAGTCGATCTCGGGATGCGCATCCCGGAAGGACTCGGGCAGCCGATCGGCCGCAGCCGAGAGGTCGACGACGAGGGAGCGGGCGATGCGGCGCTGATCGTCGTCGTCCGGGTCGACGAACCGCTCATGTCCACGGTCGGCGACCCGACGGGCGGTGACAGCGAAGCGGGCGATGTCGGCGAGGATCGCCGGAACTCGATCGAGCTCGTCCTCGCTCACAGCGCGACAGCCTCGGCGCGGATCCGTTCCATCGTCGGCCCGGTGCCGCGGTCGGAGACCACGTCGACCCCGACCCCCAGCAGTTCCTCGACCTCGGCCATGAAGCCGGCGAGGTCGAACACCGACGCCTCCGGCGCGGGATGCACGAGCAGATCGACATCGGAGGCGGCACCGGCCGCCCCGCGGGCGACCGACCCGAACACGCGGACCTCGCTCAGCCCCCGTGACGCGGCGGCCGCGAGGATCGGAGTCCGTACCTGCCGCAGCCGCTTGAGCGTCGGGACGCGCAGCACGGCGTCGAGGCGCTCCGCAGTCTCCGCCGCAGGGGCGCGACGACCACTCTCGTAAGCGGCGATGTTCGGCTGCGGCACACCCGAACGGGCGGCAAGCTCACGCTGCGTCAGGCCGGCCTCCTGCCGCCTGCGCCGCAGCGCCTCACCGCTCGTGCTCGTGACCATGCTCCAATGATAGCGATGCGATATCGGTGTGATGAGCTAATGAGGGCCGGAATTCTAGTAGCGGTTTGGCAACACTTTTGATAAGAGCATCTACGTGGACCCAGGGGGATTCGAACCCCCGACCTTCTCATTGCGAACGAGACGCGCTACCAACTGCGCCATGGGCCCGGACTGCCTGAACACGATATCACCTCGGCGGAGGGGTGCCTGACCACCGCCGGACCGCTCGTCGCGGCGCGCTCAGCCGGAGCGGCGGCGGCGCAGCACCTCGTCGAGGTCGGGCATCGCCGTGTCGACGTCGCTGAGCACCCCCATCGAGGCGAAACGGCTCGCGGCGGGACGTTCCGGGGCGGTGGGAGCCGTGCCGGCAGCGGCGGCGGGAGAGGCGGACGCCGCCTCGCCCCGGCGACGGAACAGCACGACCTCCGGTTCCGCGTGGGCGGCCGCGAGAGCGCGCTGCGCCTCCTCGTGGGCCGCGCGCAGCAGCTCCTCGGGGCTGACGGGCGGCGTGACGGGCACGCGGGGCGCCTCGCCGCGCTCGATGTAGAGGGGCTTCGGGATCGGCACGGGAGTCCACTCGCGCGACGCCTTCTCCTGCGGGAGCTCCGCGTCGATGAGGGTCGGCGAGGTGCGGCGCACGGGAGCGGCCGCGGGCAGCTGCGTCGCGAGCGCACGCGAACGCTCCGCGATGCGGCCCTGGAGCCGCACCGACACGAGCGCCGCGAGCGCGCATCCGCCGAGCACGAACCAGGCGCCGAGGGCGATACCCGTGGTCGCCATGAGCCAGAGCTGCACCCCCGCGACGGCGACGGCGGCGAGCAGCAGGAGCCCCGCGACGCGGCGCGCGCGGCGCAGGCGGACGAAGGCGAGGGTCGTCGTGGACGGCGCGATGGGCGCCGCGGGCGCGGCCCGGCGCGCGGCGCGGGCCGCACGCTCGAGCTCGGCCGCCTGCGCCTCCGCAGCGCGGGCACGCAGCTCG
>RDDZ01000033.1 GCA_003852775.1 Microbacteriaceae bacterium | reverse complement strand
GGTTCGTGAAGCGGTTGAACTCAACAGCTCCACTTCACAACCGGAGGTCTTCGCCCTTCAGCACCTCAGAACGTGTCGCCGAAACAACGTCCCCGGACATCACACCTAGATCGGCCCCAGCAGGTGCTGCGCCACCGTCGCGTGCACCGACTCGGTGTCGGACGGGTGGTAGATGCCGGCGAGCACGTCGCGCTGCAGCCGGACGAGCTCGCTCGAGCTGCGGTAGCCGCCCCCGCCCGCGACGCGCATCGCCTGGTCGACGACGTGGCGCGCCGTCTCGGTGGCGCGGTGCTTCACGCCCGTGAGGTCGCGGAACCAGCGCGCGCCCCGGTCGACGCGGGCGTCGACGTCGCGGGCGACCGCCTCGAGCTGCGGGCCGAGCGCGTCGAGGGCGAGTGCGGCATCCGCGATGCGCCAGCGGATGTCGGGGTCGGCCGAGTAGGGCGCTCCCTGGTTCTTGAGGCTCGTGCGCCGGTGCGCCGCCTCGACGGCGAGCTCGAGCGCGCGGTCGGCGATGCCGGTGTAGACGGCGCCGATGAGCGTCAGGAAGTTCGCGAAGAGGGCGAAGATGAACGGGTCGGCGTTCGGGCCGACCGGCAGGAAGCGCACGATGCGCTCGTCCGGCACGACGGCGTGGTCGAGCTTCGTGGTGCGCGACTGGGTGGCGCGCATGCCGAGGGTGTCCCAGTCGTCGAGGGTCGTGACGCCCGCGTCGTCGCGGGTCAGGATGCCGTGCACGAGGCGCGGCGCGCCCTCGCCCTCGGTCTGCTTGCCGAAGACGATGAGGCGCGTCCAGGCGGGGGCGAGCGAGGTGAAGATCTTGGTTCCCGTGAACGCGTAACCGGCCACGGGGGTCTCGACGCGCTCGGCCGTCGTGAGCGAGTCCCACATGACGAGGTCGTTGCCGGGCTCCGAGTTGCCGAACGCGAAGAGCTCGCCGGCCTCGGCATCCGCGAGCACCCACGCGAGCGAGTCGTCGCCGCGCTCGGCGAGGGTGCGGGCGATGCCGACCACGACGAGGTGCATGTTGACCGCGAGCGCCGTCGCGGGCGCGTAGGCGGCGAGGAGGCGCTGGTCGGCGACCGACTCGGCGAGGCTCCGGGGCGTCAGATAGCCGGCCTCGCGGAGCTCGGCGAGGTCCTCGTCGAAGAAGCGGTTGTCGCGGTCGTAGTCGGCGGCGCGCGAGCGGATCCGCTCGAGCAGCTCGGGGCTCAGGACGGTCACCCCTCCACGCTACGCGCGCGTCGGGACGAGCGCTGCCTGCCGCAGGTCAGGCGGCGCCCAGCTGCCTGCGCGCCTCGTCGATCGTCGCGAGGATCTCCAGCGTCGTGTCGAGCGGATGCTCGGGGGCCTCGGTCCGGCCGTCCGCAACGTGCCGCGCCACCGCCGCGGCCTGGTAGCAGAGCCCGTCGCGCCACCGCATCCCGGTCTCGTCCTCCCAGTACGCGTTGCCGCCGTCGAGCCGCCCGAGCCGGAAACCGCCGGGCGCGACGAACGGCTCGACCTCGAGCTTCAGCCCGTTCGTGCCCGCGACCATCGCCGTGATCGGCAGGTCGACCGTCATCGCCGTGTGCGAGCTGGCCGAGACGTCCTCCCCCCAGCCGAGCACGACGCGCGCGTCGGCGTCGACACCGGTCGGTGCGAGCTCGCCGGTCGCCGACACCGAGTCGGGGCGACCGAGGCAGAAGTGGGCCCACCACAGCGTGTACACCCCGAGGTCGAGCAGGCTGCCGCCGCCGAGGGCGGGGTCGAAGGCGCGGCTGTGCGGGTCGTACTCGAAGCGCCCCGCGAAGGTCGCCGCCGCGCCCGCGATCTCGCCGAGTTCGCCGTCGTCGAGCAGCCGTCGGATGATCGTCGTCTGCGGCAGGAACCGCGACCACATCGCCTCCATCGCGAAGACGCCCGCCATCCGCGCGGCCGCGACGATCTCGGCGGCGTCGGCGGCCGAGACGCCCATGGGCTTCTCGACGAGCACGTGCTTGCCGGCGTCGATCGCGAGCAGGGCGAGCCGGCGGTGCTCGGTGTGCGGCGCGGCGATGTAGACGACGTCGACCTCCGGGTCCGCGACGAGCTGCTCGTACGAGCCGGAGGAGCGCGGGATGCCGTGGCGGCCGGCGAACGCCTCCGCCTTCTCGGCCGAGCGCGACGCGACCGCGACGACCCGCTGATCCGTGAAGCGGTGCACCGCCGCGACCCAGTCGTTCGCGATGCCGCCGGGCGCGAGCACGCCCCATCGCAGGGCGGGGCCGCCGCGCAGGGGCACGTGCGTGGGCGCGGGGAACGCGAAGCTCATGCCCGCACGCTATCGGCCGAGGTGTCACTTTCCGTCGCACGCACCCGCGTCCGCCCGACCGAAACCGACACCTCAGGCAGCCACCCGCACGGATGCGGCGGGTGAGGTGTCGCTTTCGGTCGCGTGAGAGGGTGCGCAGGCGACCGGAAGTGACACCTCGGGATCAGGAGCGGAGGTCGGCGAGCACCGCCTCCAGCTGGTCGACCGCCCAGTCGAGCTCGTCGGACTCGATCACGAGCGGCGGCGCGAGGCGGATCGTCGAGCCGTGCGTGTCCTTCGCGAGCACGCCGCGCTCGGCGAGCAGCTCGGCCACGCGGCGACCGGATGCGAGGGCCGGATCGATGTCGACGCCCGCCCACAGACCGACCGAGCGCACCTCGACGACGCCGTGCCCCACGAGCGCGTCGAGCCGCGCACGCAGCCGCGCCCCGAGCTCCCGCGACCGGCGCTGGAACTCGCCCGTCTCGAGCATGCCCACCACCGCGAGGCCCACAGCCGCCGCGAGCGGGTTGCCCCCGAACGTCGACCCGTGCTCGCCCGGCCGCAGCACGCCGAGCACCGCAGCGTCGCCGACGACCGCGCTCACCGGCACGATGCCGCCGCCGAGCGCCTTTCCGAGCAGGTAGAGGTCGGGGACGACGCCCTCGTTGTCGCACTGGAACGTCGCGCCCGTTCGGCCGAGGCCCGACTGGATCTCGTCCGCGATGAACAGGACCCCGGCATCCAGGGTGAGGCGGCGCACCTCGGCGAGGTAACCGGCAGGGGGCACCACGATGCCCGCCTCACCCTGAATGGGCTCCAGGAGCACGGCGACGGTGTCGTCGTCGATCGCCGCCGCGAGCGCCGCGGCGTCGCCGTACGGCACGGACACGAAGCCGGGCGTGTAGGGCCCGAAGTCGTTCCGCGCATCCGGGTCGTCGGAGAAGCTGATGATGGTGGTCGTACGGCCGTGGAAGTTGCCGTCCGCGACGATGATCTTCGCGCGGTCGTGCTCGACGCCCTTCACGCGGTAGCCCCACGCGCGCGCCACCTTGATCGCCGACTCGACGGCCTCCGCCCCCGTGTTCATCGGGAGCACCATCTCCTTGCCGGCGAGACGGGCGAGCCCCTCGAGGAACGGCCCGAGCCGGTCGTTGTGGAACGCGCGGCTCGTGAGCGTGAGCCGGTCGAGCTGCGCCTTGGCGACGTCGACGAGCACCGGATGCGCGTGCCCGAAGTTGAGCGCGGAGTACGCGGCGAGGCAGTCGAGGTAGCGCTTGCCGTCGACGTCCGTCACCCAGGCGCCGTGGGCCTCCGACACGACGATCGGCAGCGGGTGGTAGTTGTGCGCGCCGAACTCCTCCGCCTGCGCGAGGTAGCGCTGCGTCTCGGATGCGAGGTGGGCGGTCATCGGCGCAGCTCCAGGGTGCAGCACTTCACGCCGCCGCCGCCGAGCAGCAGCTCCGACAGGTCGACGCCGTGGGGCACGTAGCCGCGCTCGCGCAGCTGCCGCTCGAAGTCGAGGGCGCGCGAGGCGATCACGACGTTCCTGCCGTCGCTGAAGGAGTTGAGTCCGAGCACGGCGGCGTCCTCGTCGTTCACGTGGATGGCGTCGGGGAAGCGCTCCTCGAGGATCGCGCGGCTCGCGTCGTCGAACGCCTTCGGCAGGTAGGCGACGGAGTCCGGCCCTCCCGCGGAGTCGAGCACCGCGAAGGCGGTGTCGAGGTGGTAGAACGCGGGGTCGACGAGCTTCAGCGTCACGACCTCCCGGCCGTAGATGCGGCGCAGCTCGTCGTGGCTCGCGGCATCCGATCGGAAGCCGGTGCCGGCGTAGATGGTGTCGCCCACGAGCAGGAAGTCGCCCTCGCCCTCGTTCGTGGAGACGGGCTCGCGCACCTCGAAGCCGTTCGCACGGAACCACTCCATGTAGGCGGGACCCTCTGGGCCGCGCTCGGGGTACTGGAAGCGGGCGCCGTAGGCGATGCCGTCGAGCACGAAGCCGCCGTTGGCCGCGTAGACCATGTCGGGCAACCCCTCGACGGGGTCGATGAGGTGCACCTCGTGGCCGAGGAGCAGGTAGAGCTCGTAGAGCTTCTGCCACTGCGCGAGCGCGGTGCCCGTGTCGGTCGGCTCCTCGGGGTGCATCCAGGGGTTGATGCGGTAGCTGACGGTGAAGAACTCGGGCCGGCACATGAGCACGGTGCGCGCCGTCGCGCGCCGTTCGGTCACGTGCGGGGCCTGGTCGGTCAGGGTCATGCCTGCCAGTGTCGCACGCAGGCATCCGGAGCTTCAGGGCGTGGTGTGCACGATTGCTGCACGGCGAGGGGTGCACGCGCAAAGATCCCGCGTAGACTCCCCACGTGGACAACATCGACTACGGCATCCTCGACATGCTCCGCCAGAACTCGCGCGCGGGCTACGGCGACATCGGCGACCGCGTCGGCCTCTCCGCCTCCGCCGTGAAGCGGCGCGTCGACCGCCTCGTCGCCGACGGCGTCATCCGCGCCTTCACGATCCAGGTCGACCCGGCGGTCGACGGGATGGCGACCGAGGCCTACGTCGAGCTGTTCTGCCGCGGCACGGTCGCCCCCGAGGAGCTGCGGCGCATCCTGTCGCAGGTGCCCGAGGTCGTCGACGCCGCGACCGTCACCGGTTCGGCGGACGCCGTCGTGCACATCCGCTCGCGCGACATCCCGTCCCTCGAGGACGCCCTCGAGCGCGTGCGCATCGCCCCGAGCGTCGACCACACGCGCAGCGCGATCGTGCTGAGCCGGCTCATCCACCGCAGCTACGACTGATGACCGCGGCCCCCTACGAGCAGCTGCGCGACCGTCTGCTCGCCGAGATGCGCGACGGCACGCGCCCCGCCGGATCGCGCCTCCCCACCGTGCGGCAACTCGCCGCCGACCTCGGCCTCGCGCCCGGCACCGTGGCGCGGGCCTACAAGGAGCTCGAGGCGTCGGGCGCGATCGAGACCCGCGGACGCAACGGCACGGTCGTCGCGTGGTCGCCGGATGCGGCGGAGCGCCGGGTGCAGGAGCTCGCGGCCGAGCTCGCCGCCGCCGCGCACGAGGCAGGCGTGCCGCCGGAGCGCGTGCGGGCGCTCGTGGAGGCGGCGCTCGGCGGGGCCTGACGCCCCCTGGTCTAGTGCCCCGACACGTTCGAGTCGACGCCCGCATCCGGCCCCTGCGAGAGGGTCGCGAGGGCGTCCATGTCCTCGGCGGAGAGCGCGAAGTCGAAGATCGCGAGGTTGTCGCGCATCCGATCGGGGTTCGCCGACTTGGGGATCACGACGAGTCCCTGCTGCACGTGCCAGCGCAGCACGACCTGCGCCGGGGTGCGACCGACGCGCTCGGCGAGCTGCGCCACGACCGGCTCGCGCAGCACGCCCGCGCCGTCTCCCCCGAGCGGGCTCCACGACTCGGTCACGATGCCGTGCGCCTCGCCGTACTCCCGCTGCGCGGGGCGCGTGACGTGCGGGTTGAGCTGGATCTGGTTCACCGCCGGCACGACGTCGGTCTCGGCGAGCAGCCGCTCGAGGTGCTCGACCCGGAAGTTGGAGACGCCGATCGCACGCGCGCGGCCGTCGGCGTGCAGCTTCTCGAAGGTGCGCCACGTGTCG
Source organism: Microbacteriaceae bacterium (assembly GCA_003852775.1). Lineage (GTDB taxonomy): Bacteria > Actinomycetota > Actinomycetes > Actinomycetales > Microbacteriaceae > Homoserinibacter. The sequence goes on along the minus strand of RDDZ01000033.1, from coordinate 37,860 downwards.
ACGTAGAGGTCGCGCCCCGGCAGCGGCCAGTGCATGAGCAGCAGGTCGACGTAGTCGAAGCCCATGCGGTCGAGAGCCGCCTCGAGGCCGCCGATCGCCTTGTCGTCTCCCTGGAACTCGCCGTCGAGCTTCGTCGTGACGAAGAACTGCTCGCGCGGGATGCCCGTGCGGCGGATGCCCTCCCCCACGCCGGCCTCGTTGCCGTAGCGGGTGGCGGTGTCGATGTGGCGGTAGCCGAGCGAGGCCGCGGCCTCGACCGCGTCGGCGACCTGGGCGTCGTCGAGCGGCCAGGTGCCGAGCCCGAGCTGCGGGATCTCGGCGCCGGTGTTGAGGGTGATCGTGGGGACCGTCATGGGTCCCAAGTTAGACGGAGAGCTCGATCATCGCGCGGTCGGGCGTGCCGAAGCGGTGCGCGGTGATCGACACGGCCTGCTCGCGCAGGAACGGGAGCAGCTCGATGCGCCCCGCGGCCGTCACGGGCGCCGCGTAGAGCGTCACCTCGGGCCGGGCGGCGAGCTGCTTCGCGAGGGCGCGCGCGTCGCCGCCGACGAGTCGGATGCGCTCGGGCACCTCGCGGGCGACCCGCGCGGCGAAGGCGGCATCCGGTTCGACGACCGCCGTCCAGCCGGGGTCGTCGAAGGCGCGACCCGTGCGCAGGGGCACGGCGGAGCTGATCGCGAGCTGTGCGCGGGCGAGGGCCGCCGCCGCGAGCACGCGCACGAGCTCGGCGAGGGAGCCGCGCTCCGCGAGACGCACCGTGACGGGAGTGGGGCGGTAGCGGAGGATGTTGCGCTCGACGCCGAGCTGCGACTCGTCGCGCGACCGGCCGAACTCCTCGTCCCACGCCGCCGCGTCCGAGAGCGCGCCCCGGCGCACGGCGTCGAAGCCCTCGTAGTCGAGCGCGCGCTGGAACGCCTCGACGAGCCCCCGCACGCGCGGGGCGAGTCCGTCGAGCCGCAGGTCGCCCGCGGGCGGCGCGGGGACGGGGCGCCAGTCGCCCATCACGAGGAGCGTGTTCGGGCCGCCCGCCTTCGCGCCCGGTCCGACGGACGATCGCTTCCAGCCGCCGAACGGCTGTCGACGCACGATCGCGCCCGTGATGGGCCGGTTGACGTAGAGGTTGCCCGCCTGCACGCGGTCGATCCACGCCGCCACCTCGTCGGCGTCGAGCGACTGGATGCCGGCCGTGAGCCCGTAGGGGACGCCGTTCTGGAGGTCGAGGGCCTCGTCGAGGTCGGCGGCCCGCATGAGGCCGAGCACGGGCCCGAAGTACTCGGTGCGGTGGAACTCGGACCCCGGCGCCACCCCCTCGCGCACGCCCGGCGCCCACAGTCGGCCGGTCTCGTCGAGCTGCCGTGGGGCGACGAGCCAGCTCTCGCCCTCGTCGAGGGCCGAGAGAGCGCGCGCGAGCTTCCGACCCGGCGGCTCGATGAGCGGTCCGACGACGGAGCCCGCGTCCTGCGGCCACCCGACCGCGAGGCTCGACACGGCGTCCGCGAGCTGGCGGCGGAAGCGCTCCGAGTCGGCGACGGTGCCGACCAGGATCGCGAGCGACGCGGCCGAGCACTTCTGCCCGGCGTTGCCGAACGCGCTCTGCACGATGTCCCTGACGGCGAGGTCGAGGTCGGCCGAGGGTGTCACGACGATCGCGTTCTTGCCGCTCGTCTCGGCGAGGAGCGGGAGGTCTGGGCGCCACGAGCGGAAGAGCGCGGCCGTCTCGAACGACCCGGTGAGCAGCACGCGGCCGACCTCCGGCGCGGTCACGAGCCGCTGCCCGAGCCCGTCCTCGTCGACATCGACGAGCCGCAGCACCTCGCGCGGGACGCCGGCCTCCCACAGCGCCTCCGCGAGCACCGCGCCGCAGCGGCGCGCCTGGGGCGCGGGCTTGAGCACGACGGCGCTGCCTGCGGCGAGCGCGGCGATCACCCCGCCCGCGGGGATCGAGACGGGGAAGTTCCACGGCGGCACGACGAGGGCGAGCGGTACGGGCGCGAAGGCCGCGTCGCGCACGGCTCCGAGCTCGCGCGCCCGCTCGGCGGAGAAGAAGGCGAAGTCGACGGCCTCGCTCACCTCGGCATCCGCCTCACCGAGGGTCTTGCCGGTCTCGGCGGCCATGATCTCGATGAAGCGCCCCCGGAAGACCGAGAGCACCTCGCCGACGCGCTCGAGGAGCTCGGCGCGCGTGGACGTCGGCACCCGCGCCCAGCGGCGCCCGGCCTCCGCCGTCTCGCTCACGAGCCGGTCGAGCATCCCGGGGTCGTCGATGCGTGCGTCGGCGATCGTGTCGAGCCCGAGGCGCGTCGTGCGGGAGCGCTCGAGCACTCCCTCCGCCCACACCCTGTTGGCGACGAGCGCGGGGTCGGTGTCAGGCTCGTTGCGGAAGGCCTGCGGCGCGCGCGGCAGCGGGGGGCTCAGCCGATTCTGGGTGCGGTTGGCGGGGGGCACCACGTCGTCGAGGTCGTCGAGGGATGCCGCGAACCGCTCCGCCTCGCGCCGGAAGACCGCGGGGTCGTCGAGGTCGTAGAGGCTCGAGATGAAGTTCTCGCCGCTCGCGTTCTCCTCGAGGCGGCGCACGAGGTAGCTGATCGCCGCGTCGAACTCGCCGGGGTGCACGACGGGCGTGTAGAGGAGGAGCCGCCGTGTGTCGGCGCGCACCGCTCGCGCCTGGGCGGGCGCCATGCCGAGCAGCATCTCGATGTCGAGCTGGTGGTCGATCTCGCGGCGGGTCGCGAGCAGCCAGGCGAAGGCGAGGTCGAAGAGGTTGTGTCCCGCGACGCCGATCCGCACGGCCGAGGTGGCCTCGGGGGTGAGCGCGGCCACGAGCATCCGCTTGTAGTTCGTGTCGGTCTGCTGCTTGGTGGCCCAGGTCGCGAGCGGCCAGCCGTGGATGGTCGCGTCGACGCGCTCCATCGGGAGGTTGGCGCCCTTGACGATGCGCACCTTGATGCCGGCCCCGCCGGCGGCGACGCGGCGCTGGGCCCACTCGGTGAGGTGCGCGAGCGCGGCGACCGAGTCGGGCAGGTAGGCCTGCAGCGCGACGCCCGCCTCCAGCCCGTGCAGCTCGGGCTCCTCGAGCAGGCGCGTGAACACCGCGATCGTTAGCCCGAGGTCGCGGTACTCCTCCATGTCGAGGTTGATGAACTTGCGCGGGCGCGAGCGCGAGGTGGCCGCGTCGAGGTAGAGCGGGCGCAGGAGCTCGACGACGCGCTCGACCGTCTCGTCGAAGCCCCAGAGGTTCAGCTGCGCGGCGACCGCCGAGACCTTGACCGACACGTAGTCGACGTCGTCGCGGGCGAGGAGCTCGCGCGTGCCCTGGAGGCGGCGGGCCGCCTCGCGGTCGCCGAGCACCGCCTCGCCGAGGAGGTTGACGTTGAGCCGGGCCCCGGTCGAGCGGAGCTCGGCGAGCGACTTGTCGAGCGCCTTCGGCGTCGCGTCGATCACGAGGTGGCTCACCATGTAGCGCAGGGCGCGACGGGCGATCGGGATGACGACGCGCGGCGCGAGCAGCGAGAACCCGCCGCCCAGCACGATGAGCACGCGCAGGTACCACGGCAGGAAGCGCGGAACGCGGCGGGACAGCCGCTCGAAGTTCTTCGCGGCGACGCGCGGATCCTCGGGTCGCACGACGCGGTCGACGAAGCCGAGCGCGAAGTCGAGGCCGTCGGGGTCGCGCAGCAGCCCGGCGAGCCGCTCGGCCCCGGCGTCCGGTCTCACCTCGGATGCGGCCGCGAGCCAGCGACGGACGAGCGCGACCGTCTCGTCGACGGTCGGCAGATCGGGGGGAACCGCCATCCTCCGAGGATAGACAGCCGCCCCGAGACGGGTGGTCTCGGGGCGGCTGTCTGAGGGTTCTCTCATGCGGCTCAGGCCGCGGCGGCGGCCTCCAGCTTGGCGGCGCGCACGCCCTTGAGGGCGCCGGCCCAGTCCTCGAGCTGCTCGACGAGCGTCTGCACGCCCGCGAGGTGCTTCTCCGAGGGGGCGAAGGTGCTGTAGTTCTCGAAGTCGGTGATGAGCGAGAGCGCGATGTGCTGGCGCACGTCGGCGATCTGCAGCTCGCCGAGGATCGGGCGCAGCATCTCGGCCGCGCGGGCGCCGCTCGCGCTCGCGCCGTAGCTGACGATGCCGGCGGCCTTGTCGTTCCACTCGCGCGAGACGAACGAGAGCGCGTTGAGCAGCGCGGGCGACGGCGCGTGGTTGTACTCGGGGGTCACGAAGACGAAGCCGTCGTAGGTGTCGATCTTCTCGGCCCACGCGATGGTGTGGGCGTTGGCGTAGCGGCCGGCGGAGGCGGGCACGGCCTCGTCGAGCAGCGGCAGGGCGAAGTCGACGATGTCGACGACCTCGTAGACGGCCTCACCGAGGCGCGCGGCGTGCTCCTGGAGCCACTGGGCGACCTGCGGGCCGACGCGGCCGGGGCGGGTGCTGCCGATGATGATTCCGATGCGGAGCTCGCTGCTCATTCCGTGATCCTCCTGAGGTTTCGATGACACGTCACCCTAGCAGAACTAGTTGAAGCATCAACCTATTCCTGTGACTATCCTGAGCGCATGTCGACACCGCCTGACGTGGACCCCGAGGACTGGGGCGTCTGGCTCGCCTACTTCCGAGGCGCGCGCGAGCTCATCGCGGCCCTCGACCGGCGGCTCCAAGACGATGCGGGCCTCTCGCACCCCGAGTACCTCGTGCTGCTCGGCCTGTGGCAGGCGCCCGACCACACTCTGCGGACGGGCGAGCTCGCCGAGCGGCTCGTGTGGGAGAAGAGCCGCGTCTCGCACCAGGTGTCGCGCATGGAGGCGCGCGGCCTCCTCGAACGCCGCGAGTGCGAGACCGATGGTCGCGGCGTGATGGTCACCCTCACCGACGACGGCGAACGGCTGTTCCAGACCGCGACGCCCGACCACATCACCGCCATCCGGGAGTGGTTCCTCGACCCCCTCGACGCCGACGAGAAGGCCGTCGTCGGCCGGGTGTCGCAGCGGATGCGCGGCATCCTGGGCACCGGTGACGAGCCGGAGCTCCCCCGCGAGACGGAGGCGCGGGCGGGCGACGCCGCCTAGGCTCTGCGGGGTGAGCACGCCGACCCGCGCCGCGGAGCCGCGAGAGGCGACCGGCTGGATCCGCCCGGCGCCGACCCGGCGAGAGCGCACGATCGACCTCGCCGTCGCCGTCGGCCTGTACGTGGCCGCGATCCTCAGCCAGCAGCTCTACCGCGTCGCGGGCGTGTACGAGGAGCCCGCGGATGCGCCGCTCGCCTTCGCGACGCTCGCCCTCGCCTCGCTGCCGCTCGCGGTGCGCCGCAGCCATCCGATCGCCGCGGGCGTGCTCGTGGCCGCCGGGTTCTCGGCGACCGCCGTGCTCGAGGTGCCCGAGCTGCTCGTCTGCAACATCACGCTCTTCCTCGCGCTGTACTCGATCGGCGCCTGGGTCTCGCGGCGGCCCCTCGCGGTCGGCGTGCGAGCCGCGATCGTCATCGCGATGATCGTGTGGCTCGTCGTCGCGCTCTTCCAGGCGGCCACCGACCCCGACGCGCTCGAGGGCCTCTCCCGCGTCGGCGCCTTCTCGCCGCTCGTCGCCTACATGCTCATCCAGGTGCTCATCAACGTGCTGTACTTCACCGGCGCGTGGTGGTTCGGCGACCGCGCCTTCGCCTCCGCCCACGCGCGCTGGCAGCTCGAGGAGCGCACCCGCGAGCTCGAGGCCGAGCGCGAACGCACAGCCGCGCAGGCCGTCGCGCTCGACCGCGTCCGGATCGCGCGCGAGCTGCACGACGCCGTCGCCCACCACGTGAGCGTCATCGGCATCCAGGCGGGCGCCGCGCGCACCGTGCTCCGGGACGACCCGGAGACCGCCGCCTCGGCGCTCACGACGATCGAGGAGACAGCGCGCGAGACGATCAGCGAGCTCCACACCATGCTGCAGACGCTGCGCGACGACGACGAGGTCGTCGACACGGCCCGCGGCCTCGACCGCGTCCCCGAGCTCGTCGCGGCGTCGGAGGAGGCGGGCGTGCCCACGAGCTACCAGGTGATCGGCGACCCCGTGCCCGTGCCGTCGGTCGCGAGCGTCAACCTCTACCGCATCGCGCAGGAAGCGCTCACGAACGTCCGCAAGCACGCGGGGCCCGCGGCGACCGCCGACGTGCGGGTACGGTACGGCGACGACCACGTCGAGCTCGAGGTCACCAACACGGGCGGCCGCGCGATCGCGCGCCTCCCCGGTGGACTCGGCCAGCTCGGGATGCGCGAGCGCGTCGCCGCGTCCGGCGGCACGCTCGAGGTGGGGCCGCGCAGCCGCGGCGGCTACCTCGTGCGCGCGCGGATCCCCCTCGCGCGGGAGGCCGGCGGATGACGCGCGTGCTGCTCGTCGACGACCAGACGCTCGTGCGCACGGGCTTCCGCGTCATCCTCGACGCCCAGCCCGACCTCGAGGTCGTCGGCGAGGCGGGCGACGGGCTCGAGGCGGTCGCGGCGTCCGCGGAGCTCGCCCCCGACGTCGTCTGCATGGACGTGCAGATGCCGGGGCTCGACGGGCTCGAGGCGACCCGGCGCATCACCGCGTCCCCCGAGGCGCCTGCCGTCCTCGTGCTGACGACCTTCGACCGCGACGACTACCTCTTCCAGGCCCTCGAGGCGGGCGCATCCGGGTTCCTGCTCAAGACGGCGAGCCCCGAGCAGCTCGTCGAGGCGGTGCGCGTGCTCGCGCGCGGCGACGCCCTGCTCTCCCCCGCCGTGACGCGACGCGTCATCGAGCGCTTCGGGGCCGCCACTGCGGAGGTGGCGGACGACCCCGCGCTCGCGGAGCTCACGGACCGCGAGACCGACGTCTACCGGCTGCTCGCCGAGGGGCTCTCGAACGCCGAGATCGCCGGGCGCCTCTACGTGGGCGAGGCGACCGTGAAGACGCACGTGTCGAACATCCTGCTCAAGCTCGGGGTGCGCGACCGCGTGCAGGCGGTCGTGCACGCCTACCGCTCGGGATTCGTTCGCCCCTGACCTCCCGCTCCGCCTCACGGAGTCCGCCGTGAGGGGGAGGTGCCGGGTACGCCCCGGTCGTAGCGTGGGATCGACCAGGGAGGTTCCGTGCTCGAGATCCGAGACGTCAGCAAGAGCTACGGCACGCGACGCGTGCTCACCGACGTGAGCTTCGACGTCGCCCCCGGCCGGATGACCGGCTTCGTGGGCGGCAACGGGGCGGGCAAGACGACGACCATGCGCATCGTGCTGGGCGTGCTCGAGCCCGACGCCGGCACCGTCACGCTCGACGGCGCGCCGCTCGGGCCCGGCGGACGCCGCCGCTTCGGCTACATGCCCGAGGAGCGCGGCCTCTACCCGAAGATGAAGCTCGCCGAGCAGCTCGTCTACCTCGCCCGCCTGCACGGCCTCACCCCCGCCGCGGCCAAGCGCAGCACCGACGAGCTGCTCGCCCGCCTCTCGCTCACCGAGCGCGCGAACGACGCGATCGAGAAGCTCTCGCTCGGCAACCAGCAGCGCGCGCAGATCGCCGCCGCCCTCGTGCACGAGCCCGACGTGCTCATGCTCGACGAGCCCTTCAGCGGACTCGACCCGATGGCGGTCGACGTCGTCGCCGAGGTCCTCGCCGAGCGCGCGCACCGCGGCATCCCCGTGCTCTTCTCGAGCCACCAGCTCGACATCGTCGAGCGCCTGTGCGACGACCTCGTCATCATCGCCGACGGCACCATCCGCGCCGCGGGCCCGCGCGAGGCGCTGCGCGAGCAGCACGCCACGCTGCGCTACCAGCTCCAGACCGACGGCGACGCCGGCTGGGTGCGCGATCAGCCCGGCATCGCCGTCATCGAGACCGACGGGGGCTACGCCCTGTTCGACGCCGAGACGCCGGAGGCGGCCCAGCGCGTGCTCGAGGCCGCCGTCGCGCGCGGCGGGGTCTCCGACTTCGCGCGCCAGCACCCGACCCTCTCCCAGATCTTCAAGGAGGTCGTGCGATGACCACGGCTCACGACACCGTCGCCCGCCCGTACTCGACCGGACGCAGCGTCTGGCTCGTCGCGCAGCGCGAGATCATGGTGCGCCTGCGCTCGGTCGCCTTCCTCGTCTCGACCGGCCTCATGCTCGTGCTGCTGCTCGGCTCGATCACCATCAGCGCGCTCGTCTCCGTGAACGCGGCCGACCCGAAGGTCGCCGTCGTCGCGGGCGCCACCATCCCCGGGAACGTCGCCCTCGACGCCCAGGCCGTCGAGACGCGCGAGGAGGCCGAGGCGCTGCTGCGCGCGGGCGACGTCGACGCCGCGATCCTCCCCTCGGACGCGCCGCTCGGCTTCACCGTGCTCGGCGACGACAGCGTGCCCACGCGCGTCGTGCAGGCCCTGAGCGTCCTGCCCGAGGTCGAGCTGCTCGACGCGAGCGGGGCCGCCGGCTTCATCGGCTACATCGTCGCGATCGGCTTCGGCCTCATCTTCTTCCTCTCGGCGATGACGTTCGGCTCGACCATCGCGCAGTCGGTCGTCGAGGAGAAGCAGACGCGCATCGTCGAGATCCTGCTCGCCACCATCCCGACGCGTGTGCTGCTCGCGGGCAAGATCGTGGGCACGACGATCCTCGCGCTCGGCCAGGTGGCGCTCCTGCTCGCGATCTCGATCGTCGCGCTGAGCGTCACGGGGCAGAGCGAGCTGCTGCTCGGGCTGGGGATGCCGTTCGTGTGGTTCGCGATCTTCTTCGTGTTCGGCTTCATCCTGCTCGCGTCGCTCTTCGCGGCGACCGGTGCGATGGTGTCGCGCCTCGAGGACATCGGCTCGACCACGACGCCCGTCACGATGCTCGTGATGATCCCGTACTTCGCGGTCGTGTTCTTCAACGACAACCCGGTCGTCGTGACCGTCATGTCGTACGTGCCGTTCTCGGCGCCCATCGGGATGCCGCTGCGGCTCTTCACGGGCGACGCCCAGTGGTGGGAGCCGCTGCTCTCGCTCGGCGTCCTCGTGGCGACGTGCCTCGCGGTCATCGTGCTCGGCGCCCGCATCTACGAGAACTCGCTCCTGCGGCTCGGTCAGCGCGTGAAGCTCGCCGAGGCCCTCAAGGGCTGAGAATGGTCGGGTGACTCTGCACGACACCTCCTTCCGCGGCTTCGCGAGCGACAACTACGCCGGCATCCACCCGGAGGTGCTCGACGCGATCGTCGCCGCGAACGGCGGCCACCAGATCTCCTACGGCGAGGACGTCTACACCTCGCGCCTCGCCGAGCGCATCCGCGAGGAGTTCGGCGAGCGCGCCGAGGTGTTCCCGGTGTTCAACGGCACGGGGGCGAACGTCGTGTCGCTCACCGCGCTCCTGCCGCGGTGGGGGTCGGTCGTCACGACGAGCACCGCGCACATCCACACGGATGAGGGCGGCGCCCCCGAGAAGGTCGCCGGGCTCAAGCTCTTCGTCGTGCCGACGCCCGACGGCAAGCTCACGCCCGAGCTGCTCGCGACCGAGGCGTGGGGCATGGACGACGAGCACCGCGCCGCGCCCGCCGCGGTCTCGATCACGCAGACGACCGAGCTCGGCACGCTCTACACCCCCGACGAGGTGCGGGCGATCGCCGACGCCGCCCACGCCGCGGGCCTCGCGGTGCACATGGACGGCGCGCGCATCTGGAACGCCGCCGCGGCCCTCGGCGTGCCCTTCCGCGAGTTCACGACGGATGCCGGGGTCGACATCCTGAGCTTCGGCGGCACCAAGATCGGCGCGCTCGGCGTCGAGGCGGTCGTCGTGCTGGACCCCGACCGCGTGTCCGACATCGTGCGCCTCCGCAAGACGACGATGCAGCTCGCGAGCAAGATGCGCTTCTTCAGCGCCCAGCTGCTCGCGCTCTTCGACGGCGTCGGCCTGCGCGCCGCGGCGCACGCGAACGCGATGGCGACCCGGCTGCGCTCGGCGCTCGAGGCGGGCGTCGCCGACGGCTCGATCCCGAACCTCTCGTTCAGCCAGGCGACCCAGGCGAACGCCGTGTTCGCGGTGCTGCCGAACGACGCGGCCGACCGCATCCGCGCCCGCTTCCGCTTCTACGACTGGGACCGCGCGGCCGGCCAGGTGCGCTGGATGACGGCCTTCGACACGACCGAGGCCGACATCGACGCGTTCGTCTCGGCGATCCGGGAGGAGCTGGCCCGCTGAGTCGTGCGGGCCAGCCCCTCGACGATCAGCCCGCCGTCTGGACCGCGCGCGCCCGCCGCTTGAGGCGACGCGACGCCACCCGGTGCAGCACGACGCTCACGCCGACGAGCACCGCGCTGACCACGACCGGCCCGCGCAGGTCGAGCCCGTCGATCGCGAGCCCGCCGACGACGGGGCCCACGACCGCGCCGATGTTGAGCGCGGTGGTGGCGAACGAGCCGCCCATCGTGGGCGCGTCGGGCGCCTCGGCGATGATGCGCGTCACGAGCGTGCTGCCGAGCGCGAACGAGAGCGCGCCCTGCGTGAGCGCGAGCGCCCACAGCACCACGGGCTGCGTCACGGCGACCGCGAGCAGGATCCAGCCCGCCGCGAGCAGCGGCCCGGTGACCGCGATCAGCCGGCGCCAGTGGCGGTCGCCGAAGCGGCCGGCCGCCCGCACGCCGAGGAACGCGCCGACGCCGAAGACGGCCAGCAGCAGCGGGACGAGCGGCTCCGGCACCCCCGTACCGCGCGACGCGATCGCCGCGAGGTAGGTGAAGGTGCCGAAGGTCGCCGCGTTGACGAGCACGGCCGCGACGATCGCGAGCTGCACGGGGCGCGTGCGGAGCGCTCCGAGCTCGCGTCGGATGCCGCCGATCGCGGGCGTGGCCGCATCCGCTCGCGAGGCGGGCGTCGCGAGGACGATCGCCAGGAGCGACGGCACGCACAGCAGAGCGATCGCCCACAGGGTCGCGCGCCAGCCGAGCGCTTCGCCGATGACGGCGCCGACGGGCACGCCGGCGATGAGCGCGAGCGTCGTCCCGCTGAGGATCACCGCGAGCGCGCGGGCGTGCCTCTCGGGTGCGACGATGCGCGTGACGGTCGAGAGCGCGACGGCGAGGAACCCGGCGTTCGCGAGCGCGGCGACGATGCGCGTGGCGAGCAGCACGCCGAAGCTCTCGGTGACGGCGCCCAGCACGTGGGCGGCGATGAAGACCGCGAGGAACGCGGTGAGCGTCCAGCGCGGCGACAGGCGGCGGGACACGGCGGCCATCGTCGGGGCGCCGACGATCATGCCGAGCGCGAACCCCGAGGTGAGCAGGCCCGCCTGGCCGAGCGAGGTGTCGAGGTCGTCGGCGATGGCGGGCAGGATGCCGGCCAGCACGAACTCGGACGTGCCCTGCGCGAAGACGGCGACGGCGAGCAGGTACAGCAGTACGGGCATGGGTGTGCCTTTCGAAGCAGAGAAGAGAGGGAAGGGATGCGCGACCCGGTCGCGCGTCTCGGGCTACCGGCGGACCGGCAGCCCCGCTCTGTCTGCTTCGGGGGAGCTCACGATGACAGGATATGTCAACCCTGGGTAGACATTCAACGGGGTCCTGTCTATCGTGTTCACCCAGCCACGGAAGGAGACGCCCATGACCACCCTCGAGGCAGGGCGCTGATGCTCGAGCTGCGACCCAATTGCGAGTGGTGCGACACCGACCTGCCGCCCGACGACACCCGCGCGCGCATCTGCAGCTACGAGTGCACCTACTGCGCGGACTGCGCCGAGGAGGTCCTGCGGAACGTGTGCCCGACGTGCGGCGGGGAGTTCGTGCGCCGTCCGATCCGCCCCGCGCGGGAGTGGCGTTCGGGGCTGGGACTCGGCCATCACCCCGCGGGCGAGGTCCGCCGGCTGACGAGGTGGACGACGGGGGACGCGGAGGAGATGATCCGCCGCGTCGGAGCGATCGCGCCCGAGCGGCGCTGACCGCTCAGAACTGACCCGCGCGCTGCGGCATGCAGCTCACTCGCTCCGGCATGAGGCTGAGCAGCCGCCACACCGCGAGCGCCGTGAGCAGCGCGATGCCGCCGGCCGCGAGCTCCCACGGGGCGAAGGGCGGGCGATCCGCCCGCTGCAGCGCGACGACCACCGCCACGACGCATACGACGAGACTCGCGACGCGCGCCGCCGCGACGACGACGGAGCGGAGGGGCCCCTGGGCGGCCTGGCGCGGGCGACGGACGAGCAGCACGAGCTCGCGCACGGCGAGCACGGCGGCGAGCCCCGCCACCGCGGAGGCCCCCTGCGTCTCGGGGCGGCGCCGGCGACCGCGAGGTAGGTGCCGAGCCCGCCGACGAGCACGGCGACCTGCGCGACGACCCCGACCTCGAGCCACGGCGCCGGCTCGGGACGCGAGGTGTCCTGCTCGCGGCGGGGGATGTACGCCCACGCGTCGCTGTCGAAGCGCCGCGCGACGTAGAGCACGAGCGCGAGCGTCACCCACGGGCCGACGAGCGGGGTGATGGGGTTGTTGCTCACGGCCATGAGGAGCGCGCAGAGCCCCACGAGCACGCGCGGCGACGACGCCTGGTGGAGGAGGAGCCCGACGAGGTAGGCCCGTCGCGCGGGCGCGACGACCGCGGGCAGGTCGAGCGGATGCATCCGCCCGAGCCCCTCGCGGCCTCGGAAGCCGGCTGCGTCCGCCGTGGTCATGGCCGGTCGTCTCCCCCGGGCGCGCGCAGACGCGCGCCGATGCGCCCGATCTCGTAGACCTTCTGGCGCGACACCCCGAGGCGCGACGCGACGTGCACGGCGCTGTACTCCTCGAGCAGGTCGTCCACCGCGATCGAGCGCGCCCGGGAGGCGAGCGAGACGACGTTCGAGGCGTACGCCGACACCTCGGCGGCGAGGAGCGCCACGGCGAAGGCTCCCCCGAACGGCTCGGCCCAGCCGTCGTCGTCGGAGCGCGCGGCGGCGGCCGTGAGCGATGACCCGAGGTCGGCGATGGCGTCGATGACCATCTGCGGCGTGACGCCGGCCTCCTCGAGGCGCGCCGCGAGCGCGGGCACCTCCGCCGGCGCACGGTGGGCGAGGGCGGCGACCCAGGTGCTCGTCGCGATGTCCGTGGCCATGTCCGTCCTCGCTTCCGGCGGTTCTGTCAATAGGGAGGTTACAGGATGCCCGCCGCCGCGCACAGCGTCCCGGGCGGCCCGACACCCTCGGGCGACACCCCGGGGTTGACAGCACGGGCGAGCGCCCTGCATCATCGGTGTGTAAATCCCCCATTGACAACGATCGGGACGGTGCGGAGATGACCACTGCAGTCGAGGTCCGCGAGCTGCGGAAGACGTTCGGGTCGACCGAGGTGCTCCACGACGTCACCTTCTCCGTGCGGCAGGGCGAGATCTTCGGCATCCTCGGCCCGAACGGGGCAGGCAAGACGACGACGATCGAGTGCATCGTCGGCGCGCAGCGCCCCACGAGCGGCACGGTCGAGGTGCTCACGCGCACCCCGCACGTCGACCGCGGCGCCATCCGGCAGCTCGTGGGCTACCAGCTCCAGTCGTCCGTGCTGCCGAACGCGCTCCGCGTGCGCGAGGTGCTCGAGGTGTTCGCGCGGCTCTACCCGGCGCCGCGGGACGTGGCACGGCTCATGGACGAGACCGGGCTCACCCCGCTCGCGCGCGCGCGCGTCGGCACGCTCTCGGGCGGGCAGCGCCAACGCCTGTCGATCGCGCTCGCGCTCGTCGGCTCGCCCCGCATCGTCGTGCTCGACGAGCTCACGACGGGGCTCGACCCGCAGGCGCGGCTCGCGATGTGGGAGCTCGTGGAACGCGTGAGCGGCGGCGGCATCACGGTGCTGCTCGTGTCGCACGCCCTCGACGAGGTCGAGCGCCTGTGCGACCGGCTGACGGTCGTGCTCGAGGGCCGCACGATCTTCACGGGCACGCCCCACGAGCTGCACGAGCTCGCGCCCACGGCGCCGGACGGCGGGCGCCGCTCCCTGCAGGACGCCTACCTGGAGCTGATCGAGCGGCGGTCGGACGCCGCCGGGACGAGGAGGAACTGACCATGCGTGAGCTCGCCGCACTCGTGCGGATGGACCGGATCCAGCTGATGCGCAATCCCACGGCGCTCGTCATGATCCTCGTGGTGCCTTTCGGGCTCCTACTGCTGCAGGCCTACCTCATCCCCGGCACGCGCACACCCGTCGACGCGGACGGGCGCACGGCGATCGACCACTTCGCCGCGATCGCCCTCCTCGTCGCCGCGATGAGCGTCGCGCTCACCAACTACCCGGCGTCGATCGCCGGCTACCGGGAGACCGGGATGCTGCGCCGACTCGACGCGACGCCCGCCGGCGCGGGCCGCGTGCTGCTGTCCCAGTGGGTCGTGTCGGTCGTGTGCCTCGTGCTCGCGATGGGCGCCCTGTGCGCGCTCGCCGTGTGGGTGATCGGCGTGCCCGCACCCGAGAACCCGGGGGCGCTCGTGCTCGTCGCGGCGCTCGGCGCGATGTCGCTCATGTCGCTCGGCTCGCTCATCGCGGCCGTCGCCGCGAACGTGCCGATCGCCTACGGATCGGGGGCGCTCCTGTTCATGGCCGGTCTGCTGTTCGCCGGGGTCTGGACGCCGGGGCCGCTCATGCCGCAGGCGCTGCGCGACGTGGGGTCCGTCATCCCCCCGGGCGCGATGACGCAGGGCGTCTTCTCCGCGTGGTTCGAGGGCGAGCTCCCGCTGATGACCGTCGTGGTGCTCATCGTGTGGGCGATCGTCCCCGCCGCGTTCGCGGCGCGGCTGTTCCGCTGGCGCTGACCGCGGTCGACGACGAGAGACGAGAGGAGACGGATGATACGGCACGACTACGAGACGCAGATCGTGTGGACGGGCGACCGCGGGGAGGGCACGGCGCACTACCGCGCCTACGACCGCACGTGGGACCTGGCGGCGCCGGGGAAGGGGGTCGTCTCGTGCTCCAACGACCCCCTCCTCGGCGGCGACCCCGCCAAGTACAACCCCGAGGACCTGCTGCTCGCGGCCGTGTCGTCGTGCCACATGCTCTGGTACCTGCACCTCGCGAGCCGCGCCGGGATCACCGTGCACGGGTACGTCGACCGACCGCTCGGCATCGGCGAGGGCACGGCGGACGGCGTGGGGCGCTTCGAGCGCGCGATCCTGCGGCCCGAGATCACGCTCGCGCCGGGCGACGACCCCGCACGCGCCGACGCGATCCACGCCGAGATCCACCGCTACTGCTTCATCGGCCGCTCGGTCGCCTTCCCCATCGAGCACGAGGCGACCTACCGTGTGCGGGAGGGAGCGGAGACATGAGCGTCACCGACGACCCGTCCACGGCGGCCGTCGTCCGCCCGGCGCGGGCCGACGACGCCGAGCCGATGGCGCACCTGCTCGACGAGCTCATCGCGATCGGCGGCACGACCTCGCACCGCGAGCCGTTCGACGCCCGCCGCATCCGCGAGACCTTCATCGAGGTGCCCCGCGGAGTCTCGTGCTTCGTGGCGCTCGTCGGCGGCGAGGTCGCGGGGTTCCAGGCGCTCGAGTGGTCGGACCCCGAGTGGACGGGCGAGCATCCGCTGCCCGCCGACTGGGCGTTCATCTCCACCTACGTCTCCGCCGCCCACCACCGGCGCGGCATCGGTCAGGCGCTCTTCGCCCGCACCGCGGAGGCCGCGCGGCGGGCCGGCGTCACGGCGATCGACGCGACCATCCGCCGCGAGAACACGGGCGGCCTCGCGTTCTACGCGTCGCTCGGGTTCCGCGACTACCGCGGCGACGCCGAGACCGTCTCGAAGCGCTTCGACCCGCACGGGGAGTGAGGGGCGCATACGCGGCGGCGTAGGCTCGACGGGTGACGAGGTCGCCCGCAGAGAAGCCCTGGCTCGACTCCTACGCCCCCGGCGTGCCGCATGAGCTCGAGATCCCCCCGGGGTCGCTGTCGAACCTCATCGCGGAGTCGGTGGAGCAGTACCCGGACAACGTTGCGCTCGAGTTCTTCACGCGCGAGACGACCTACGCCGAGCTCGGCGACCAGATCCGCCGCGCGGCGGAGGGCCTGCGCCGCCTCGGCGTGAAGGCCGGCGACCGCGTCGCGATCATCCTGCCGAACTGCCCCCAGCACGTCGTCGCGTTCTACGCGGTGCTGCGCCTCGGCGCGATCGTCGTCGAGCACAACCCGCTCTACACGCCGCGCGAGCTGCGCCACCAGTTCGAGGACCACCGCGCGCGCATCGCGATCGCGTGGGACAAGACGGTGCCGACGCTGCAGGACTTCCCGAGCGACCTCGCCCTCGACGCGATCGTGTCGGTCGACATGACGCGCGCGTTCCCGCTCAAGATGCGCGCCATGCTCAAGCTGCCGATCGACAAGGCCCGCAAGGCCCGCGCCGAGCTCACGACCGAGGTGCAAGGCACGACGCCGTGGGAGAAGCTGCTCGACGGCCCGGAGATCCCCGACACGGTCCCGCGTCCCGCGGCCGAGGACGTCGCGCTCATCCAGTACACGAGCGGCACGACCGGGAGCCCCAAGGGCGCGACCCTCAGCCACCGCAACCTCATGGCGAACGCCGCCCAGGCGCGCGCGTGGGTGCCGTCGATCCCGCGCGGCACCGCATCCGTCCACGCCGTGCTGCCGCTGTTCCACGCCTACGGCCTCACCCTGAGCCTCACCTTCGCGATGAGCATGGGGGCGCGCCTCGTGCTGTTCCCGAAGCCCGACCCCGACCTGGTCATCCCGGTGTTCAAGAAGCGCCCGCCGACGTTCCTGCCCGCGGTGCCGCCGCTCTACGACCGGCTGCGCAAGGCCGCGGGGGAGAAGGGCGTCTCGCTCACGGGCATCGAGATCGCCATCTCGGGTGCCATGCCGCTCTCGAAGGAGGTCGTCGAGCCGTGGGAGGAGCTCACGGGCGGCTACCTCGTGGAGGGCTACGGGCTCTCCGAGTGCTCCCCCGTGCTCATGGCGAACCCCGTCGCGCCGAACCGCCGCGCGGGCACCGTCGGCCTGCCGCTGCCCGGCACCGAGGTGCGCGTCGTCGACCCCGACGACCCGACGGTCGACGTCGAGCCCGGCACCCCCGGCGAGCTGCTCGTGAAGGGCCCGCAGGTCTTCTCGGGGTACTGGGACAAGCCCGAGGCCACCGCCGAGGTGTTCAGCGACGGCTGGTTCCGCACGGGCGACATCGTGACGGTCGACGACGACGGCTTCGTGACGATCACCGACCGCGTCAAGGAGCTCGTGATCACCGGCGGCTTCAACGTGTCGCCCTCCGAGGTCGAGGAGATGCTGCGCAAGTACGACGGCGTCGCCGACGTCGCGATCGTCGGCATCCCGAACGCGCGCGACGGCGAGCACGTCGTCGCCGCGATCGTGCCCGAGCCGGGCGCCCGCATCGACACGGATGCGCTGCGCGCGTGGGCGAAGCAGCAGCTCGCCGCGTACAAGGTGCCGCGCCGCGTGCACCTCGTCGACGAGCTGCCCAAGTCCATGATCGGCAAGGTGCTGCGCCGGAAGGTGCGCGACCAGCTGATCGAGTCCGGAGCAGAGAAGAGCAGCAAGTGAAATTCGGCATCTTCATCCCCCAGGGGTGGCGTTTCGACCTCGTGGGCATCGACCCCGCCCGCCAGTGGGGCGTGATGCACGACCTCGCCCAGCAGGCCGAGGCCGGCCCGTGGGAGTCGCTCTGGGTGTACGACCACTTCCACACGACCCCCGTGGCGAGCGAGGAGGCCACGCACGAGGCGTGGACGCTCATGGCCGCCTTCGCGGCGTCGACCTCGCGCATCCGCCTCGGCCAGATGTGCACGTGCGTCGCCTACCGCAACCCGGCCTACCTCGCGAAGGTCGCCGCGACCGTCGACCTCATCTCGAACGGCCGCGTCGAGATGGGCATCGGCGCCGGCTGGTACGAGCACGAATGGCGCGCGTACGGGTACGGCTTCCCGGAGGCGCCGGCCCGCCTCCGCGCGCTCCGTGAGGGCGTCGAGGTCATGCACCAGGCGTGGACGACCGGGCGGGCGAGCCTCGACGGCGAGTTCTGGCAGATCGACGGCGCGATCGTCGAGCCGCGCCCTCTGCAGGAGGGCGGCATCCCGATCTGGGTCGCAGGCGGCGGCGAGAAGGTGACGCTCAAGATCGCGGCGCAGTACGCGTCGTACACGAACTTCAACGGCGGGGCGGCCGAGTTCGCCCGCAAGAGCGAGATCCTGCGCGGGCACTGCGAGAAGCTCGGCCGGGACTTCGAGTCGATCACGCGCTCGAGCAACTTCAGCACGATCATCGGCGAGGACGACGCCGACGTGAGGCGCAAGGTCGAGGCCTACGAGGAGCGCCTGACCTCGCGGATCGGCGCGGAGAAGGCCGCGGCGGTCGTCGAGCAGTACTACCGTCCGGACTCCAAGGAGGGTCTCGCCGGCACGCCCGAGCGCGCCATCGAGGTGCTCCGCGAGCGCAAGGAGCTCGGGCTCGGCTACAGCATCCACTACTTCCCCGACTCGGCCTACGACCGTTCGGGTGTGGAGCTGTTCGAGAAGGTCGTCATCCCCGCGCTGGCTTCGACGCCGCGATAGTCCGCGGCGCGCGCACACCTACGCGGCGTCCGTCGCGTGTGACACAGCGTTTCGGGCGGATTCGGGCGGGCGCGGCGGCCGGGTTACCGTCGGTCGCGTGACGAACGCGCCGATTCGAGAGCTGCTGGTGGAGACGCGGGCCTACGCTCCCCCGCCCGAACTCGCGGCAACCTCGAACGTGGGCCCCGACGCCTGGGAGCGCGCCGCCGCCGACCCCGAGGCGTTCTGGGTGGAGGCCGCCCGCCGTCTCACCTGGGCGACCCCGTTCACGCGCGGCCTCGACTGGACGCCGGCCCGCGCCGAGGACGGCACCCTGCAGCCGCCGCGCGCCGAGTGGTTCGCCGACGGCACGCTCAACGTCGCCGTCAACTGCGTCGACCGTCACGTCGACGCCGGGCTCGGCGACAAGGTCGCGCTGCACTGGGAGGGCGAGCCGGGCGACACCCGCAGCCTCACCTTCGCCGAGCTGCAGCGAGAGGTCGCGAAGGCCGCGAACGCGCTCACCGAGCTCGGCATCCGCACGGGCGACCGCGTCGTCGTCTACCTGCCGGTGCTGCTCGAGACGATCATCGTGACGCTCGCGATCGCGCGCATCGGTGCCATCCACTCGCTCGTGTTCGGCGGCTTCTCGGCCGACGCGCTGCGCTTCCGCGTCGAGGACACGCGCGCGAAGCTGCTCGTGACGACCGACGGCCAGTTCCGCCGCGGCAAGGCGGTGCCCGTGAAGGACAACGCGGATGCCGCGGTCGCCGGGCTCGAGCACGTCGAGCACGTCCTCGTGGTGCGCCGCACGGGCAGCGACATCGCGTGGACCGAGGGTCGCGACGTGTGGTGGCACGAGCTCGTCGATCGCCAGCCCGTCACCCACGAGGCCGAGGCGTTCCCCGCCGAGACGCCGCTGTTCATCATCTACACCTCGGGCACGACCGGGAAGCCGAAGGGCCTCGTGCACACGAGCGGCGGCTACCTCACGCAGGCGTCGTGGACCCACTGGGCGGCGTTCGACGCGAAGCCCGACGACGTGCACTGGTGCACCGCCGACCTCGCCTGGGTCACCGCCCACACCTACGAGATCTACGGCCCCCTCAGCAACGCGACGACGCAGGTGATCTACGAGGGCACGCCCGACACCCCGCGGCCCACGCGCCACTTCGAGATCATCGAACGCTACGGCGTCACGGTGTACTACACGGCCCCCACCCTCGTGCGCACGCTCATGACGTGGTTCCCGGACGGCGTGCCCGGCGAGTTCGACCTCTCGAGCATCCGCCTGCTCGGCTCGGTCGGCGAGGCGATCAACCCCGAGGCGTGGGTGTGGTTCCGCGAGAACATCGGCGCGGGCCGCGCGCCCATCGTCGACACGTGGTGGCAGTCGGAGACGGGTGCCGCGATCATGGCGCCCATCCCGGGCCTGTCGACGATCAAGCCCGGCTCCGCGACGAGGGCGCTGCCCGGTCTGTCGACGCTCGTCGTCGACGAGCAAGGCGACCCCGTGCCGCCCGGCGCGGGCGGCTATCTCGTGATCCCGCAGCCGTTCCCCTCGCTCGCCCGCACCGTGTGGGGCGATCCGCAGCGCTACCTCGACTCGTACTGGCGTCGCTTCGCCGACCGCGGCTACTTCTTCTCGGGCGACGGCGCGAAGGCCGACGCCGACGGCGACGTGTGGCTGCTCGGCCGCGTCGACGACGTCATCAACGTCTCGGGACACCGCCTCTCCACGATCGAGATCGAGTCGGCGCTCGTCGCGCATCCGCTCGTGGGCGAGGCCGGCGTGACGGGGGCCGACGACCCCGTGACGGGCGAGGCGATCGTGGCGTTCGTCATCCCGTCGCGCGAGGCGGGACCGGATGCCGTGGCCGAACTGCGCGCGCACGTCGCGTCCGCGATCGGCCCGATCGCGAAGCCGCGCGACATCCACCTGGTGCCGGAGCTGCCGAAGACCCGCTCGGGCAAGATCATGCGCCGCCTGCTGCGCGACATCGTCGACGGCCGGCCCCTCGGCGACACGACGAGCCTGCAGAACCCGGGCGGGCCCGCTCGCATCGCGGAGCTCGTGCGCGCGCGCTGACCCCGTTAGTGGCTTCCCCACAAGCGACCGGGCGCGTCTGCGAGCGCGACGCCGACATCAGCGGGTCAGAGCGCGATGGGCGTCTCGCCGGTCGACAGCCCGGGCGCCTCGAAGCGCGAGACCGACAGGCCGCCGGCCGCCCGGTCGAGGTCGACGCGCACGGTGTCGCCGTCGCGGATCTCCCCCGCGAGCAAGGCCTTCGCGAGGCGGTCGTCGATCTCGTGCTGCATGAGGCGGCGGAGCGGGCGCGCACCGTAGATCGGGTCGTAGCCGCTCTCCGCGAGCCAGGCCCGCGCATCCGGGGTGACCGCGAGCTGGAGGCGGCGCTCCGCGAGTCGGCGCTCGAGCCGGTCGACGTAGAGCGACACGATCTGGCCGAGGTCGGCCTCTGACAGCGGCGCGAACACGACGATGTCGTCGAGGCGGTTCACGAACTCGGGCTTGAAGGCCTGGCGCACGAGCTCCTGAACGGCGTCCTGCTTCCGCTCCCAGCTCATGTCGCGGTCGATCAGCACCTGACTGCCGAGGTTCGAGGTGAGGATCAGGATCGTGTTGCGGAAGTCGACCGTGCGACCCTGACCGTCGGTCAGGCGGCCGTCGTCGAGCACCTGGAGCAGCACGTCGAAGACCTCGGGGTGCGCCTTCTCGACCTCGTCGAGCAGGATGACCGAGTACGGACGGCGCCGCACGGCCTCCGTGAGCTGGCCTCCCTGCTCGTAGCCGATGTAGCCGGGAGGGGCTCCGACGAGGCGCGACACCGCGAACTTCTCGCCGTACTCCGACATGTCGATGCGCACGAGCGCCTTCTCGTCGTCGAAGAGGTACTCCGCGAGCGCCTTCGCGAGCTCCGTCTTGCCGACGCCGGTCGGGCCGAGGAACAGGAACGAGCCGGTCGGGCGGTCGGGGTCGGAGATGCCGGCGCGCGTGCGGCGCACGGCCTCCGCGACCGCGCGCACGGCGTCGCGCTGGCCGATGAGCCGCTTGCCGAGCTCCGCCTCGAGTCCGAGCAGTTTCTCGGTCTCTCCTTGGCGCAGCTTGTCGACCGGGATGCCCGTCCACGCTGCGACGACGGCCGCGATGTCCTCGTCGGTCACCTGGTCGTTGACCATGCGCGGGCCCTGCTGCTCGATCGCCTCGGCCTGCAGGAGCTGCTGCTCGATGGCCGGGATCGTCTCGTAGTTGAGCTTCGACGCGTCCTGGTAGCGCTGCTCGCGCATCGCGCGGTCGAGCTCGATCCGGGCGTCGTTGAGGCGCGACTTCAGGTCGCCGACGCTGTGCAGCGAGCTCTTCTCCGCCTGCCAGCGGGTCTGGAGGGCGTCGAGCTGCTGCTCCTTGACCGCCATGTCGGCGCGGAGCTTCTCGAGGCGCTCCTTCGAGGCGGGGTCCTTCTCCTTCTTGAGCGCGAGCTCCTCGATCTTGAGGCGGTCGACGGCGCGCTTGAGCTCGTCGATCTCGACGGGGCTCGAGTCGATCTCCATCTTGAGGCGGCTCGCCGCCTCGTCGATGAGGTCGATCGCCTTGTCGGGGAGCTGGCGGGCCGTGATGTAGCGGTTCGAGAGCGTCGCCGCGGCGACGAGCGCGCTGTCGGCGATCGCGACCTTGTGGTGGGCCTCGTAGCGCTCCTTGAGGCCGCGCAGGATGGCGATGGTGTCCTCGACGGACGGCTCGCCCACGTAGACCTGCTGGAAGCGGCGCTCGAGGGCGGCATCCTTCTCGATGTACTCGCGGTACTCGTTGAGGGTCGTCGCGCCGATCATGCGCAGCTCGCCGCGCGCGAGCATGGGCTTGAGCATGTTCGCGGCCGCGACCGAGCCCTCGCCGCCTCCTGCGCCCATGAGGGTGTGGAGCTCGTCGATGAAGGTGATGATCTGGCCGTCGGAGTCGTTGATCTCCTTGAGGACGGCCTTGAGCCGCTCCTCGAACTCTCCCCGGTACTTGGCGCCCGCGACGAGCGCGGCGAGGTCGAGCGACACGAGCTGCTTCCCCTTGAGCGAGTCGGCCACGTCGCCCGCGACGATGCGCTGTGCGAGCCCCTCGACGACGGCCGTCTTGCCGACGCCGGGCTCGCCGATGAGCACGGGGTTGTTCTTGGTGCGCCGGGTGAGCACCTGGCTCACGCGGCGGATCTCGGCATCGCGACCGATGACCGGGTCGAGCTTGCCGCTCTTGGCGATCTCGGTGAGGTTGATGCCGTACTGCTCGAGGGCGCTCTTGGGCTCCTCCTGCGACGAGGGGGCGCCCTGCATGTTGGCCATGATCCTCCGGAGTGACAGAACTTGAGTGTTGGTGGCTCAAGTTTAGCGTGCGAGCCACCGGGACGCACGGGTGATCTGGGGTTTACCTGCCGGGTCCGAGAGGCCGCCAGACCACGACCTGGTTGCGCTTGAGGCGTTCGCCCGCCCTGATCGACACGACCTCGCCCTCCGCGCCGGCCGCGAAGACCCGGCGCCCCTGGCGCGAGAGCATCTCGTCGGCGAGCGCCGCCTCGAGCTCGCGCACGCGCACCGTGAGAGCCGTGACCTGGTTCTCGAGCTCGAGGATGCGGCGGATGCCCTCGAGGTTGAGCCCCTCCGCCGAGAGCCGCGCGATCTCCCGCAGCTGCACGACGTCGCGCATCGAGTAGCGGCGCGACTTGCCCGCCGTGCGCTGCGGGATGACGAGCCCCATCCGGTCGTACTGCCGCAGCGTCTGCGGGTGCATGCCCGCGAGCTCGGCCGCCACTGCGATCGCGAAAAGCGGCGTCGACTCGTCCATCAGCTCCGCGCCTTCTCGAGGAGGTCCTCGCGCGGGTTCTCGGCGGGCAGCGCCGCCGCGAACGCCTCGAGCTTCTTCTTCGCGTCGCCCGAGAGGTGGCTCGGCACGACCACGTGCACGGTCGCGAGCAAGTCTCCCGTCGTGCCGCCCGTCGTCACGCCGCGCCCCTTGACGCGCAGCACGCGACCGCTCGGGGTGCCCGGCGCGACGCGCAGCCGCACGGGGTCGCCGTCGAGCGTCGGCACCTCGATCGTCGCGCCGAGCGCCGCCTCCGTGAAGGTGACCGGCACGTCGACGCGCAGGTTCGCGCCGTCGCGCTCGAACACCGGATGCGGACGCACGGTCACGGTGAGCACGAGGTCGCCCGGCTCGCCGCCGTCGGGGCTCGGCTGCCCCTTGCCGCGCAGCTTGATCTTCTGACCGTCGCGCACGCCCGCGGGGATCTTGACCTTCGTGGCCTTCCCGCCGGGCAGCTGGAGGGTCACGGTGTCGCCGTGGATCGCCGTGCGGAAGTCGAGCGTCGTCGTCGCCGTGATGTCGGCACCGGGGGTCGGCCCGCCGAAGCCGCGGTAGCCGCCCGTCGGGGTGCCGAAGCGGCCGGAGCCGAACATCCCGCCGAGGAGGTCCTCGAAGCCGCCCGCCGCGTAGCTCGTGCGGCGGCCGCCTCCGCCGAACATGCTGCCGAAGACGTCCTCGAAGCCCTGGCCGCCCGACGTGAAGCGGGCGCCGGAGCCCATCGCGCGGATCTGGTCGTACTCCGCGCGCTCCTGCGGATCGGAGAGCACAGCGTACGCCTCGCTGATCTCCTTGAACCGGGCCTCGGCGGCAGGATCACCCGGGTTGGAGTCCGGGTGATACTGCCGCGCGAGCTTCCGGTAGACCTTCTTCAGCTCGGCGTCCGACACGTCCTTCGAGACGCCGAGCGTGGCGTAGAAGTCCTTGTCGAACCAGTCCTGACTGGCCATCGGACTCCTCTCGGGTTGAACGGGGTGACTGAGCCGATCAGCCGGCGGGCGGGGCGCTCACCGCGACCTTGGCGGCGCGGATGAGCCGGTCGCCGAGCGCGTAGCCGACCTGGATGACGTCCTTGACGGTCTCGCCCTGGGCCTCGGGGTCGGGCAGGTGCACGACCGCCTCGTGGATGTTGGGGTCGAAGGTCTCCCCCACCTCGCCCACGCGGCGCAGCCCGTACCTCTCGAACCCGGCCCGCAGCTTCTGCGAGACGAGCGTCAGCGGGGCGCCCTCGACGAGGTCGCCGTGCGCGTCGGCCCGGTCGAGGTCGTCGATCACGGGCAGCAGCGAGCGGATCACCTCGGCGATCACGGCCTCGCGGTTCGCCGCGCGGTCACGCTCGACCCGGGTGCGGAAGTTCTTGAGGTCCGCCTGGGCGCGAGCGGCGATCTCGCGGTACTCGGCCACGAGGTCCTTCTCGGCGTCGGCCAGGAGCGCGAGATCCTCGTCGCTCAGGCCGTCGCCGTCCTCGGGGGCCCGGTCGGCCGCGGGCGTCTCCACCCGCGGTTCGCCGGTCTCCGGGTCGATCTTCCGCTTGTCCTGGACCTTCGGCTCCTCGTCCTCGCGGCCCTGATCCTTGCGGCCAGTGTCGTCGTGGTCCTTGTCAGCCATTCGTCTTACTTCTTCTCGTCCTCGTCGTCGACGATCTCGGCGTCGACCACGTCCTCGTCGGAGGCGGTGGTGCCGCTCGTCGGGCTCGGACCCTCGGCGGCCTCGGAGCTGGCCTGGTAGATGGCCTCGCCGAGCTTCGTCTGCGACTCGTTGAGCTTGTCGAACGCGGACTTGATGGCCGCCTCGTCCTCACCCTGGAGCGCGGTCTTGAGGGCCTCGATGTCGCCCTTCACCTCGTCCTTGACGGACTCGGCGATCTTGTCCTCGTTCTCGGAGATGAGCTTCTCGAGCGAGTAGACGAGCTGCTCGGCGTTGTTGCGCACCTCGGCCGCCTCGCGACGCGCCTTGTCCTCGGCGGCGTGCTCCTCGGCCTCGCGCACCATGCGCTCGATGTCCTCCTTCGGCAGCGACGAGCCGCCGGTGATGGTCATCGACTGCTCCTTGCCGGTGCCCTTGTCCTTCGCGGACACGTGCACGATGCCGTTCGCGTCGATGTCGAAGGTGACCTCGATCTGCGGCACGCCGCGGGGGGCCGGGGCGATGCCGGTGAGCTCGAAGGTGCCGAGCGCCTTGTTGTCGCGGGTGAACTCGCGCTCGCCCTGGAAGACCTGGATGGCGACCGACGGCTGGTTGTCGTCGGCGGTCGTGAAGGTCTCGCTGCGCTTCGTCGGGATGGCCGTGTTGCGCTCGATGAGCTTCGTCATGATGCCGCCCTTGGTCTCGATGCCGAGCGAGAGCGGGGTCACGTCGATGAGCAGCACGTCCTTGCGCTCGCCCTTGAGGACGCCGGCCTGGAGGGCGGCGCCGACGGCGACGACCTCGTCCGGGTTCACGCCCTTGTTGGGCTCCTGGCCGCCGGTGAGCTTCTTGACGAGCTCGGTGACGGCAGGCATGCGGGTCGAGCCGCCGACGAGCACGACGTGCGCGATGTCGGAGACCTTGATGCCCGCCTCCTTGATGACGTCGTCGAAGGGCTTCTTCGTGCGGTCGAGGAGGTCGGAGGTCATCTGCTCGAACTGGGCGCGGCTGAGCGTCTCGTCGAGGTTGGCGGGGCCGTTCTCGGTGAGCGAGAGGTAGGGCAGCTGGATGCTCGCCGAGAGGCTCGACGAGAGCTCCTTCTTGGCCTGCTCCGCGGCCTCCTTGAGGCGCTGCAGCGCGATCTTGTCGTTCGAGACGTCGACGCCGGTGGTGTCCTTGAACTTCTTGATGAGCCACTCGACGATGCGCTGGTCCCAGTCGTCGCCGCCGAGGCGGTTGTCGCCGGAGGTCGCGCGCACCTGGATGGTGGAGAAGTCGTCGTCCTTGCCCACCTCGAGGAGGGAGACGTCGAAGGTGCCGCCACCGAGGTCGAAGACGAGGATGAGCTCGTCTTCCTTGCCCTTGTCGAGGCCGTACGCGAGGGCCGCCGCCGTGGGCTCGTTGATGATGCGCAGGACGTTGAGGCCCGCGATCTCGCCGGCCTCCTTGGTGGCCTGGCGCTCGGCGTCGTTGAAGTAGGCGGGGACGGTGATGACAGCGTCGGTCACGTCCTCGCCGAGGTATTGCTCTGCGTCGCGCTTGAGCTTCTGGAGGATGCGGGCGGAGAGCTCCTGCGGCGTGTACTTCTTGCCGTCGATCTCCTTCTTCCAGTCCGTGCCCATGTGGCGCTTGACGGAGGCGATGGTGCGGTCGACGTTCGTGACGGCCTGGCGCTTCGCGGTCTCGCCGACGAGCACCTCCCCGTCCTTGGTGAAGGCCACGATCGAGGGCGTCGTGCGGAAACCCTCGGCGTTGGCGATGACCGTGGGCTCGCCGCCCTCGAGGACCGCGACCACGGAGTTGGTGGTTCCGAGGTCGATTCCGACTGCTCGTGCCATGTTCTGTTTGCTCCTTGAAGATGGTGGGATGCGCGTACTTGAGCCGCGCCATATCAAGTTTGCATCCCACCCCGTGGCGTGTCAAGCGAGTTGAGCCGGGGCGACTCAAGAACGGCGCGCGGCGCCGGGCCGACGAGCGGCCGCGTCGCGGCATCCGCAGCCCCCGTGCGCGCAGTACCGTTGCCCCATGACCCACCTGAGTGGCGACGAGGCCGCGCGCCAGAACCCCGTCCCGACCCCGCCCGTCGCCGCCGACAGCGGAGCCATCGCCGTCGTCGGCCTCGAGCTGCAGGAGGGGCGGCACATCCCGCGCAAGCAGATCTGGTCGTGGGCGCTGTGGGACTGGGCGACGCAGCCGTTCAACTCGGTCATCCTGACGTTCGTCTTCACGGCGCTCTACCTCACGACCGACGTCTTCCTCGCCCCCGAGATCGCCGCCCTGCCCGACGGCGACGCCGCGAAGGAGGCCGGTCTCGCCGAGCTCGCGAGCGGCCTCGGCCTCGCGACCACCATCTCGGGCCTCATCATCGCCGCCATCGCACCCGTGCTCGCCCAGCGCGCCGACGCGAGCGGGCGCCGCAAGTTCTGGCTGCTCGTCTACACGGCCGTGCTCATCGTCACGACGGGCTCCCTCTTCTTCGTGCAGGGCGCGCCCCAGTTCTTCGTGCTCGGCGTCTCGCTCATCGCGATCGGCACCGTCTTCAGCGAGCTCGCGGGCGTCAACTACAACGCGATGCTCGTGCAGGTCGCGACGCCGAAGACCGTCGGACGCGTCAGCGGCCTCGGATGGGGTCTCGGCTACATCGGCGGCATCCTCGCGCTCGTCATCGTGATCGTCGCCTACTCGATGGACTGGTTCGGGCTGCCGCAGGAGAACGGCCTGCCGTTCCGCGTCGTCGCGCTCGGCTGCGCGATCTGGACGACCGTGTTCGTCATCCCCTTCGTGCTCAACGTCCCCGAGCTCGAGCGCACCGAGCCGAAGAAGCGCGTCAACTTCTTCGCGAGCTACGTCGTGCTGTTCAAGGACATCGCGGCCCTCTACCGCGAGTCGCGCCCCACCTTCTGGTTCCTGCTCGCGAGCGCCGTCTACCGCGACGGCCTCGGCGCCGTCTTCACCTTCGGCGCGGTCATCGCCTCGGTGTCGTTCGGCTTCGGGTTCCTCGAGGTCGTGGCGTTCGGCATCGCCGCGAACCTCGTGGCGGGCGTCAGCACGATCATCGCGGGCCGCTTCGACGACATCTTCGGCGCGCGCGCCGTCATCGTCACCGCGCTCGTCGGCCTCGTCGTGTCGGGCAGCCTCGTGTTCCTGCTCAACGACATGGGCAAGATCGCGTTCTGGATCTTCGGCCTCGCGCTGTGCATCTTCGTCGGCCCCGCGCAGGCGTCGAGCCGCTCGCTGCTGGCCCGCGTGACGCCCGCCGGCCAGGAGGGTCAGGTGTTCGGCCTCTACGCGACGACCGGCCGCATCGCGAGCCCCATCTCCTCGTCGCTCTGGACGCTCTTCATCGTCGTGTTCGGCGCGACGGTCTTCGGCATCCTCGGCATCGTGCTCACGATCCTCGCCGGCCTCGTGCTCATGCTGCTCGTGCGCATGCCGAAGCACGTGCGCGTCCGCTGACCCCGGGGATCCCCCGGAGTTCCGAGACGCAGGGCCGGATCACGGCTACCGTGGGGTCATGTCGACGCGGACACTCGCCTACTGGCTGGCGCTCGTCGACCGCCTCGTGGAACGCGGTTTCGCCGGGGCGCTCGAGGAGCACGGCATCACCCGGATGCAGTGGCGCATCCTGACCGCGCTGGGCGACGGCCCGGCGACGGCCGACCAGCTCGACGCCGCCCTCGCGGACCTGCCCGCCTACGACGACGACGCGACGGCCGCCGAGCAGCTCGGCGAGCTCGTGGAGTCGGGGTGGGTGGAGGCCGCCGACGCCTACCGGCTGACCGAGCGGGGCCGGACGGCGCACGGCCACATCCTCGACGCGGTCGCGGAGCTGCGCACGCGCGTGCTCGAGGGCATCTCGCCGGAGGAGGAGCAGACGATGGTCGCGCTCCTCGAGCGGATGGCGCGCAACCTCGGCTGGGAGTCCTGAGCGCCGCGCACGGCGGCCGCACGGCATCCGCCCGCTAGTCTGAGCCCATGTCGCCCGCTGACGCCACCGAGCTCGTGCTCCTCCTCGACGACGACGGGAAGCCCGTCGGAACGGCGCCCAAGGCGACCGTGCACACGACCGACACCCCGCTGCACTTCGCGTTCTCGTGCCACGTGTTCAACTCGGCCGGGCGCATGCTGCTGACGCGCCGCGCGCTCACCAAAGACACCTTCGCGGGCGTGTGGACGAACGCGTTCTGCGGTCACCCTGCTCCCGGCGAGAAGGCGATCGACGCCGTGCAGCGCCGGGCGGGCGACGAGCTCGGGGTTCCGGTGCGCGACGTCGAGCTCGTGCTGCCGCACTTCCGCTACCGCGCGGCCGACGCGAACGGCATCGTCGAGAACGAGATCTGCCCCGTGTTCCGCGCGATCATCGACGGCGACCCGAAGCCCGCCAAGGACGAGGTGTCGGAGTGGGTGTGGGCCGACCCGCTCTCGCTGCGCATGGCCGTGTCGGCGGCGCCCTTCGCGTTCAGCCCGTGGTTCTCGCTGCAGCTCGCGCAGTGGCCCACCGGGCGCTAGTGGTGCCTACTCGCCTGGTGCTCTGGCATCGCTCGGCGCCGGGCGATCCATCCGTGACCCTCGGCGGAGAGCAAGGAAGACCGTAGCTATAAGGACGAAAGCGGCGAGCGGCGAGCGCGCGAGTTGAGCGATCATCCAGATCAGTGGATCAGTTCGTGACTCGACGATCGATTCGCCACCGCAGACAACGCTTACGCTAATTGCACCAGCTAGCACCGTTGCGAACGCGAACCAGAACGTGCGCCTGACGTCCCGCGGAACCAGCCTCGAGGTGACGAGCAGAGAACAGACTATGAGCGCAGTTGTCACTGACCCCACTACGGCGTACTGCGGCGCGATGACAAGAGCGGCACCAAATGCCTCGATGCCTCCGCCAGACACGGCCGCAGTCTGCGTCTCCCCAACGGCAACGACTACGGCAACCAGCACGCCAACGACGGCGCCCGCGGTCGAAGATCCCAGCAAACGAAGAGCATTCATCCGCTTATGGACACCGGGTCACCGTTTGGGAGATAAACCGTCGACCGTACGGCAGAGTCACTGGCTTGTACCACCACGATGTTGCCGCTCACAACAGTCCAGTCCTCACGGAGCGAACCGGTCTCAGTGCCGGCGGGCAACAAGTAGGTGACGAACGTTCGGCCGTCGACACCCTGCAACCCGAGTTCAAGGCCCCCAGAGGCTACGACCGAACCGTAGTTGCAGGCACCCCCAACAGTCTGCCCCGAATCACCGAGCGACACGATCACGCAGATCTGACCGGAGGCGTCGAGAGCCGCCCAGTAGTTGCGGGTTCCTTCAGACCCAAGTAGGCGGGAACTGTCGCCTTTCAATCCACCCTTCCCCCAATCCTCGAGGGGGATCGATGTCGGTAGTCGATCTGCAGGCTGTTGAGGCTGGCCGAACGCGGGAACCAGTTCTTCGGCTGCCACGCTATCCGCACTCGCGAGCATCGTCCCGGCAAGACATGCGCCGCCCGTGGCCAGGATCATTGATCCGACAAGCAACAGCCTCTTCATCAGTTGTTCCTCTGGCACGTTGCACCCACCGTGGGATTGCCCGCCACGGCACCTCCGATGTAGTCCCAATAGCACCTGCTCTGAGCGCCCGAGTATGTGACGTGGGCGATGTTGACGGTCGCGCCGTCGTCACTGTAGGACGAGGCAAGGAGATATCCGCCCGAGACTGTCTGGATGTAGGTGCGCATGATGGTCGAATCGACCCACGCTTTTCCCCCGCGGACCGTGCCGACCGCCGAGTACTTGATCTCAACCTCGTGAAGCGGATAGTGCAAGGCATACTGGATCCAGGCCGCCTGGGCTGCGGTGGGAGCAGAGAACGCCACAAGACTCAGCGACACGACGACCGCCAACAGAACCAGCGTCCGAGGCCTCCGCCCACCCACTTCGCCGTGAGTTGTCTTCACTTCGGCAGTGTATCGGCGCAACTGATGCGCAGTCCATCATGGCCCACCGGGCGCTGAGCGCTACTCCCCCGCGGCGCCCGCATCCGTCACGGTGACATCCGTGCGGTGGAAGTTCTGCCATGAGCGCGAGGCCGTCGGCCCCCGCTGCCCCTGGTAGCGGTTGGCGTATGGCCCCGAACCGTAGGCGTTGACCACGGGCGAGCTCGTGCGGATGAAGCACAGCTGGCCGATCTTCATGCCCGGCCAGAGCTTGATCGGCAGCGTCGCGACGTTCGAGAGCTCGAGCGTGACGTGGCCCGAGAACCCGGGGTCGACGAAGCCCGCGGTGGAGTGGGTGAGCAGGCCGAGGCGCCCGAGCGAGCTCTTGCCCTCGAGGCGCGCCGCGAGGTCGTCGGGCAGGGTGACGAGCTCGTAGGTGGAGCCCAACACGAACTCGCCGGGGTGCAGGATGAACGGCTCGCCCGGCTTCGTCTCGATCAGCCGCGTAAGCTCGGGCTGCTCCTCGGCGGGGTCGATGAACGGGTACTTGTGGTTGTCGAACAACCGGAAGTACCGGTCGAGGCGCACGTCGATGCTCGACGGCTGGATCATCTCGCGGTCGAGGGGGTCGAGCCCGATGCGGCCGGCGTCGAGTTCGGCGGTGATGTCGCGGTCGCTGAGCAGCATGCGTCGAGCGTAGCGGGATGCGCCGGGCGCTCCCGACAACTATTCCCCGAGGTTCGCGCGCATCTCCTGATAGGAGCCGCTGTCGAGAATCTCGCCGGTTGCGTCGTCGACGAACTCCACCGTCACGTCGACGGCGTCGGCGTCCACCCCAGCGAACTGTTGGTAGAGCGCTCCCTGTAGGTAGAAGCCAACGACGAGGAAGGCCTCGAACGGCGAATACCGCGACGCGTCGACTGACACACGGTAGTTGGTCAGCCCGTCGTCGAACTCGACGGACGTGACGGAGTTGGATTCGTCGGCGACGAGTTCATCCGCAGCGTCACGCGCGGCGGACCGCTGCTGACTGAGGAAGTCGTCACGCTGGGCACGCGTCATCGTGTAGACGACGGAATCGCCCTCGACCCGCGCGGAGAACCCCTTGGAGTCCGCCGCGGCGAGGATCTCGTCGTCGGTCAGGGTGCCCTCGGCGTCGAGCAGAGAACGAGCAATCGTGATATCGACCGTGAAGAGGCTCTCGTCGACCTCGATGGCCGCCGGCGAGTCCTCCTCTGTCGGGGCAGGGCCCGCCGCGCACGAGACGAGGCTCGCGGAGGCGAAAAGGGCGATCCATGCAGCAGCGAAACGAGCAGTCGGGCGCACGCAGCTCCTCGGGTTGGAAACGAAGTGGTGGCGAGGCCGCGCGGATGAGCACGACTCCGCTTTCACACTATCGCGTGCGACGGCGCCGCGGAGCTTCGGAAGGTTCGCGAGCATGACGGTGCGACTCCGCAGTGCCTTCTCGCTGAA
Organism: Microbacteriaceae bacterium; assembly: GCA_003852775.1. Lineage (GTDB taxonomy): Bacteria > Actinomycetota > Actinomycetes > Actinomycetales > Microbacteriaceae > Homoserinibacter. Next base: position 5,554 of record RDDZ01000033.1, on the reverse strand, counting down.
GATTCGTCTGTCGGCGGCACCCGTCGCCCAGGTGTCTGTTGAGCCCGGGTCTCGGATAGTCTGGTACCGCAGCCGTTCGCGGCTCATGGGGCTGTAGTTCAATGGCAGAACTTCTGCTTCCCAAGCAGACAGCGCGGGTTCGATTCCCGTCAGCCCCTCCACTTCGACGCCACTGTGGATTCTCAATTCTGTTCAGACCACCCTGCGTTCAACTGAGACGAAGGTCGGCGAACTCCGGACGACGAGTTCTCAGGTCACAACGCTGCCCGAAGTTCCTGAGCGACTCCCAGCGCGAAAAGTGGGCGGCGATCCACACTCGGGTCCGCCGCCCACTGTCGGGGTCATACGCCCCTACTGCCCTCGAACCGCCCGATGCAGGCCGCGAGCGTCGCGCTCGATTCGCCCGGTACTCAGCCCTCAGCAACCACGGCCATCGCGTTCGCGATCTCCACGAGCGAGACGTGCTCGAGGTTTCGCCCGTCGCCCGCCTCGCTGCGACGCACATCGCGCCACTCGAGAGGATCGATCCCGCCTGGCCATGCAAACCAGTGGTCGGTAGTGCGCATGTACTCCTGCGGCAGGCACCGCAGGATCGCCTCAGCGCGGGCCGGCGCAACACGACTGATCAGTTGCCGCGCACGCTCAGCTCGGTGTCGCCGAAGTCGTTCTGCGCGGACTGCTCGACCACCGTCGCCCTATCGGGCGTCTTTCCGGTATCAGCGCGCGGGGATGAGCAGCCGGAGAGGAGGCCGCGAGCGCGATCGCAGAGCCAGCAAAGCGTGGGTGCGAGGCGATGGTGGTATGTCTGACCGTCTGGCTGACAGCTCGCGCTCGCTGCCACGCGCCGCGGCCGCACAGCTGGGTCGACGAAGCGCGAGTCGTCAACGGCTCGGCACGATCGCGGTGCGCATCCGGAGCTCGCGTCCGCCGTCGACCTCGAGGAGCTCGAGGGCGACGGTGATCCCCGCGACGGTGTCGAGCCCGGCCAGGTGCGTGCCGCCGCAGGGGATGCGCGCGTCGCCGCCGGGGAGCTCGCACACCCAGGTGCGACGGGCCGAGATGGCGTCGTCGTCGCGCTCGATGCGGACGGACGCGCCCGTGGCGACCCACTCGGCGAGCGTCGCGTTCGCGCGGGCCGCGACCGCGTCGAGGTCGTCGAGAGCGGCGACGTCGAAGCCCTTCTTCCGCAGCGACTTGCCGATGCGGTAGACGTCGGTGGAGCCGAGCTCCTCGATGCGGGAGCTCTGGATCGCGGCGGCGTCGAAGCCGGGGGCGCCGAGCGCGTCGGGCGGCACGGGCTTCGTCCACGCGTCGGCGAGCGCCGCGTCGAGCGCGAGCGAGGCGAGGTGGCACGCGGTGTGGCCGGCCGAGAGGGCGCTGCGGTAACCCGCGTCGACGGTCACCTCGACCGCGTCGCCGACGGCGGGAGCTACCCCCTCGACGACGTGGCCTACAACGAAGACCCACTCGGGCGCACCCATGCGCACGGGGAGGTCGCGGCCAAGCAGGAGCTCGCCGTCGTGGACACCACCCGTGACGCCATCGACGATCGCCGCCTCGCCTGCGCCCCACCGCATCCGTCCGCGGTCGGCAGGCTGGTCGGGCCACGCCGTGTCGACGGGGTGGAACGCGGTGCGGTCGAGCAGCACCGCGGAGCGGCCGTCGCCGAGCGGCTCGACGTGGAGCACGGTGCCCGTGGAGACGGTGGCGCCGTCGGGGTAGCTGACGCGGGTGTCGACGGAGGGGAGGGTCACCCCCTCACCGTAGCCGCGGCTCAGGCGAGGAAGTCGCGCAACCCCTCGAGCAGGCGGTCGACCTCGGCGGCCGTCGTGTACGGCGCGAGCCCCGCGCGGAGCCCCCCGTCATCCCCGAGCCCGAGCGCGCGTGACGCCTCGAGCGCGTAGAAGTTGCCGGCGGGCGCGTGCACGTCGCGCGCCGCGAGGAACGCGGATGCCTCCGCCGCCGAGCGGCCCCGGAACGTCATGAGGGTGGTCGGCGTGCGCTCGGCCGCGCGCGACCACACCGTCACCTGCTCGCCCAGCTCGGCGAGGCCGGCCTCGAGCCGCGGGTGCAGGGCCGACTCGTGCGCGTGCAGGGCGCGGAACGACGCCGCGAGCGCCCCGCGGCGCGTCGTCGCGTCCCCGGGGGCGAGCGAGGCGAGCACCTCGACCGCCGCCGTGACGCCCGCCATGAGCTCGTAGGGGAGGGTGCCGAACTCGAAGCGCTCGGGCACGACGTCGGTCGACGGCGCGAGCTTGTCCGGCCGGATCGTCTCGAGCAGGGCGGGGTCGGCCCCGAGCACCGCGCAGTGCGGGCCGAGGAACTTGTAGGGCGAGCACACGACGAAGTCGGCCCCCAGCTCCTCCCGGTCGACGAGGTGGTGCGCTGCGTAGTGCACCGCGTCGACGTAGACGAGCGCGCCGACCGCGTGCGCGGCATCCGCGATCGCTCGCACGGGCGGCCTCGTGCCGATGAGGTTCGACGCCGCCGTCACCGCGACGAGTCGCGTGCGCTCGGACAGCACCTCGGCGAGGTCGTCGAGCAGCAGCTCCCCCGTCGCCGGGTCGAACCGGATCCAGCGCACCGTCGCGCCCGTGCGCTCCGCGGCCTGCACCCAGGGCCGCACGTTCGAGTCGTGGTCGAGCCGCGTGACGACGACCTCGTCACCCGGACCCCAGTCGCGGGAGAGGTGACGCGAGAAGTCGTAGGCGAGCTGCGTGGCGCTGCGCCCGTAGACGACGCCGGAGGCGGGCACACCGAGCAGGTCGCCGACCGCCTCGCGCATCGCGAGCACCGCGTCCGTCGCGTTGCGCTCCGAGAGCGTCGAGGTGCCGCGGTTCGAGAGCGGCCCGGTGAGCACGCGCGCGACGGCCTCGCCGACCTCGCGCGGCGTCTGGGTGCCGCCGGGGCCGTCGAAGTGGGCGACGCCCGTCTCGAGGGCGGGGAAACGGCCGCGGAAGGCGGCGACATCGAACGACATGGTGCTCCGGATCGTCAGGGGGTCGGGCTGGAGGAGGGCGTCGGGGTCGACGGCGGCTCGACCCCGAAGAGGCCGGTGCCGTACTTCGCGAGCGCCTCGTAGGACGTCGCCGTAGGTCTGCGGGTCGAGGTGGTCGGGGCTGCCGTACGTCGCGAGCAGGAGGCCGATGAGCCCCTGCGCGGGCGGACTGAGCGGCTTGTCCTTGTGGGCGTTGCCCGGAGCGTGGCGACGACGGAGCCGTGGTGCATGCGGTCGTGCGCGATCGTGCCGGGCGCGGTCCAGGCCGGGATCGCGATCGCCGGCACGCGGCATCCGAGTCGGTCGAAGGCGAAGCCCATCCGCGCAGCTTGCCGAAGGCCGGATGGACGTCGTTGTGGTTGTACGTCGTCCGCGGCTCGATGAAGGCGTAGGCCGGGAGGGTGCCGGCGTCGACGTCGTCGTAGAACCGCTCCATCGTGGCGAAGTGGCCGGTCTTCCAGTACCACTCGAGCGAGGGTGCGTGCAGCACCCCCGTGAGCGACACGAGCTGCAGCTCGTCGTAGTAGATGCGCCAGTCGACCCCGGCCTCCTCGAGGCGGTCGAACACGGTCGGTACGGCGGGGGCGTCGAGCCACTTGCGGTAGCCGCCCCCGTTCTTGTTGGTGACGAAGCCGTGCGAAGTGCCCGCGTGGAAGAACGAGCGGTTGGTCTGGCTCGGCACCGCCGCGAACCAGTGGTCGTACACGGCGAACTCGCGCGCGAGCGTCGACAGCACCGGCAGCATCTCGGGCGTGAACGACCCCATCACGCGGCCGAGTTCCTCGAGCATGTTGTCGAAGGACCGGTTCTCGCCCATGATCACGACGAGGTGCTCGAGCGCCGGCGCGGTCTCAGGGTCGGGCGTGCGCAGCGACGCGCGCGCACCGAGCTCGTGGCCCACCGCAGCGCCTCCCGCGGCGCCCACGACGACGCCGGAGGCCGCCGCACCGCCCACGCGCAGGAAGTCGCGCCGGCTCGTGCCGGGCCTCGTCTCGGATCCCGCCTGCTCGTCCCCGCTCACGCGTACATCTTCCAGCAGTCCGACGGCGGGCTCGCGTGGATTAGCGTGGGCACGTGACCGTTTTCTCCCCCGAGGTCGTCGACGCCGTGCTCCACCACATGAACGACGACCACACCGACGACAACATCCTGATCGTGCGCGCCTTCGCGGGGCGCGATCCCGAGTCGGCGCGGATGATCGACCTCGACCATCGCGGGGGCACCTGGCGCTACACGGTCGGCGGCGAGGAGGCCGAGCTGCACCTGCCGTGGTCGCGTGAGCTGAGCGAGCGTCCCGAGATCCGCCGCGAGGTCGTCGCGCTCTACGACGCGGCGTGCGCCAAGCTCGGCATCGAGCCCCGACCGCACGACTGAGCCCGTGACCCCCAACCGGATCGCGTCGGCGGCGGGTGCCGCGGTCTTCGCGATCGTCGGGGGCTGGGGGCTCGTGGTCTCGCTCGATCCGGCCGTCGACCCGGCCGTCGGCCCCCTCGTGGCGGGCCTCGTCGGCACGAGTGTCGTGCTCGCCGTGCTGCACCTCGTGCTCGCTGCGGCCCTCGCCGTCGGTGCGCTCCGCGGCGAGCGGCTCGCTCGGCCCGTGAACGTCGCCGTCGGCACGGTCCTGCTGCTCGTCGGCCTCTTCGGCCTCTTCGCGGTCGGCACGCCCGTCAACGTGCTCGCCCTCAACGGGGCCGCGAACCTGCTGCACTTCGCCGCCTCGTCGGCTCTGCTCGCGACGGGGCTCGGGGCGTCCCGGACGGATGCGACGCCCGCCGCGACGCGCCGCGCGGGCTAGCGCACACCTTCAGTCGGACATAAACTAAGGGAAACCTAACCTCTCAAGGAGCGCCCCGTGACCGTCCTGCCCTTCTCCCAGGCTCTTCGTGAGCGCACCTGGACCGGCCACTCCGAGAGCGAGCACGCGGGTTTCATGGCCGACCTCATGAAGGGCGAGGGCACGCGCGACGACTACATCGCGCTCGTCGTGCAGCACTACTTCATGTACGAGGCCCTCGAGAGCGCCGAGGCCGCCTTCGCCGGCGACCCGATCGTCTCGCGCTTCGCGACCCCGCGTCTCACGCGCCTCCCCGCGCTCGAGGTCGACCTCGAGTTCCTCCTCGGCGCCGACTGGCGCGAGCGCATCGCGCCGCTGCCGAGCACGGTCGAGTACGTCGAGCGCATCCGTCGGGTCGCCGCCGAGCGCTGGGCGGGCGGCTTCGTCGCCCACCACTACACGCGCTACCTCGGCGACCTCTCGGGCGGCCAGTTCATCGGCAAGCTCATGGCGCGCCGTTTCGGCTTCGACACCCAGGGCGTCGCGTTCTACGTGTTCGACGAGATCGCCGACCCAAACGAGTTCAAACAGGCCTACCGCGAGGAGCTCGACAGCATCGAGTGGACCGAGGAGGAGCGCGACCGGGTGATCGACGAGGTCGTGCTCGCCTACCGCTTCAACACCGAGGTGTTCGAGGACCTCGCCCGCGCGAAGGCCGCCGCCTAGCTGTTCTTCCTCGACACGTTGTGAACGCCTGAGGTAGGCGAAGACCTCCGGGACGA
>RDDZ01000022.1 GCA_003852775.1 Microbacteriaceae bacterium | reverse complement strand
GTGACGAGAACCTCCCGGCAGAGTGGAGCTGCTACCGCATCCGCTCTGAACCAGGGAGGTTCTCGTGTCTCACGCTAACGCGGCGCTGACCCCGCGCCAAAGGTTCCGCCTTGCCCAGAAGATCGTCGACGAGGAATGGACGATCGCCGCAGCAGCGGACTACTTCCGGGTGTCCTGGCCGACGGCGAAGAAGTGGGCTCTTCGCTACCTCGAGCTCGGCGCGGAGGGCATGGCCGACCGGTCGTCGCGTCCGCACACTCATCCGAACCGGACCGCGCAACATCTGGTGAAGAAGATCGTGCACTTGCGGATCCGCAGGCGCCTGGGCCCGGTTGAGATCGCGGGTCGGCTGGAGATGGCGTCGTCAACCGTTCACGCTGTGCTGAAGCGCTGCCGGTTGAATCGGCTCTCGCATATCGACGTGAAGACCGGTGAGCCGGCGCGTCGCTACGAGCACGAGAAACCGGGCGCTCTGATCCATGTCGACGTGAAGAAGCTCGGCAACATCCCCGACGGCGGCGGCTGGCGCTACGTCGGACGGTTCCAGGGTGACCGCAACCGAGCAATCACGGCCAAGCGAACCGGCAAGCGAGGCATCGCAGGCGACATGGTCACCGGCATCGCCTACGTCCATACCGTCATCGACGACCACTCCCGCGTCGCCTACGCCGAGATCCACGACGACGAACGCGCCGAGACCGCGATCGGCGTCCTCCGCCGCGCGGTCTCCTGGTTCGCCGACCGCGGTGTCCGTGTCGAACGGGTCCTCTCCGACAATGGCTCCGCTTACCGATCACACGCTTGGCGGCACGCCTGCGCCGAGCTCGGCATCACGCCCAAGCGGACCCGTCCTTACCGGCCGCAGACCAACGGGAAGATCGAGCGCTTTCATCGCACCATGGCCGACGGTTGGGCCTACGTGAAGCACTACAACTCCGAGTCAGCCCGCCGCGCAGCCCTGCCAGCCTGGCTGCACTTCTACAATCACCACAGGCCCCACACTGCGATCGGGAAGCTCC
>RDDZ01000070.1 GCA_003852775.1 Microbacteriaceae bacterium | reverse complement strand
CGCGACCGCGACCGGGAACATCGTGATCGGCTTCTTCTGCGCCTTCCTGGCCGCGCTGGCGGGGCTGCTGTCCTTTCTCTCTCCCTGCATCCTGCCGATGGTGCCGTTCTACCTGTCCTACATGGCCGGGGCGTCGGTGCGCGAATTGCGCGACGGCGGCGCCGTGGCGGCAAGAGCGCGCCAGCGGATGGTTTTGCGCGCGCTGGCCTTTGCCCTGGGCGTGACCACGATCTTCCTGATGCTGGGCCTGGGCGCCACGGCGCTGGGTCAGGCCTTCGCGCAATGGAAGGGAACCCTGTCCTGGGTGGCGGCCGGGGTGCTGGTCCTGTTCGGCCTGCATTTCCTGGGCGTGCTGCGGATCGGCCTGCTCTATCGCGAGGCGCGGGTGCAGACCGAGGCCAAGCCCTCGACCCTGATCGGCGCCTATGTGATGGGGCTGGCCTTCGGCTTTGGCTGGACGCCCTGCGTGGGACCGGCGCTGGCGGCGATCCTGATGGTGGCCTCGGGCATGGGCGAGTTGTGGCGCGGCGGGCTGCTGCTGGTGGTCTACGGCCTGGCGATGACCCTGCCCTTCGTGCTGGCGGCGTTCTTCGCGGCACCGTTCCTGTCCTGGGTCGCGCGGCACCGCGCGGTGATGGGGCATGTGGAAAAGGCCATGGGGGTGATGCTGATCGTCTTCGGCATCCTGATCGCCACCAATTCCGTGACCTCGACATCGCCGAACAGGTTCATCTGCACGACGAAATAGCCGTCGCGGATCAGCGCATCGATCTCGGGGTCGGGAAAGACCTTCTCGTGCATCTCGGCGCAATAGATGCAGCCGCGCTGCTCGACCAGGATCAGCAGGCGCTTGTCCTGCGCATTGGCCTCGGCCAGATCCTCGCGCAGATCCTTGAAGGTCTCGCGCAGCCAGGTGGGCTTGTGCAGGCCGTCGTCGCCGATTTCGGCGGCGGCTGCGGGTGCTGCCGCCAGCAGCAGGCAGGCGGCCAGGGCGCGGATCGGTTTCATGGTCACGGATTT
>RDDZ01000009.1 GCA_003852775.1 Microbacteriaceae bacterium | reverse complement strand
TCGAGCCCCATCTGGCTGTACCAGATCTTCGCCTTCTTCGTGCCGGGCCTCACGAAGAAGGAGCGCCGCTACGTCTTCGGCTTCTTCTTCTCGGCCGTGCCGCTGTTCCTGCTCGGGTGCGCCGCCGGTTGGATCGTACTCCCGCGCATCGTCGAGTTCATGTTCCGCTTCGTGCCGCCGGGCGCCTCGCAGCTCTACGACACGAAGACGTACGTCGACTTCATCCTCAAGCTCCTCCTCGCCACGGGCGTCGCGTTCGTCATGCCCGTCTTCCTCGTGCTGCTCAACTTCGCGGGGGTCATCCAGGGCCGCACGATCCTCACGGGCTGGCGCTGGGCCGTACTCATCATCACGGTGTTCACGGCGATGGCCACGCCCGCCGCCGACCCGATCTCGATGATCCTGCTCGCGTTGCCGATGGTGCTGCTGTACTTCGCCGCCGTGGGGGTGGCGCTGTGGCATGACAAGGTCGCCGCCCGACGGCAGGCCGCGTTCGAGGCGGGCCTCACGAGCGCATGAGCTCCGACGACGCCGAGCTGTCGCCCGCCGAGCGCTACGCCGCGTTCAAGGCCCGCTCGCGCACGCCGCGCCTCGAGGCCTTCCGGGCCCGGCTGCCCGTCGAGCTCGACGACTTCCAGGTGGAGGCGTGCCGCTCGCTCGAGGAGGGGCGCAGCGTGCTCGTGGCCGCCCCGACGGGCGCGGGCAAGACGATCGTCGCGGAGTTCGCGGTGCACCTCGCCCTCGGGGAGCGCGCGGCGAAGGCGTTCTACACCACCCCCATGAAGGCGCTCAGCAACCAGAAGTACGCGGAGCTCGCGGCCGAGCACGGGCCAGAGAACGTGGGGCTGCTCACGGGCGACACCAACATCAACTCGGGCGCGCGCGTCGTCGTCATGACGACCGAGGTGCTGCGCAACATGCTCTACGCCGACTCGCCCCTGCTGCGCGACCTCGCGTTCGTCGTCATGGACGAGGTGCACTACCTCGCCGACCGGTTCCGCGGACCCGTGTGGGAGGAGGTCATCATCCACCTCCCGCGCGAGGTGCGGATGGTCTCGCTGTCGGCGACGGTCTCGAACGCCGAGGAGTTCGGCGACTGGCTGCAGGCGGTGCGCGGCGACACGGACGTCATCGTGTCGGAGCGCCGTCCCGTGCCGCTCCAGCAGCACGTGCTCGTGCGCGGCAAGCTCGCCGACCTGTTCGACGGCGCCCAGGCGCCCGACGCCCCGCCCCGCGTCAACCCCGAGCTCGCGCGCCTCGCGATCGCCGGCGGGCGCGGACCCGGCACCTACCGCGGGCCCCACGCCGGTCGCCACCAGCGCAAGGGGGAGGTGCTGTGCGACCGCATCCCGCGTCCGGAGGTCGTGCGGCTCCTCGAGGACCGCCACCTCCTCCCCGCGATCTTCTTCGTCTTCAGCCGGAACGGCTGCGATCAGGCCGTCGAGCAGGTGCTCCGCTCGGATGTGCGCCTCACGGAGCGCTGGGAGCGCGACGAGATCCGGCACATCGTGGAGGAGCACTGTGCGGGGCTGCGCGATGAGGACCTCGGCGTGCTCGGCTACTTCTCCTGGCTCGAGGGCCTCGAGCGTGGCGTCGCCGCCCACCACGCGGGCCTCATCCCCACCTTCAAGGAGGTCGTCGAGGAGCTCTTCCAGCGCAAGCTCCTCAAGGTCGTCTTCGCGACCGAGACGCTCGCGCTCGGCATCAACATGCCCGCGCGCACCGTCGTGCTCGAGAAGCTCGAGAAGTTCAACGGCGAGGCGCGGGTGCCGATCACACCGGGGGAGTACACGCAGCTCACGGGCCGCGCGGGACGCCGCGGCATCGACGTCGAGGGTCACTCGGTCATCCAATGGTCGGCGGGGCTCGACCCGCAGGCGGTCGCGCAGCTCGCGTCGCGGCGCAGCTACCCGCTCAACTCGAGCTTCCGGCCGACCTACAACATGGCGGTCAACCTCATCGAGCAGTTCGGGCGCGAGCGCACGCGCGAGATCCTCGAGAGCTCGTTCGCGCAGTTCCAGGCCGACCGCGCCGTCGTCGACCTCGCCCGCAAGATCCGCGAGCAGGAGAAGTCGCTCGCGGGCTACGCGGAGGCGATGCGCTGTCACCTCGGCGACTTCGCGGAGTACGCCGGCATCCGCCGGGAGCTCAGCGACCTCGAGCGCAAGCAGTCGAAGGGCAACGAGGGATCGCGTGCCGAGCGCGACCGTCGCCAACGGCAGATCGACCAGCTCCGCCGGCGCATGAAGCAGCACCCGTGCCACGCGTGCAACGACCGCGAGGCGCACGCGCGCTGGGCGGAGCGCTGGTTCCGTCTCAAGCGCGACACCGATCGGCTCACCCGCCAGGTGCGCGGCCGCACGGGCGCCGTCGCGCAGGTGTTCGACCGCATCACGGAGCTCCTGCTCGAGCTCGGCTACCTCGAGCGCGACGAGCACGGACGCCTCGGCGTCGCGATCGAGGGACGGCGCCTGCGCCGCATCTACGGGGAGCGCGACCTGCTCGTCGCCGAGTGCCTGCGCCGGGGGCTGTGGGACGGCGTCGACGCGGCGACCCTCGCGGCGCTCGTGAGCTCGCTCGTCTACGAGCCGCGTCGCGAGGACGCGGGCGTCGTGCGCGAGTACCCGCGCGGTCGGTTCGCCGAGGTGTACGGGCTCACCGAGCAGGCGTGGGCGGAGCTCAGTGTGCTCGAGGAGGACCGCAAGCTCCCCGGCACGGAACCGCTCTCGGCGGCCCTCGCGGCCGCGACGCACCGCTGGGCGCGGGGCGGCCGGCTCGACGCCGTGCTGCGCGACACCGACCTCGCCGCGGGCGACTTCGTGCGCTGGATGAAGCAGGTGATCGACCTGCTCGACCAGATCTCGATCGTCGCGGACGGCTCGCTCGGTCGCACGGCCCGCGACGCGATCGACGACGTCCGCCGCGGCATCGTCGCGTACTCGAGCGTCGGCTGATCGGGCGACACGCGGAGACCGACGCACGCGCGCGGTATCGTCCCGTCATCGCCGCGCACGCGGCGGGGGAGGACAGACCATGTCGTTCCAGGCATATCTCGACAACATCGAGGAGAAGACGGGCCTGACACCCCGTCAGCTCATCGAGAAGGCCCACGAGAAGGGCTTCGACACCACGACGAAGGCGACGCCCATCGTCCAGTGGCTCGCGGAGGAGTACGGGCTCGGCCGCGGGCACGCGATGGCTCTCGTCCACGTCATCACGAAGGGTCCGCGGATCAGCGCCAAGCACGTCGGCAGCGGCGGCACCCACTCGGATCCGACGGACGAGCTGTGGCTCGACGGGAAGGCCACGAACCCGCACGGCTGACGCGCGAGGCGGGCGCCCCATCCGCTCAGCCGGCGCGCCGTAGGCTGAGTCTCCGATGTCCGCGCCCGCCCTCGCACCCGAGCCCACCCGGCCGCTCGTGCCGCTGTGGGGCGCCGTGCTGCTCGCGCTCGGGGCGGGCCCGCTCACGGATGCGGCGTTCCCGGAGCTCGGATGGTGGCCGCTCGCCTTCGCGGGGATCGCCCTCGTGCTCGTGGCCGCCCACGGCCGCCGTGCGGGTGCGGGGTTCCTCGTGGGCCTCGTCTTCGGGCTCGCGTTCTACCTCGTGCACATCCCGTGGATGACCGAGTTCCTCGACCCGCGCCTGCCGTTCCTCGTGCGGGCGGTGCCGTGGTTCGCGCTCAGCCTCGTGATGGCCCTGTGGTGCGGCCTGGGTACGATGCTCATCTCGGTCGCGACGCGCGTCGTGCCGCGTGCCGTGCGGGGCGCGGCCGGTCGACTGCTGCTCGTGCCCCTCGTCGTCGCGGGGCTCTGGACGGCGCGCGAGGCGATCTCGAGCATCTGGCCCTACGGCGGGTTCGCGTGGGGCCGGATCTCCGAGTCGCAGTCCGAGAGCCCGATCGCACCGCTGTTCGCCTGGCTCGGGGTCTCGGGCGTCGGTTTCGTCATGGTCTTCGTCGTCGCGGTCGCCGTCGTCGCGGTGCGCGAGACCGCGACGCCCGTCACCCTGCGCGCGATGCTCGTGACGGCCCTCGCCGCGATCCTCGTGGCCTTCCCGGCGTTCCCCGTGGCGACCGCGGGGGAGCTGCGGGTCGCCGCCGTGCAGGGCAACGGCCGAACGGGCTACTTCCACCACGCTGAGAACGCGACCGACAACCTCCTGGCCCAGTTCGACGCGACCGAGCCCGTCTACACCGAGGACGTCGACGTCGTCGTCTGGCCCGAGGGCGCGACCGACCTCGACCCGCTGCGCAACGACTTCGCCGCGCGCGTGTTCGACACCGTCGCCACCGCCGCCGGCGCGCCCCTCGTGGGCTGGGCCGTCACCAAGCGCGGCGAGGAGTACTTCAACACCTCGCTCCTGTGGCGCGCGGGGGAGGGGAGCGCCGACTTCTACGACAAGCGGCATCCGGTGCCGTTCGGGGAGTACGTGCCCGACCGTGCGGTGTGGCGCGGATTCGCCCCCGACCTCATCGACCTCATCCAGCGCGAGTACACGCCCGGCACGACCGACCCCGTCATGGACGTGGGCTCCGACGAACGGACGGTGCTCGCCGGCTTCGCGATCTGCTTCGACATCGTCGACGACGCGCTCATGCGCGAGGGGGTCGAGCAGGGTGCGCAGCTCGTGCTCGCGCAGACCAACAACGCCGACTTCGGCCTGACCGACGAGAGCGTGCAGCAGCTCGCGATCGCCCGCATCCGTGCGATCGAGCTCGGCCGCACCGTCGTCAACATCTCGACCGTCGGCACGAGCGCCGTCATGCTCCCCGACGGATCGACGATCGCCCGGCTGCCCCGCTACCAGGCGGGCGCGATGGTGGTCGACGTGCCCCTGAGCACGACGACGACCCCCGCGGTCGTGATCGGCCGGGGGGTCGAGTGGGGGGTCGCCGCCGTCGCATTCGGGGCGCTCATCGGCGCGGCGATCGGAGGACGTCGCCGCCGCGCCTGAGCGTCAGGCGCTCTTGGTGCTCTTCGCGGCCTCGCCGCGGCGGGCGCGCAGGTAGGCGAGGCGCTCCTCGAGGAGCTCCTCGAGCTCGGCGCGCGTGCGGCGCTCGAGCAGCATGTCCCAGTGGGTGCGCGGCGCCTTGGTCTCCGCGGCCTCGCTCTCGACCAGCTGCCCGTCATCTCCGACGAGGCGGCCCTCCTGGCCCGTCCGCGGGGACTCCCAGGTCTCCGGCACCTCCGCGTCCGCTGCGAAGACGACCTCGAAGGTCGTTCCGTCGTCCGTCCGATAGACGGCCTTCTTCCGGGGCGAGAACTCGACTCCCTCTTCGCTCTGCATGCTCTGAGCTCCGAGTCGCATCCCGCGCAGACTGCGATCCGCCATCGTGTGGCCTCCTCTGTGCGCCGTGGTGGGGTGAATGGGGTGCGCGCACGTGGACGCGCCAGGACGACCCGGTCCGGTGGGACCGCGAGCCGCCCGATGTACAACGTCTACGGTGTCGGATCCCATCCCCGCGCGAGGCCGTTTACAGAGCATTCCCAGGCACCTTGTCCCGCATTGGCAGCGGACGGGGGACGGACGCGGGGGAGGCCTACTCGGATGAGCGGATCAGCGCCGCCCGCGGCGCTCGGCGACGATCGGCACCGCGAGGTCCGCGCGGTCGGTGACGAGGCCGTCGACGCCCACGTCGAGCAGGCGTCGCATCTCCTCCGGATCGTTGACCGTCCAGATGTGCACCTCGACGCCGGACGCGTGGAAGCTCCGGATGGCGCGCTCCGTGACGATGGACGCCCCGGCGACCGTCGGCGGCAGTTGCACGGCGTCGACGCCCGCGAGGACGCGTCTCAGGAACCGCACCGCACCGACCCGCGCCGCATGGGCCGCAGGGAGGGCGCCTCCCGCGGAGATCGACGTCGCGACACCGGGGAGCTCCTTCACGACGGCGAGGCGGCGCGAGGTCGAGAACGATCCGATGAGCACGCGGTCGGTCGCACGCGTGTCGCGCACGGCCTTGATCGTGCCGGCCACGGCATCCGCCGACTTGACGTCGATGTTGAAGCGCGTGTCGGGGAAGGCGTCGAGCGCCTCGGCGAGCGAGCAGAAGCCCTGCCCGGCGCCGAGCGACACGCGACGCAGCTCCGCCGCGGTCAGCTGGTTGACGCGCACGTCGCGACCGGCGATCCGCTTGAGGTCGGCGTCGTGGCTGATCATCGCGATGCCGTCCGCCGAGCCGTTGACGTCGGTCTCGACGTGCGTGGCGCCCGCGTTCACGGCGTGCAGGAAGGCGAGGAGGGTGTTCTCGGGCGCGTCGAGGGCGAGCCCGCGGTGCGCGAGCACACGCGGGGGAGCGGGGGAGAAGTACCCCGCGTCCTCGCCCTTACGCGCGCGGCGCGGCATCCGAACCGGGTGCGCCCGCACCGCGCGGAGCGAAGAAGCCCTCGCCGATGCCCTTGAGGGCCTCGGTGAGCTCGCTCGGGATGATCCAGAGCTTATTGGACTCGCCGTCGGCGAGCTTCGGGAGCGTCTGGAGGTACTGGTACGCGAGCAGCTTCGAGTCGGGGTTGCCCGCGTGGATCGCGTGGAAGACCGTCTGGATCGCCTCCGCCTCGCCCTGGGCGCGCAGGACGGCCGCCTTCGCGTCACCCTCCGCGCGCAGGATCGCGGCCTGCCGCTCGCCCTCGGCGTTGAGGATCGCCGCCTGCTTGGTGCCCTCGGCCGTCAGGATCGCGGCGCGCCGGTCGCGCTCGGCCCGCATCTGCTTCTCCATCGAGTCCTGGATCGAGACGGGCGGGTCGATGGCCTTGAGCTCGACGCGGCTCACGCGGATGCCCCACTTGCCGGTCGCCTCGTCGAGCACGACGCGCAGCTGACCGTTGATGTTGTCGCGTGAGGTGAGCGCCTCCTCGAGGTTGAGTCCGCCGACGACGTTGCGGAGCGTCGTCGTCGTGAGCTGCTCGACGGCGCCGAGGTAGTTGGCGATCTCGTACGTCGCGGCGCGCGCGTCCGTCACCTGGAAGTAGACGACCGTGTCGATCGAGACGACGAGGTTGTCCTCGGTGATGACGGGCTGCGGCGGGAACGAGACGACCTGCTCGCGCATGTCGACGAGCGGGCGCAGCCGGTCGATGATCGGCACGAGGATGTTGAGGCCCGGCGAGAGCGTCTTGTGATAGCGGCCGAGGCGCTCGACGACGCCCGCGTAGGCCTGCGGGATGATGCGGATCGACTTGAACAGGATCGTCAGCACGAAGATGACGACGATCGCGACGATCGCGATCGTGATGATCGTCGGCACCATCTCGGGGTCGTTCACTGGGGCGCCTCCTCGGGCGTGGGGTCGGTGGCGGGCACGACGACGGCCGTCGCCCCCTCGATCGCGGTCACGACGACTCGGGAGCCCTCCTCGAGGCCGCCTGGGGCGATCCCGTCGGCGACGCGCGCGGTCCAGACGTCGCCGTTGGCGAGCTTGACCTGGCCCGCGCCGAAGCGGAAGTCGACCGTCACGGTGCCGCCGAGCCCGAGCAGGGCGTCGACGTTGCTCCGCGCGGGGTCGGCGTTCTTCCGCAGGGCGTGCAGGAGCGGTGGTCGCACGAAGAGCACGAGCAGGAGGGCGAGCACGGCGGCGATGATGAGCTGCAGCCACCACGGCGCGCCCACGAGCCCCGCCACGAGGCCGCCCACGGACCCCAGCGCGAGCATCAGGAAGGTGAACTCCAGGGTGTTCACCTCGATGATGACGAAAACGAGGATGAGGCCCAGCCAGAAGACCCACGCCCAGCTCGAGATCACATCGGGTTCCACGGCGGCATCCCTTCGACGTCGTCTCCTGAAACTAGCATCGCGCCGCCCGGTCCGTCAGATGCCGGACCGCGCCGGGGCGGTCGCTAGGGTGGGGGATCGTGAACGACGTGCTCCCCCCTGACTCGCTGCGCGGTGTCCGCGCGCTCATCACCGGATCCTCCCGCGGCATCGGCGCCGACACGGCGGGCTACCTGGCCGCCGCGGGCGCCAAGGTCGTCATCAACTACCGCAACAAGGAGGCCCGCGCGCTCAAGGTCGTCGCGGGCATCGAGGAGCGCGGAGGCGAGGCGATCGCGATCGGCGCCGACCTCACCGACCCCTCGTCGGTCGCGACGATGTTCGCCGAGGTCCGTGAGCGCTGGGGCGGCCTCGATCTCCTCGTGCTCAACGCCTCGGGGGGCATGGAGTCCGGCCTCGGCGAGGACTACGCCATGCGCCTCAACCGCGACGCGCAGGTCAACGTGCTCGACGCGGCGCTCCCGCTGCTCGGCGCCGGCTCGCGCGTCGTGTTCGTCACGAGCCACCAGGCCCACTTCATCGAGACCGTCCCGACGATGCCGGAGTACGAGCCCGTCGCGCGCAGCAAGCGCGCCGGCGAGGACGCCCTGCGCGCCCGCATCCCCGAGCTCGAGGCCGCGGGCGTCTCGTTCGTGGTCGTCTCGGGCGACATGATCGAGGGCACGATCACGGCGACGCTCCTCGAGCGGGTGAACCCGGGCGCGATCGCGTCGCGTCGCGAGGCCGCCGGCAGGCTCTACAACGTGGCCGAGTTCGCCGCGGAGGTCGCGCGTGCCGCCGTCGAGGAGATCCCCGCCGACCACACGCGCTACGTCGGCGACGTGAGCGACTTCACCGGCCGCGGCTGAGCATCCGGGCCCAGGAGCCTCCCGTGGTGAGCGCGCACCGGCACCGCCTCGTGTCGCGTGTGCTGCTCTTCGACCGCGACGACCGCGTGCTGCTGTTCCTCACGACCGCCCCGGACTCGTCGGGCGTCGCGCGTTGGCTGACACCCGGGGGAGGGGTGGACCCGGGGGAGTCGTTCGAGGAGGCGGCGCGCCGCGAGCTCCTCGAGGAGACGGGACTCTCCGTCGACAGCCTGCGAGGCCCCGTGTGGTCGCACGACTACGACGTCGAGTGGGACTCGGCCGACCACGACACCGGCCACGCCGAGTTCTTCGTGCACGTGACGGACGCCTTCGAGCCGTCGCCCGAGGGCTGGACCGACGACGAGAAGGTCGACGTGCTGGCTCATCGCTGGTGGAGCCTGGCGGAGCTGCTCGCGGAGCGTCCGCGGTTCGAGCCGCCGCAGCTCATCGAGCTCGTGCGCCGCGAGTTGCCGTCCTGCACGGCCTGAGACGGCATCCGGCACCGGCCGCGTGCCCCGAACCGGGGATGGTGCGTGTCGGTGCGGAGGCGCACCCTGTAACGCATGGAGCTGCCCGAGCTCTTCGCCACCGGCGATCTCACCTCGCTCGCCATCGCGGCCGGACTGGTCGTGGTGGGATTCCTCCTGCTCTGGCTCGTGGTCCGGTCCGCCGTGCTGAGCGCGCTCACCGCGCACGAGAAGCGCCGTGAGCGGGATGCCGCGGCCGTCGGGCCCCGGCGCGGCGCCTCGACCGCGGGGGAGCAGGGCGCGAGCAGCGCGCCGGCTCCGCACGCCGCACAGGCGCAGCAGGCTGCAGCGGCTCCCGCCGGCGCGCTCACGCCACCCATCGGCGAGGTGCACCCGCAGCCGCCGTACGTCCCGGACGCCGCCTCGCTACCGCCCGTCACCGCCGACGCGCGACAGCCGCAGCCCCAGCCGAGCAACGCCGCCGCCGCTGCAGCGGCGCTGTTCCAGTCACGTCCGGCCGCGCAGGCGTCCGCCGCCGCGGCAGGCGCCATCACGGCGGGGGCGCCGCGGGCCGCCTCGCCGCAGAACGGCGTTCAGGTGCCGACACCGCCGCATCCGCAGCACGCGATGCCGCCGCAGAACACCGTTCAGCCGCAGCCGACACCGCAGCCTGGGCAGCCCATCTTTATGTCAGCTTCACAGCCCGGATGGGCCCCGCCGCCGTCACCGGCGGGGAACCCATTCCACGTCGAGGGCGAGGCGCCGCGCTCGGCACCCTACGAGCCGCCCGCCGACCCGGCCGCGCCGCGACGCTTCTGACGAGCTCCGACGCGCACGGACGACACACGACCGGTCGGCGGCGCGATGACAGGCATGCCGCCCACGCAGTCCTGCTGTACGTACCGCGAGCACCGGGACGCACGAGGAACGCCCGCCGCAGGCGGGGACTCCACGAGGAGCCGACCGGCTGCCGCCATCTCACCCCGCGTCTCCATCTTCCTGTTTCACTGATAAGCGCGATTATGTCAGCTTAAAACCACACTATGTGCGAGTCCTGCACGTAGTGTGGTTTCGGGTAACGCTCCCCGATGGGCATCTGGCCAGGGATTTTCCGCACCCGCGACAACAAGCACTAGCCCCAAGAAGGAACTCTGGGTGCAGGAAGCCGCACACACAGGGGGCAGTAACGCGGGCCCCCTGTCCCCTGCGCAAACCCGGGAGGCCCCATTCGCTTGCCGGACTAGACAGCTGGGTCTACCTTGGCATCAACCGTCCCGAACAATCCTCGGGACCCTCTTAGGCGTCATCGCAGTACCCGAGAGCCGAGTCGCCTAGTGCGATCAGGAAGCTGGGTACCACTGATGAACCAAGGAAACACCCCTGCTGCGCGCTTCTCCCTACGAAGCATCAGCCGCAGGCCGCTCCGGGCGCTCACGGGCATTCTCGCCGTGACACTCGCTGTAACAGCCATGCCGCTGGCAGCGTCGGCCTCGAGCGCCACGGACGACCCGATCATCCTCAATCTCCAGTCGCCCGCCGACTCCACCGACGCCGCGGGAAAGCCGCTCGAAGTTGCGTCGCAAAGCGGCGGGGACGGCGAGGAACGTTTCGAGGGGCGAACCGCCTCGGGCATTCCCTTCGTGCTCTTCGCTCAGAGCGCGCTGCCGGTAGAGCCGAGCACATTTCTGGAGGAAAGGGCGGCAGACCCGAACCTGGCCGAGGAGCTGAGCGCCCTCGATGAGATCCCGGAGGAATACTTCCCCGAGAGCGTGCCGGGTGATGGCCCGGTCACCTTCTCGCGCGGATACTCGGCCGACGAGCTCGCCTTCGACGCCGCGCTCCTGCAACCGACTTTCGCCTTCGCGGTGACCCCGACCACGGCGTCGTTCGCGTGGGAGCCGATCGAGGGCGCCACCTCGTATCTGATCGTCCGTGACGGCGAGAAGCTGGCAGACCTGACCGCCAGCTCATACTCCGATGCCGGGCTCAAGGCCGGCGTCCTCTACGAATATGAGCTCCTCGGCCTCGCAGCGGACGGTTCAACGGTTTCAAGCCGGACCATGCCGGTCGAGACAATCGCCGCAACGGATGAGCTGACCGGAGGCGGAACGTTCGTTCCACTGACCTATCAGCCCTATACGACCGCGTTCACCTACAAGACCTTCATCGCGGACGCCTACGTTCCGATGGACGGCTTTGTCGCTTTCACCTGTGGCCAGTGGTTCGACACGAGCCGCTTCTTCGGCGGCGACAACCGCTCGTGGGCGTTCCCGACCTTCGCGGCGCCGTGGGAGTCACCGCACTACCGGACGATGCTCTTCGTGAACGTCAACTGGGACAACCCGGCGCCCTACGACGTGATCCTGGAAGGCGGAATCGGGTCGACGAAGCTCTACAACTCGAGCTACGGCTTGATCGAAACGAAAACCGCAACCTTCGCGGACTCCAACTTCATCGACACCTACAAGTCCGGCTCATACGCACAGACCCACTGGCAGCACTCGGTCGGCAACCCGTTCTGCGTCCTGGGTGCGATCACCTACGACATCACCGTCCGGTTCTACCGCTCCGGCACGATCGAGGTTGTGGGCGACCGCGAGCCCGTACCTCACCATGAGGCCTACGGCCGCTGGGACAACGGCTCGGGCGAGTTCTGGAACACCATGTATCAGGACACCAATGACGGGTTCATCTGCCTCCTCGGCTACTGCACGGACGACCCCATAATCCTGAACGAGACACACTGACCCCGTACCATGGAGACGTGATCGAGGTTGCCCGCGAGCGTGCGCGATTCCTGCCGCTGCTCGCGGGCAACCTCATCGCGGTCGCCCTCATCGCCATTCTCTTCTGCGCGCAGTTCGGAGGACCGACACCGCTCTGGCTCCTGCAGGCGCCGTACTTCGCTACCGGCGCGCTAGTTGCGATCGCGCTCACGCCCCTCGAGCTGCTGCTGTTGAAACGGCTCCAGCGGCATGTTCCCAACATATTCATCGAGGCCCTCCTGACTGCGATCGCGAGCACCCTGCTCGGCATCCCAGGGGGCCTACTCATCGGGCTCATCGGCGCCCTCGACCCACGCAGCTTCGTCGGAGCCGATCTGAGCGGCCTCGGGGCGTACATCATGATCGGCGGCCTGTTCGTTGCGGCCGCGGGGTTCCTCTGCGCCCTCGTCGGCCGCCTCGTGGCGGCCTTCCTCGTCCGGCTTCCTTGGGCGCCGCTCACTGTCCTCGGAGCCGCTGCGCTCAATCTGCTGCTTGCTGTCGTCTTCCTCGCCGTCGCGTAAAGCAACTCGGTGCCCCCGGTGCCCGATAGTGAAGAAACGGGTAACACTCTTAACCAGCATCCGCTCGTTCTCGACCCTAGTGGCGTAGCGGGCGAATCTGTCGAGTCTGCGCCCCGGTGAAGGTGAGATACCGGGGCCCGTCGGTGCCGTCGAGCACGCGAAACGCGGGCGCGACGGCGAGGGCGTCAGAGGCGAGCTCCACGAGCTGCGTGGCGGTGCGCTCTGGGATGCTGAGCATCCCCGCGACGTGCGCGCATACGTCGCGCCAGAGCACGGCGCGGCGGTCGTAGATCGCGGCGCGCGGTGGTTCGCACTCAAACGCCGCGTAGAGCTCCAGCAGCTCCGCAACGAGCACCGCGTCAGTATCGGCCAGCCGGATCGCCTGGCGGCCGGTTCTGCGGTGCACCTTGAGCGTCCTGCGGATGTGCCGCGCGATCGAGTCGGCGCTCATCGGCCATCTCCGCGGCCAGCTGCGTCAAGGGGGCCCGTCAGGGCCTCGCGCAGCGACGCGAAGCGCCCTTGACGCTGCGGAACCTCTCCCCCGGCGATCATGCCCGTATCCCACTCGCGGAGCCGGTGGGATACCGGCCCCATCGCCTCTATGAGCGCTGCGCGCGGCCGGAGGTGAGTGCCCCAACCCCCGCTCAGTAACACGGGGGTAAAACTCGTGAGCCGCCCCGGATAATCAGCCATCTCCGTTCCCCTGCGATGCAGGAGCGCTGCTGACTCGAACCCCCTCCGCCCCTGCCGCATCTACGCCGAGATGTGGTGGCCGGCGCGGGTCCCGCCGTGGCGGGAGCTGCGCCGGCCCCGCGTCTCCCGTGACCGACCCGGGGGCGGAAGTATGGTCGAAACTCGGCGTCACTAATGAACGTGACGGTCTTGGTTCTGACCAGCGGCCCCGTGATCGAGGCCCCGAAGCGATCTGGGGGCGAACACCCAGGCACAACGTCGCCAGCCGACTACGAGGCAGAGGTCGCTGCATTCGTCGCAGAGAATCCTGCGCCTGTCCTCACGGCCCGACCTGGGACCGCGGACTTCGATCGGCAGCAGCACGATCTCGCCGCATGCTGGCGAGCCGTCCCCTGGGAGGCGGTCTACGGACAGTACGGCGACACGGTGTCGGATCTCTCGGTGGAGCTCCAGACGGGTGACGCCAGCGGGGTGCGTTGGACGAGCGTTTCGAAACGGTCAAGGGTGAACGCCCGCTGCACCCCGACCAGGCCCGGGTGCACGCCGACCCACCGCGGCCCTCGACCGGGCACGCAGCCACGAGGTCGTGCAGCTCCTGCGCGACCGCGCCCACGAGTCCGGCGTCGCGGTCGTCATGGTCACCCACGACCACGACGTGCTCGAGTACTGCGACCGCGTGCTCGAGATGGTCGACGGACGCCTGAGCCCCGCCGCCGCCTGACGCCGCGCTCGACGACATCCGTCTCCCGCCCCCGTACGATCATGCGGAGGGCGGGAGACGGACGACCGAGCGCAACTGGGCGGGCAACCTCGCGTTCGCGGGTCGCGTGGCGACGCCGCGCGACGTCGACGAGGTCCGCGCCCTCGTGCGGGACGCCCGACCGGGCTCTGTTCGGCCGCTCGGCACGCGGCACTCCTTCTCCCCCATCGCCGACACCCGCGGGACGCTCGTCTCCTCGGCGGGTCTCGCCGACCCGAGCGACGTCGTCGTCGCCCCCGACCGCGCGAGCGCGCGTGTCCCGGCCGGCATCCGCTACGGCGAGCTCGCACGCGTTCTCCACGCGAAGGGGCTCGCCCTCGCCAACCTCGCCTCGCTCCCCCACATCTCGGTGGCGGGCGCCGTCGCGACCGGCACCCACGGATCCGGCGTGCGCAACGGCTCGCTCGCGACGGCAGTGCGCGCGGTCGAGTTCGTCGACGGGACGGGCGAGCTCGTCGTGCTCCGCCGCGGCGACGCCGCCTTCGACGGAGCCGTCGTGGCGCTCGGCGCCCTCGGGATCGTCGTCGCCCTCGACCTCGACGTCGAGCCCGGCTTCGAGGTCGCGCAGACCGTCTACCGCGACCTGCCGCTCGACGCACTCCTCGACGCCTTCGACGAGGCCACCTCGATCGGCTACAGCGTGAGCCTCTTCACGACGTGGCGCGAGCCCGACGTCGTCGACCAGCTGTGGCTCAAGCGCCGCGTCGATCGTGACGGGGAGGCCCCGGCGAGCGTGCTCGGCGCGCGCCCCTCCCCCATCGAGATGCACCCGATCGCGGGCGTCGACGCCGCCTCCTCGACCCCGCAGCGGGGCGTCGCGGGGCCGTGGCTCGAGCGCCTGCCCCACTTCCGTCTCGAGTTCACACCGTCCGCGGGCGAGGAGCTGCAGAGCGAGTACCTCGTCCCTCGTGCGACCGCGATCGAGGCCATCCGTGCGGTGCGGGAGCTCGCGCTCGACCTCCGTCCGCTCCTGCACGTCACGGAGCTCCGCGAGATCGCGGCCGACGGGCTGTGGCTCTCCGGCGCCTCCGGGACGAATGCCGTGGGTCTGCACTTCACGTGGGTCGCCGACCAGCCCGCGGTCGAGGCGATGCTGCCGCGCCTCGAGGAGCGCCTGCTCCCGCTCGGCGCCCGCCCGCACTGGGGCAAGGTCTTCCTCGCCGACGCGGAGCGGCTCGCGCCGCTCTACCCGCGATTCGACGACTTCCGCGCGCTCGCGCGCACACACGACCCCGACGGGGTGTTCGTCAACGACTTCCTGCGCGCGAAGCTCGCGCTCTGACGCGGCTCAGCCCGCGCGCCACCACGCGTCGTCCGGCCCGACCGGAACGGTGCGCTTGTGCCGCGTCGCGAGGAAGCGCGCCTCGAGCGCCTCGGCGGCGGCCTCGTCGATCTCGCCGCCCTCGAGGTAGGTGTCGATCTGGGCGTAAGTGATGCCGAGCTCGGTCTCGTCGGCCTGGCCCGGACGCTGGTCGAGCAGGTCGGCGGTCGGCGCCTTCTCGTAGAGCCGCGCGGGGGCCCCGAGGTACTGCAGGAGCGCGCGCCCCTGGCGCTTGGTGAGACCGCTGAGCGGCAGGATGTCGGCGCCGCCGTCGCCGTACTTCGTGAAGAAGCCCGTCACGGCCTCGGCGGCGTGATCGGTGCCGACGACGAGCGCACCCCGCTCGCCCGCGATCGCGTACTGCGCGACCATCCGCACCCGCGCCTTGACGTTGCCCTTGTGGTAGTCCGCGAGCGGGTGCCCGGCCCCGCGCTCGTACTCGGCCGCGATGCCGTCGACGCCGCCCGCGACGTCGAACACGACCGACTCGTCCGGGCGGATGAAGCTCAGCGCGAGCTGCGCGTCGTCCTCGTCCGCCTGCACGCGGTAAGGCAGCCGCACGGCCGTGAACGTCGCCTCGCCGCCCGCCTCGCGGATGCGCTCGACCGCGAGCTGCGAGAGCCGCCCTGCGAGCGACGAGTCCTGGCCGCCCGAGATGCCGAGCACGAGCCCCTTCGCGCCCGTGGCGCGCAGGTAGTCGACGAGGAAGTCGCGCCGGCGGGCGACCTCCGCGGCCGGATCGATCTCCGGCGTCACGCCGAGGGCCTCGATGATCTCGCTCTGCAGCTCCCGCATGGTCGCATCCCCTTCTCTCGCGTGGCCTCCAAAGGGGCCAGCCTACCGACGGATGCGACCCCCGATCGGAGCGGACTCAGTCGGTGCCGAGGTCGAAGGCCGAGCCCTCGTTGGCCGCGTCGACGCGCGCGTCGATGGCCTCCTCGTCGGCGGTCGTCGCCTCGACGGCGCCGAGGATCTCGTCCGCCGAGCCGCTCTCGAGACGCCCCACGAGCTCGCCCGTCGGACCTCCGATGAGGCCCTGCGCGGCGTACTGCTCGAGACGCGAGCGCGAGTCGGCGATGTCGAGGTTGCGCATCGTCAACTGGCCGATGCGGTCGTCGGGACCGAACGCGGCGTCGCCCACGCGCTCCATCGAGAGCTTCTCGGGCGCGTAGCTGAGGTGCGGGCCCGTCGTGTCGAGGATCGTGTAGTCGTCGCCGCGACGCAGACGCAGCGTGACCTCGCCCGTGACGGCCGAGCCGACCCAGCGCTGCAGCGACTCGCGCAGCATGAGCGACTGCGGGTCGAGCCAGCGGCCCTCGTACATGAGGCGGCCGAGCCGGCGGCCCTCCGCGTGGTAATTCGCGACCGTGTCCTCGTTGTGGATCGCGTTGAGGAGGCGCTCGTAGGTGATGTGCAGGAGCGCCATGCCGGGGGCCTCGTAGATGCCACGCGACTTCGCCTCGATGATGCGATTCTCGATCTGGTCGGACACGCCGAGGCCGTGGCGGCCGCCGATCGCGTTCGCCTCGAGCACGAGGGCCACCGGGTCGTCGAACTCGACGCCGTTGATGGCGACGGGGCGGCCCGCCTCGAAGCGCACCGACACCTCCTCGGTCGCGACCTCCACGTCGTCGCGCCACGACGCGACGCCCATGATCGGGTCGACGATGTCGAGGCCGCTCGAGAGCTCCTCGAGGTTCTTGGCCTCGTGGGTGGCGCCCCAGATGTTGGCGTCGGTCGAGTAGGCCTTCTCGGCGGAGTCGCGGTACGGGAAGCCGTGCGCGACGAGCCACTCGCTCATCTCCTTGCGGCCGCCGAGCTCCGTGACGAAGTCGACGTCGAGCCACGGCTTGTAGATCCGCAGGCGCGGGTTCGCGAGGAGGCCGTAGCGGTAGAAGCGCTCGATGTCGTTGCCCTTGTAGGTGGAGCCGTCGCCCCAGATCTCGACGCCGTCCTCCTTCATGGCGCGCACGAGCATCGTGCCCGTGACGGCGCGCCCGAGGGGCGTCGTGTTGAAATACGTCTTGCCGCCGGAGCGGATGTGGAACGCACCGCACTGGAGGGCGACGAGACCCTCCTCCACGAGGGCGCGCTTCGCGTCCACGAGGCGCGCGAGCTCCGCGCCGTACTCGAGGGCGCGGCCCGGCACCGCCTCGATGTCGGGCTCGTCGTACTGCCCGAGGTCGGCCGTGTAGGTGCACGGGATCGCGCCCTTGTCGCGCATCCACGCGACAGCGCAGGAGGTGTCGAGGCCGCCGGAGAACGCGATGCCGACGCGCTCGCCGACGGGGAGGGAGCTCAAGACCTTTGTCACCCGTCCAGCCTAGAACCCCCGGAGCCCTCCGCCGGACGCGGGTCCCCCGTGTTCGGGTCGGCGCGGATCCCCCCGATCGGCGGCCTTCCGCCGGTATCCTGTCGGGCATGGCGGACCGACGGCGCACCCCCGGGTCGCAGACGTCTCTGCGCGAGGCGAATCGCGGCCGGATCGTCGACGCCGTCAAGAAGCACGGCGGACTCACGCAGGTCGAGCTCGCTGGCGCCACCGGCCTCTCCCCCGCGACCGTCTCCAACATCGTCAAGGAGCTGTCCGAGTCGGGTGTGCTGAGCACCTCGAAGTCGATGCGCTCCGGCCGCCGCGCCCAGTACGTCACGCTCGCGCACGCGTCGGGCCTCGTCTGCGGCGTCCACTTCTCCCAGCGCCAGCTGCGCATCGCCCTCGCCGACACGAGTCTCACGGTCGTCGCCGAGCACGAGATGCCGCTCGCGCGCGACCACCGCTCCGACAACGAGATCCGTCGCGTCGGGATGCTCGTCGCCGACATGCTCGAGAACGTCTCCGCCGAGCGCGACGAGCTGCTCGCGGTCGGCGTCGCGCTCTCCGCACCCATGGATGCCGCGAGCGGCATGGTCGCGCGCCCCGGCATCCTGCGCGGCTGGGAGGGCGTGCCGATCGGCGACGTCGTCGAGCGGACGCTGCGGGTCCCCGTGGTCGTCGACAACTCCTCGAACCTCTCCGCGCTCGCCGAGCACCGTCTCGGAGCCCTCCGCGGACAGGACGACGCGATGTTCATCGAGGTGAGCGAAGGCATCGG
The DNA here is from genome assembly GCA_003852775.1 of Microbacteriaceae bacterium. GTDB lineage: Bacteria > Actinomycetota > Actinomycetes > Actinomycetales > Microbacteriaceae > Homoserinibacter. The sequence goes on along the minus strand of RDDZ01000009.1, from coordinate 27,722 downwards.
AGCGGGCGTGCTCATCGCCGGACGCGCCTACCGCGGCGCGAGCGGCGGCGCCGGGGAGTTCGGCCACATGGTCATCGTCGAGAACGGACCGCTGTGCCGCTGCGGCAACCTCGGATGCCTTGAGGCCATCGCGGGCGGCGACGCAATCGTCACGGCCCTCTCGACGCGGTACTCGGGGCTCAAGCTGAGCGACGTCATCGTGCGCGCCATGGCGGGCGACGACGTCTGCATCCGCGCGATCGCCGACGCGGGCGCCCACATCGGCGTCGCGGCCGCGAACATCGCGAGCATGTTCGACCCCGCCCGCATGGTCGTGGGCGGCCACCTCGCGCGGGCCGGCGAGCTCCTGCTCGGCCCCATCCGGCAGGTCGTGGACCGCTCGCTCGCGTCGCGCCTCGCCCCCGCACCCGAGATCGTCGCCGGACAGCTGGGGCCCCGCGCCGCCCTCGTCGGCGCGCTCGCGGTGGCAGCCGAGCACTCGAGCGCGTTCCCCGCGGTCGCCGGTTCCCCCGACCTCCGCGTGGCTCTCGGGTGACGCGATGATGCGCGTGCCCCGGGCGGTCGTCCTCGCGATCGCCGCCCTCCTCGCCGCCCTCGTGCTCTCCGGCTGCACGAACGGGGTCGCGGGCGGGTCCCCCGCCGACCCCGACCGCGCCAAGATCGGGCTCCTGCTCCCCGACTCGGTCACGGCGCGCTACGAGAGCGCCGACCGTCCCTACTTCGAGGAGCGCATCGTCGAGCTGTGCCCCGGATGCCAGGTGCTGTACGCGAACGCCGACGGCGACGCCGCGAAGCAGCAGCAGCAGGCCGAGTCGATGCTCACCCAGGGCGTGAGCGTGCTCGTACTCGACCCGTTCGACGGCGTCTCCGCCGCGGCGGTCGTCGGGCTCGCGAGCGCGCGCGGCGTCCCGGTCATCGCGTACGACCGCCTCATCCAGAGCCCCGACGTCGCGTACTACATCTCCTTCGACAACGAGCTCGTCGGCCGCCTCCAGGCCCAGGCCCTCGTCGACCGGCTCGACGAGCTCGGCGTCGATCCCGACGACGGCGGCATCCTCATGGTGAACGGGTCGCCCACCGACAACAACGCGTCGCAGTTCAAGAAGGGCGCGCACGAGGTCATCGACGCGAGCGGCTACGAGGTGCTCGCCGAGTTCGACACCCCCGGCTGGGATCCGGCGAAGGCCCAGGACTGGGTGTCGGGCCAGATCACGCGCTTCGGCTCGCGCATCCTCGGCGTGTACGCCGCGAACGACCCGACGGCGGGCGGCGCGATCGCGTCGCTCAAGGCCGCGGGCGTCTCGCCCCTCCCGCCCGTCACGGGCCAGGACGCCGAACTCGCGGGCCTCCAGCGCATCCTCATGGGCGACCAGTACATGACGGTCTACAAGGCCCTCCGCCCCCAGGCGTACAAGGCCGCCGAGCTCGCGATCGAGCTCGTCCACGGGCGCCACCCCGCGGGGCAGGTGGAGGTCGCTGTGGGCGAGGCGCGCATCCCATCGTTCCTGCTCGAGCCGCTGCCCGTCACGCGCGACCGGATCGCCGAGATCGTGATCGCCGACGGCTTCTTCTCGCTCGCACAGCTGTGCAGCTCGGCCTACGAGGCCGCCTGCCGGGATGCGGGGCTCGGATGAGCGCGGAGACCGTCGTGCCGCTCCCCGTGCCCGGCCCGCCCGAGCGCACCCCCGTACTCTCGATGCGCGGGATCTCGAAGAGCTTCGGCAAGGTGCAGGCGCTCACCGACATCCACCTCGACATCTACGCGGGCGAGGTCGTCGCGATCGTCGGCGACAACGGCGCCGGCAAGTCGACGCTTGTGAAGATCCTCGCGGGGGTGCACCCCGCCGACGACGGCGGGATCGAGTTCGAGGGGCAGCCGGTGCAGATCCCCGACCCGACGACCTCGCGCGCCCTCGGCATCGCGACCGTGTTCCAGGACCTCGCGCTGTGCGACAACCTCGACGTCGTCGCGAACCTGTTCCTCGGCCGCGAGATCGCCGGTGTCGCCCTCGACGAGGAGGAGATGGAGCGCGAGGCGTGGGAGCTGCTGCGCCAGCTGTCGGCCCGCATCCCCTCGGTGCGGGTGCCGATCGCGGCGCTCTCGGGCGGTCAGCGGCAGACGGTCGCGATCGCGCGCTCGCTCATCGGCGACCCGCGCGTCGTCATCCTCGACGAGCCGACGGCGGCGCTCGGCGTCGCGCAGACGGCCGAGGTGCTCAACCTCATCGAGCGGCTGCGCGAGCGCGGCCACGGGGTCGTCCTCATCAGCCACAACATGGCCGACGTGCAGGCCGTCGCCGACCGCATCGTCGTGTTGCGGCTGGGGCGGAACAACGGCGACTTCCTCGCCTCCGAGGTGGGCTACGAGGACATCATCGCCGCGATCACGGGGGCGACCGAGCACGCGCGGCCCCTGCCCGAGCCGTCGTATCCGCGCCCCCGGCGGATCGGACCGCTGCGATGAGCGACGTCACCGAGGCGCCGACGGTGCGGGCGCGCGCCGCCGGCCTCGTCGACGACGTGCGGGCACGGCTCACGGGCAACCTGGGCTCCCTCCCGGTCGTCGTCGGCCTCATCGTCATCTGGGTGGCCTTCCAGATGATCAACCCGAGCTTCCTCTCGGCCGACAACCTCGTGAACCTCACGCTGCAGTGCGCCGCCACCGGAACGATCGCGATCGGCGTCGTGCTCGTGCTCCTGCTCGGCCAGATCGACCTCTCGGTGGGCTCGGTGAGCGGCCTGTCCGCGGCGATCCTCGGCGTGGGCCTCACCCAGCTCGGCTGGCCGCTCGTCGTCTCGATCCTCGCCGCCGCCGCGGCGGGCGCCGCCGTCGGCCTCCTGTACGGGGTGCTCTTCACGCGCTTCGGGGTGCCGAGCTTCGTCATCACGCTCGCGGGACTCCTCGGCGTGCTCGGCCTGCAGCTCAAGGTGCTCGGCCCGAACGGATCGATCAACCTCCCCGCCGACTCCCCCATCGTCCAGTTCGCGACGAGCTGGTTCCTCCCGCCGTGGGTCGCGTACGCGCTCTCGGCCCTGTGGGCCGGCGGGATGTTCACGGCCGCGCTCCTGCGACGTCGCCGCCGCCTGCGGGCCGGGCTCACGACCTCGCCCCTCGGCTGGCAGGCCGCGAAGGCCGGCGGCCTCCTCGTGCTGTGCGCGCTCGCGGTCGCCTACCTCGCCACCAACCGCGGCGTCGGCGTCATGTTCGTGTTCTTCATCGTGCTCGTGATCGTCATGCACGTCGTGCTCACGCGCACGCGGTGGGGGCGCGAGGTGTACGCGGTCGGCGGGTCCGTCGAGGCGGCGCGGCGCGCCGGCATCCGCGTCGACCGCGTCTACATCTCCGTCTTCGTGCTGTGCTCGACCTTCGCGGCCGTCGGGGGCCTGCTCGCCGCCGGGCGGCTCATGTCTGTGAACCTCAACTCCGGCGCGGGCGACACGAACCTCGTCGCGATCGCGGCGGCCGTGATCGGCGGCACGAGCCTCTTCGGCGGACGCGGCTCGGCCTGGAGCGCCCTGCTCGGCATCGCCGTCATCCAGTCCATCTCGAACGGGCTCACGCTCCTCAACCTCGACTCCTCGATCCGCTACATGATCACGGGCGGCGTGCTCCTGCTCGCCGTCATCATCGACTCGCTGTCGCGGCGCGCCCGCGCAGCCCACGGGCAGGCCTAGCGACACCCACCACCCCAGGAGACGCACCATGGACGACGAGGTCCGCACCACCGCCCCCGGCCGTGCCCGGCAGTCCGAGATCTTCCGCGCGGGCGCGTCCGGGGTCCGGCCCGCCGTCCCGATGGGGTGGCGGGCGCTCGTGGAGGCCGCGGAGCGCACGATGTCGCAGGACGCGTGGGCCTACGTCGCGGGTGCCGCGGGCCGCGAGTCGACCGCCGAGGCGAACTACGACGCCTTCGACGCGTGGCGCCTCGTCCCGCGGATGCTGCGGGACGTCGGGGAGCGCGACCTCTCGATCGAGCTCTTCGGCCGACGCCACCCCACGCCCCTCCTCACGGCGGCGATCGGCGTGCTCGAGCTCGTCGACCCGGACGCCGACCTCGCGATCGCGCGCGCCGCGGGCTCGCTCGGCATCACGAGCATCGTCTCGAGCCAGGCCTCGCAGCCCATGGAGACGATCGCGGCCGACGGCGCGGGCCCGTGGTGGTTCCAGCTGTACTGGTCGAGCGAGGACGCGCTCGTCGAGAGCTTCGTGCACCGCGCGGAGGCCGCGGGCGCCGAGGCGATCGTCGTGACGCTCGACACGGCGATGCTCGGCTGGCGCCCACGCGACCTCGACCGCGCGTTCCTGCCGTTCATCCGCGGCATGGGCATCGCGCAGTACACGAGCGACCCCGTCTTCCGAGACCTCGTGAAGACCCGCATGGCGCGCCCCTCCGACGGGCCGCGCCCTCGCGTCACCCCCTCGGCCGTGCGCACGCTCCTCGAGATGTCGCGCCGCCACCCCGGCCGCTTCTGGGAGAACCTGCGCTCGGGAGAGCCGCGGGCGGCGGTGGAGACGTTCCTCGACGTGTTCTCGCGCCCGACGCTCACCTGGGACGACCTCCCGTTCCTGCGCGAGCGCACGCGGCTCCCAATCGTGCTCAAGGGCATCCAGCACCCCGACGACGCGCGGAAGGCGGTCGACGCGGGCGTCGACGCCGTCCTGGTCTCGACGCACGGCGGCCGGCAGGTCGACGGCGCCGTCGGGTCGCTCGACGCGCTCCCCGACGTCGTCCAGGCCGTCGACGGGCGCATCCCGGTGCTGCTCGACTCCGGCGTGCGCGGCGGGGCCGACGTCGTCCGCGCGCTCGCGCTCGGCGCGACGGCCGTCGGGGTGGGCCGCGCGTGGGTCTACGGCCTCGCGATCAACGGGGAGGACGGCGCACGGCAGGTGCTGCGCGACATCGTCGCGGAGACGGACCTCGTGCTCGGTCTCTCGGGGCACCGCACGGTCGCCGAGCTCGGTCCGGACGACGTCGCCCGGCTCTGACCCGGCCGCCTCCGCGGGGCCCCGCGTCGCTCGGAGCGCGCGGCTCAGGCGTTCGTCGCCGCGACCCACTGGTCGACCTTGGCGATCGCGGCGCCCGAGTCGATGACGGATGCGGCGACCGCGATCTTCTCGCGGAAGCGGGTGCGGATGTCCTCCTCGGCCTTCGCGGGGTCGTTCGCGAGGTCCCAGGCGACGAGGCCGGCGGCCGAGTTGAGCAGCACGATGTCGCGGACGGGGCCCGTCTCCCCCGCGAGCACACGGCGGGCGATCGCGGCGTTCGTCGCGGGGTCCCCGCCGCGGAGCTCGTCGATGGAGGCGCGCGGGAGCCCGAAGTCGCCCGGGTCGATGTCGTGCTCGTTGACGTCGCCGCGGGACACCTCCCAGATGTGGCTGTGCCCCGTGGTCGTGAGCTCGTCGAGCCCGTCGTCCCCGCGGAACACGAGGGCGGTCGCGCCGCGGGTCTGGAAGACACCCGTGATGAGCGGCACCTTGTCGAGGTTCGCCACGCCGACCGCCGACGCCTCCGGTCGCGCGGGGTTGCACAGCGGGCCGAGGAAGTTGAAGACGGTGGGGATGCCGAGCTCGCCGCGCACCGGCCCCGCGTTCTTGAAGCCGGGGTGGAAGTGCGACGCGAAGACGAAGGTGAGGCCCGTCTCGCCGAGCACCTGCGCGACGCGCTCGGGCTCGATGAGGAGGTCGGCGCCGAGCGCCGCCAGGGTGTCGGACGAGCCGGCGGCCGAGCTCGCCGCGCGATTGCCGTGCTTCACGACGGGCACGCCCGCCGCCGCGCACACGAAGGACGACATCGACGAGACGTTGACGGTGCCGAAGCGGTCGCCGCCTGTTCCGACGATGTCGAGCGCCAGCGGATCGACGGGGAGCGGCTTCGCGGCGGCGAGGATCGCGTCGCGGAAGCCGACGATCTCGTCGACCGTCTCGCCCTTCGCGCGCAGGGCGATGAGGAACGCGGCGATCTGCGCCGGCGTCGCCTCGCCCGACATGATCTGGCCCATCGCCCACTCCGCCTCGGCGATCGACAGATCGCCCCCCGCGAGGAGCTCGGTGAGCACGGCCGGCCAGGTCAGTTCGGTGGGCATGGCGACGATCGTAGCGACTCGCAGATGTCCCAAACCGGGGATGGATGCGCGACAGGCCCGGGGGTGTGAATTCGCCCTGAGCGATATCGGCCATAATGGTCTGGTGACCACTACCTCTGCCGTCAGCGCCCCGAGCACACCGGTCATCCACCGACCGAACACCGTCGCCGTGGGCACCATCGTGTGGCTCGGCAGCGAGGTCATGTTCTTCGCGGGCCTCTTCGCCGTCTACTTCTCGCTGCGAGCCGTCTCGCCCGAGCTGTGGGCCGACCAGACCGCCAAGCTGAACATCCCGTTCTCGCTCGTCAACACGATCATCCTCGTCGCGTCGTCGTTCACGGCGCAGTTCGGCGTCTTCGCCGCCGAGCGCCTGCAGCCGAAGCGCACCGGCGGCCTCTTCGCCCTCACCAAGTGGGGCATGGTGGAGTGGTTCTTCCTGAGCTACGCCCTCGGCGCCGTCTTCGTCACCGGCCAGATCTTCGAGTACGGCATGCTCGTCTCCGAGCACGTCGGCTTCTCGTCCGACTCCTACGGCTCGGTCTTCTACTTCGCGACCGGCTTCCACGGCCTGCACGTGACGGGAGGCCTCATCGCCTTCCTCCTCGTGATCGGCCGCACGTACGCCGTCAAGCGCTTCACGCACAAGGAGGCGACGAGCGCGATCGTCGTCTCGTACTACTGGCACTTCGTCGATGTCGTCTGGATCGGTCTGTTCCTCGTCATCTACGTCCTCAGATAGCCCGGCAGAACGGATCCACTCCACGATCATGGCGACTACCGCTCACACATCACGTTCCCGCCGTGCCGGACGGCGTTCCCCGCTTGCGTCGGGCGCCCTCCTGCTCATCGGCCTCCTCGCCACCGGCGGCGCCTACACGGCGTTCACCGCGGGCTCGTCCGCGGGTGCCGCGAGCGAGACCCAGGTGACCAAGCTCACGGAGGAGGGCGAGAAGCTCTTCGCCGCGAACTGCGCGAGCTGCCACGGCCTCGAGGCCCAGGGCACCGAGGACGGCCCCACGCTCATCGGCGTCGGCGCCGCAGCCGTCGACTTCCAGGTCGGCACCGGCCGCATGCCGATGGCCGCCAACGGCCCGCAGGCCGAGCAGAAGCCCGTTCAGTTCACCGAGGAGCAGATCGCCGCGCTCGCCGCGTGGGTCGCGACCCTCGGCCCCGGCCCGGCCATCCCCGACGACCGCTACCTCGCGGGCGACGGCGACCTGGCCGCCGGCGCGGAGCTGTTCCGTATCAACTGCGCCATGTGCCACAACGTGGCCGGCGCGGGCGGCGCGCTCACCGAGGGCAAGTTCGCCCCCGGCCTCATGGGCGTCAGCTCCAAGCACATCTATGAGGCGATGATCACCGGCCCGCAGAACATGCCGGTGTTCAACGACGCCAACATCACGCCCGAGGACAAGTCGGCGATCATCACGTACCTCAAGTACCTCGAGAACAACCCGTCGCCCGGCGGCTACGAGCTCGGCAGCCTCGGCCCCGTCTCGGAGGGTCTGTTCGTCTGGATCTTCGCCCTCGGCGGGATCGTGGCGATCACCGTCTGGCTGACCGCGAAGTCGAACTGACGCGTGAGCACGGAAACACAGGAAGGGAATCGCATGGCAGGGACCGACGGGGCCGAACCCGGCACCGCAGTCGAGAGGCACGAGCAAGCGCCGCTGCCCTCGGGCGTCGCCGTGATCTCGGACGACCGTGTCGAGAACCCGGGCTTCCCGCCGTACCGGCCGCGTGTCTCCGACACCGATCCGGTCAAGGAGCGCCAGAACGAGCGTCGTATCTTCTGGCTCTTCCTCGCATCCATGGCAGGCAGTGTGTTCGCGGTCGTCGCGTACATCGTCTTCCCGATCCACGAGGGCGACATGGAGTCCGTGCGGCTCAACAACATGCTGCTCGGTCTGGGCTTCACGCTCGGCCTGCTCGGCATCGGCTTCGGCGCGGTGCACTGGTCGAAGTCGCTCATGGACGGCCACGACCTCGTCGAGCTGCGCCACGAGACGCGCGGCAAGCCGGAGACGGTCGCCCGCGCGGCTGAGGTCTTCACCCTCGGCAACAAGGAGTCGGGCTTCACGCGCCGCAAGCTGATCCGCAACGGTCTCCTCGGTGCGCTCGTGCTCGCTCCTCTGTCGGCCGTCGTGATCTTCCGCGACTTCGCGCCGGCCGAGGACCCCGTGAAGCTCCTCAAGCACACGCTGTGGGACAAGGGCGTGCGCCTCGCACGCGACCCCAACGGTGTTCCGATCAAGGCGTCCGACGTCACGATCGGCTCGGTGTTCCACGTGATCCCCGAGAACCTGCACGAGTCGTCGCACCCGCTGGAGGAGAAGGCCAAGGCCGCCGTGCTCCTCATGCGCCTCAAGCCCGAGGAGCTCCAGGTCTCCGAGGGCCGCGAGGACTGGAACTACAACGGCATCGTCGCGTACTCCAAGATCTGCACGCACGTCGGCTGCCCCGTCGCTCTCTACGAGCGTCAGACGCACCACCTGCTGTGCCCCTGCCACCAGTCGCAGTTCGACATCACGCGTGAGGCCGCGGTCATCTTCGGACCGGCCAAGCGCCCCCTGCCGCAGCTGCCCATCACCGTCGACGAAGAGGGCTACCTGGTCGCGCGCAGCGACTTCCAGGAGCCCGTCGGCCCGAGCTTCTGGGAGCGTTCGCTGTGACCGCCACCGCCACGTCCACCGCGGAGACGACCGAGGCCCGCCCTGAGCCGGGCAAGGGCATGCGCTTCGTCAACTGGGGCGCCAACTACATCGAGGACCGCACGAGCCTGTCCGGTCTCGTCAAGGAGCTGGGTCGCAAGATCTTCCCCGACCACTGGTCGTTCATGCTCGGCGAGGTCGCGCTCTACAGCTTCGTCGTCATCCTCCTGTCGGGCACCTTCCTGACGTTCTTCTTCCAGGCCTCGATGGCCCCCGTCATCTACGAGGGCTCCTACCCCACGCTCAAGGGCGTCGAGATGTCGGCCGCAATGGCGTCGACGCTCGACATCTCCTTCGACGTGCGCGGCGGCCTGCTCATGCGTCAGGTGCACCACTGGGCGGCGCTCCTCTTCGTCGCGTCGATCGGCCTGCACATGCTGCGCGTGTTCTTCACGGGTGCGTTCCGCAAGCCGCGCGAGATCAACTGGGTCGTGGGCTTCGTGCTCTTCGTCCTCGCGATGGGTGAGGGCTTCACCGGCTACTCGCTCCCCGACGACCTGCTCTCCGGCAACGGCCTCCGCATCATCGACGGCATGGTCAAGGGCATCCCGGTGGTCGGCACCTGGATCTCGTACCTGCTGTTCGGCGGGGAGTTCCCCGGCGAGGCGATCGTCGGCCGCCTCTACACGCTGCACATCCTGCTGCTCCCGGCGCTCGTCGTCGCGGCGATCGGCGTGCACATGATCCTGCTGATCGTGAACAAGCACACCCAGTTCGCCGCTCCGGGCCGCACCGAGGGCAACGTCGTCGGCGTGCCGATCATGCCGGTGTTCGCGGCCAAGGCCGGCGGCTTCTTCTTCATCGTCTTCGGCGTCATCATGCTGGTGGCCTCGACGGTGACGATCAACCCGATCTGGAACTACGGTCCGTACGACCCGTCCCCGGTCTCCGCCGGTACCCAGCCGGACTGGTACATCGGCTTCGCTGACGGCATGCTGCGACTCATCCCGCCGCACCTCGAGACCGAGATCTTCGGCTTCACGTTCACGTGGTACATCCTCATCCCGATGGCGGTTCTGATCCTGTTCCTCGTGATCGTGGCCCTGTACCCGTTCATCGAGGCCTTCATCACGGGTGACAAGCGCGAGCACCACATCGCGGACCGTCCGCGCAACGCCCCCACCCGCACCGCGATCGGCGCCGCCGGCGTCACCTTCTACGCGGTCATGTGGGCGGCGGCGAGCTCGGACCTCATCGCGACGCACTTCATGCTCTCCATCGAGGGCGTGACGCACGTGCTGCAGTTCTCGCTCATCATCGCGCCGATCGTCGCGTACTTCCTCACGAAGCGCATCGCGCTCGCGCTCCAGAAGAAGGACCGCGAGATCGCGCTGCACGGCTTCGAGTCGGGTCGTATCGTGCGCCTCCCCGGCGGCGAGTACATCGAGGTCCACGAGCAGCTCTCGGACTACGAGCGCTGGCGCCTCGTGAGCTACGACGACTACGCGCCGCTCATGGTGCGCCCGAACGCCAAGGGCAGGATCACGGTGGCCACCCGCATCCGCGGGGTGCTGTCCCGCTGGTTCTTCGAGGACCGCATCGCTCCGGTGACGCGCTCCGAGCTCGAGGCCGCGAAGCACGACCACCACTGAGTCGACTCGGACTCCGAGAGGGGCGGTGCCGGACAGGCGCCGCCCCTCTCGCGTTCCGCGGCTCCCCCGTGGGATGATGACGTATGGAGTTCACGCTCATGATCGGCATCGCCTTCCCGATCGTCGCGATCGGCGCCTGGATCGTGGTCTCTCTCCTCGTGCGGCGCCGAGAGCGCGAGACCGGCGAGCCGGCCCTCTCCCCCGCCGACCGCGCGGCGGCCCTGCAGTCGAAGAGCTTCCACGAGGCCGCCGCCGCCGCCAAGATGACCTCCGTGCGACGGTCGTGAGCGGGGCCCGATCGTGATCCTTTCCCTCGTCCTCGGCGTCGGCGTGACGGTCCTCGGACTCGCCGGGTGGATCGTCGGCACGATCGTCATGCACAAGCGCGCCGCGAGCTCCCCCATCGACCCTCGCGATCGTGCGGAGGCGCTCAAGAGCGTCGCGCTGCACGAGCAGGCGACCGCCGGTCAGATGGCGAGCATGTCCAACAACGGTCGCCCGTTCTGACCTCGCCCGCAGCCGGTCAGGCCAGTGCGCTGTAGACGGCGCGGGTGTACGCCTCCGAGCGCGGCGACCCGATGATGCCGGGCGACATCCGGTTCATGACGTAGGCGAAGGTCATGCGACGGTCGGCGTCGGCGATGACGATCGAGCCGCCGTAGCCGCGCCAGAAGCCGACACGCCCCTCCGGGATCGTCGGTGTGGACGCGCGGTTCGAGACCACGTAACCGAGTCCGAAGCGCAATGGCAGGCCGAGCACGAGGTCGACGCCGTCGGTGTGCTGCTCGAAGACGCGCTCGACCGTCTCCTGCGAGAGGAGCCGCGTGCCGCCCGCCACGCCACCCTGTGCGATGAGCGAGTTCAGCAGGGCGACACCGCGGGCGTTCCCCTGGCCGCCCGCTCCGCCGATGCCCGCCTCCCGCCACTCGCGCGTCCAGGTGATCTCAGCGGCGAGCACGGGGCCCGTGAAGGTCGTGAGCGCCCGGGAGTCGGGCGGGACCTGGTCGAGCCCCTGCGGGGGCGGCGGGGGCACGACGTTGCTCACTCGGTGCTCCTCGCTCTCCGGGAGTCCCAGCCAGAAGTCCGCGCGCAGCGGACCGGCGAGCTCCTCCGCGACGAACCGCCCGAGGTCGCGTCCGGTGATCCGGTGCACGACATCGCCGATGAGGGTGCCGTCGTTCAAGAGGTGGTAGCCGCTCATGGTGCCGGCGGGCCACCAAGCCGGCTGGGCGGCGAGACGTGCAGCGGCGGCCCGCGGCTCGAGGATGCCCGACGCGGAAACGGGCTGCGCCCACCCGGAGACCCCCGAGGTGTGGTTCAGGAGGTGCCGGACGCGCACGTTCTCCTTTCCTGCGGCCGCGAACTCTGGCCAGTACCGCGCCACCGGCGCGCCGGGGTCGAGTTCGCCGCGGTCGATGAGGAGGAGCGCGGCCAGGGCCGTGACGGTCTTGGAGATCGACCACACGTTGGTGATGGTGTCGCTCCCCCAGAGCCTCGTGCGCTCGGGGTCGGCCCAGCCGCCCCACAGATCGACGACGGGCTCACCGTCGACGATGACGGCGAGCGACGCGCCGAGCTCATCCCCCGACTCGAGCTGTCGGGCGAACTCCTCACGCAGCGCGGCGAACCGCGGATCGACGTGGCCCTCGATGGGTGCGGCGTGGTCGGTCGTGACGGTGGTCGGAATACTGGACATCGAGCCTCCTTGCTCGTTCCGGATTCGGGTGACCACAGCACACCGGTCGGTATGACTCGTCCAGTTCGACTCGATCATGCAGCCCCACGCCGCAGACGCGCGTGTCTCGACGTCGACCTCACGGGAGCGGGAGCCGCGACCGGCTCAGAAGAAACGGCGCATGTACTCCGCCGACTCGTGGAAGCCGAGTCGGTCGTAGAATCCGCCTGCACGACGGCTCGCGACCGTGAGCTGCGTGACCCCGCGGCGCTCGCACTCGGCCTCGACGGCCTTCACGAGGGCCGTGCCGTAGTCCTTGCCACGAGCATCCGCCGCCACCACGATCTCCTGCAGCTGGGCGGCGAGCCCGTTGGTCGACAGCAGCGGCAGGATCGTCGAGAGCGCATAGCCGCGGACGCCCGCCTCATCCTCCACGACGTACAGCAGCACCGAGGGGTGCTCGCCCGCGAAGTAGGCCGCGATCGTCGAATCGAACGCCCCACGCTCCGGCGGGAAGGCGTGCCCGAGCTGCTGGACGAGCCCGAAGATCGCGTCCTCGTCGCCCGGGCGGGCCTCACGCACCATCATCAGCGGGCGAAGTTGTTCCGGTAGTACTCGTAGTTCCAGCCCACGATCGCGATGAGCACGATCGGGCCGCCGATGAACGAAACCCACGGGCCGACCGCGAGACCGGTGAAGACGAACGCGAGGCCGAAGCCGAGCACGAGCGGCCACCAGCTCCACGGGCTGAAGTGCCCGAGCTCGGGGTCGTCGTCGTCGATGTCGGCCGTGAGCGTGTCCTGGGCGAGCTCGCCGCCCTGCGCCTTGTGGACCTTGCCGAGGTAGAACGCGAGGAAGAACGCGAGGATCGCCGAGAGCGTCATCGCGACGGTGCCGACCCACTCGAAGTGGTTGAGGTCCCAGTCGACGGTGATGCCGACCCAGGTCGTGTACGCAGCCGCGGCCAGGAGGAAGAAGACCCCCAGGATCCACATCAGGTTCGCATTGGTGCGCATGGCGCTTACTTCACCTCTCCATCGGCGACGTCGACGACCGGACGGTCCGGGGCGTCCTTGGCGGGCCCGATGCCCACCTGCACCGTCTCAGGGTGGTGCAGGTCGAACGCCGGCGACTCGGAGCGGATGCGCGGGATCGACGTGAAGTTGTGACGGGGCGGCGGGCACGAGGTGGCCCACTCGAGCGAGCGCGAGTTGCCCCACGGGTCGTCGACGGTCACCTTGGGCGCCTTGCGCGCGGTGATCCAGACGTTCAGGAAGAACGGGATCATCGAGACGGCGAGGATCGCGGAGCCGATCGTCGAGAGCTGATTCTCCCACGTGAAGCCCTCGCCGGCGAGGTAGCCCGCGTAGCGACGCGGCATGCCCTCGACGCCCAGCCAGTGCTGGATGAGGAACGTCGTGTGGAAGCCGATGAAGAGCAGCCAGAAGTGGATCTTGCCGAGGCGCTCGTCGAGCATCTTGCCCGTCCACTTCGGCCACCAGAAGTAGAAGCCGGAGAACATCGCGAACACGACGGTTCCGAAGATCACGTAGTGGAAGTGCGCGACGACGAAGTACGAGTCGGACACGTGGAAGTCGAGCGGCGGCGACGCGAGGATGACACCCGTCAGACCACCGAAGACGAACGATACGAGGAAGCCGAGCGCCCAGATCATCGGGGTCTCGAAGGTCACCGAGCCGCGCCACATCGTGCCGATCCAGTTGAAGATCTTCACGCCCGTCGGCACCGCGATGAGCATCGTCATGAGGGCGAACCACGGCAGGAGCACGGAGCCCGTAACGTACATGTGGTGCGCCCACACCGTGACCGAGAGGGCCGCGATCGCGATCGTCGCGAAGATGAGGGTCTTGTAACCGAAGATCGGCTTGCGGCTGAAGACCGGCATGACCTCCGAGATGATGCCGAAGAACGGCAGCGCGATGATGTACACCTCCGGGTGGCCGAAGAACCAGAAGAGGTGCTGCCACAGGATGGTGCCGCCGTTGGCGGGGTCGAGCAGGTGCGCGCCGAACACGCGGTCGGCGCCGAGGGCGAAGAGGCCGCCGGCGAGCACCGGGAAGGCGAGGAGCACGAGGATCGACGTCACGAGGATGTTCCAGGTGAACACCGGCATGCGCCACATGGTCATGCCCGGGGCGCGCATCGTGATGATCGTCGTGATGAAGTTGACCGCACCGAGGATCGTGCCGAAGCCCGAGAGGGCGAGGCCGAAGACCCAGAGGTTGCCGCCGACGCCCGGCGTGAAGGTCGTGGTCGAGAGCGGCGTGTACGCCGTCCAGCCGAACCCGGCCGCGCCCTGCGGGGTGAAGAAGCCGCCGATCGCGATGAGTGATCCGAAGGTGAACAGCCAGTAGGCGAACGCGTTCAGACGCGGGAACGCGACGTCCGGAGCACCGATCTGGAGCGGCATGATCGCGTTCGCGAAGCCCGCGAAGAGCGGCGTCGCGAACATGAGCAGCATGATCGTGCCGTGCATCGTGAACAGCTGGTTGTAGGCCTCGTTCGTCGGGAGCACGTCCACGCCCGGCGTGAAGAGCTCGACGCGGATGACGAGGGCCAGCACGCCGCCGATGCAGAAGAAGATGAACGACGTGATGAGGTACAGGTAGCCGATCGTCTTGTGGTCGGTGGTGGTGAGCCACTTGACGATGGTGTCGCCCTTGCGGGTCGGCTTCGCGGGCGCCGTGTTGCGCGTCTGCGTCGTGGTCTGGCCGGGGGCCGGAGCCGTAGTCGTCATCGGGATCAGTCCTCGTTCTCGCTGGACTCGCCGTTGCCCGGCAGGTTCTGGTTCACGTTGTACTCGGGTCCGAGTCGGCCCTCGTTGCCCGCGGCGCGGAGCGACTCGATGTGGGCGTCGTACTCCGCCTGGGAGACGACGTGCACCGTGAAGAGCATGTCGGCGTGGAACTCGCCGCAGAGCTCGGCGCACTTGCCCCGGAACACGCCCTCCTTGAGGGGCGTGAAGTACATGTAGTTCGACTTCGCGGGGATCATGTCCTTCTTGTAGAGGAAGTCGATCACCCAGAAGGAGTGCGCGACGTCGCGCGACTCGAGCTGGATCTCCACCTTGGCCCCGACCGGCAGGTAGAGCGCCGGGAGCGTGTCCTCGTCGAGCTCGCCCGCGGCGTTCGGCTGAGCCTGGACGCCCTTCGTGTAGACGTTCTCGTCGAGGTAGTTGAAGTCCCAGGCCCAGCGCTTGCCGAAGGCCTCGATGCGGACGTCGGGGTCGCCCGGGTTCTCCTCGATGGCGGCCTGCTCACGCGCGGTGAAGGCGAAGAAGCCGATGATGAGGATGAAGGGCACGACCGTGTAGAAGATCTCGATCGGCATGTTGTACCGCAGCTGCACGGGCAGGCCGGTCTGGCCCTTCCGACGGCGGTACGCGATGGCCGCCCACAGGGCGAGCGCCCACGTGACGATGCCGACGCCGAGGAGGACGACCCAGGAGGTCACCCACAGGCCGATGATGCCGTCGGTGTGGTTGGTGGTGCCTTCGCCACCGGGCAGGAAGCCGTTCAGTTGCTCCTGCGTGCAGCCGGCGAGGACGACCGCGACGGCGAGGCCGATCGGGACAACCGCCCAGCGGGCGAGTCGTGAACGCTGTGGGCGGTTGGATCGCACCTGGAACCTCTCGGAGTTTCGACGTGGTGATTCAGACATCAGTCTATAGCCGAACGAGCCGCCCTCCTTGCGGAGGACGGCTCGTGTCTGGTGCCCCGTCCTGGGGCCGAGCATCTGGTTCGGCCGATGCGACTCAGTGGAAGCTGTCGCCGCAGGCGCAGCTCCCCTGGGCGTTCGGGTTGTCGATCGTGAAGCCCTGCTTGTAGATCGTGTCCTCGAAGTCGATCGAGGCGCCGTCGAGGTACGGGACGCTCATCTGGTCCACGACGACCTCGACACCGTCGAAGTCGCGCGTCGCGTCGCCGTCGAGCAGGCGCTCGTCGAAGTAGAGCTGGTAGATGAGACCCGAGCAGCCGCCGGGCTGCACGGCCACGCGGAGGCGCAGGTCGTCGCGGCCCTCCTGCTCGAGGAGCGACCGCACCTTCTGTGCGGCGGTGTCGGTGAGGGTGACCCCGTGGGTCGTCTCGAGCGTGTCGGTCATGCGGCGATTGTATCCGCCACTGCCGGGAGCACGCTGGTCACCGCGACGTGAGGCGCGCAAAGAGCAGCGCCTCGCCGAGGATCGCCTTCTCGAGGCTCGGGAGGTGCACCGACTCGTTGGGGCTGTGCGCCCGCGAGTCGGGGTCCTCGACGCCCGTCACGAGGATCTGCGCGTTCGGGAAGCGCTCGGCGAGCTCCGCGATGAACGGGATCGACCCGCCGACGCCCATCTCGACCGTGTCGTTGCCGAAGGCCTCCTTGAGGACAGCTTTGGCATCCGCGACCGCCCATCCACTCGTGTCGACGAGGAACGGCTGGCCGAGGTCGAGGCCGTCGACCTCGAGCTTCGCGCCGAACGGTGCGTGCGCCCGCAGGTGGGCCATGATCGCCTCGTACTGCTCCTCGGCGCGCTGGCCGGGGGCGACGCGCGAGCTGATGCGCACGCGGACGCTCGGCACGAGCGTGTTGGAGGCGTCCTTGACGCTCGGCGCGTCGATGCCCGTGACGGTGATCGACGGCTGGTTCCAGATGCGGGAGAGGATCTCGCCGCGGCCGACGGGGCTCACGCCGTCGAGGAGGCCGGTCTCCTCGCGCAGCTGCGCCTCGTCGTACGCGGGCGTCGCGGCCTCGCGCGAGGTGAGGCCCGCGACGGCGACCGAACCGTCCTCGTTCCACAGGGTGTCGAGCAGGCGGATGGCGGCGAACATGGCATCCGGCACCGCGCCCCCGAACATGCCGGAGTGCGAGGCGTGCTCGAGCGTCGTGATGCGGAGGTTGAAGGCGCACGCGCCCCGGAGGCCGACTGTGACGGCGGGGATCTCCTTCGACCAGTTGCCCGAGTCGGCGACGACGATGACGTCGGCGTCGAAGACGTCCTTGTAGTGCTCGAGGAAGGTCGAGATCGAGCGGGAGCCGAACTCCTCCTCGCCCTCGGCGTAGAGGACGAGACCGATCTCGGGGTCGCCGAGCACCTCCGTGTAGGCGCGGATCGCGGCGAGGTGCGCGATGAGACCCGCCTTGTCGTCGGCGGCGCCGCGGCCGTACAGGCGGTCGCCGCGCAGCGTCGGCTCGAAGGGCTTCGAGTCCCAGTCCTCGTCCTTGCCCGGGGGCTGCACGTCGTGGTGGGCGTAGAGCAGGATCGTGGGCTTGCCGTTTTTCGCGGGCCGCGACGCGACGACGGCCGGCTGACCGAGGGCGTCGGAGTCCGGGGCGGAGACGGGCAGCTGCACGACCTCGACGCTCTCGAAGACGCCGAGCCCGCGGGCGAGCTCGGCCACGCGCTCGGCGCTCGCTCGCACGTGGGCGGGGTCGAATCCGTCCCACGAGACGGACGGGATGCGCACGAGGCCGGAGAGATCGGCGATCGCCGCGGGGAGCCCCGCCGCCACCGCCTCACGCAGCTCGTCGGCTCGGGGGGTGATCGCGGACACGGACGACGGGTCGGACTCAGCCATGCAGGTAATCTTAAGTCTCCCGACAAGCGAGGATTCCTGTGCCCAAGAAGACCCCCGACGACGCGACGCCCGCCCCCGAGACCTCGGAGGCCACGGACGGCACGGTCGGCAAGGGCCGTCCGACGCCCACCCGCAGGGAGCGCGAGGCCGCCCGCAAGCGCCCGCTCGTGCCCGACGACCGCAAGGCCGCCCGACAGGCGTCGCGCGCCGAGATCGCCGCCCAGCGCGAGCGCGCGCGCATCGGCATGGAGCGCGGCGAGGAGCGCTTCCTCCCCCTCCGCGACAAGGGCCCGCAGAAGAAGTTCGTGCGCGACTACGTCGACGCGCGCTGGAACGTGGGCGAGATCCTGCTGCCGCTCATGGTGCTCGTGATCCTCACCTACTTCATCCCCAACGAGTACGTCGCGATCTACGCGCTCGCCGCCGTGTGGGGCTTCCTGCTCATCGTCGTCATCGACTGCATCTTCCTCGCACGCACGCTGCGCAAGAAGCTCGCCGCGAAGTTCGGCGAGGGCAACGTCGAGAAGGTCGGCTGGTACGCCGCCATGCGCGCCGCCCAGCTCCGCGCGCTGCGCCTGCCGAAGCCGCAGGTCAAGCGCGGCCAGTACCCGTCCTGATCCGCGGGATCCGCGGGCTCCGGCTCAGGCGGCGCGACGCAGGCCGCGGTTGATCGCGCGCGCCCAGAACGGACCCTCGTAGAGGAACGCCGTGTAGCCCTGCACGAGCGTCGCGCCCGCGTCGAGACGTTCGCGCACGTCGGCCGCCGTGGTGACGCCGCCCACCGAGACGAGGCACAGCTCCGGTCCGACGGCGGCGCGCAGCAGGCGCAGCACCTCGAGCGACCGGGCGGCGAGCGGCGCACCCGAGAGCCCGCCCTCCCCCGCGGCCGCGACGACGGCCGGGTCGGTCACGAGCCCCTCGCGCGAGAGCGTCGTGTTGGTGGCCACGATCCCCGCGAGGCGGATGCGCACGACGAGCTCAGCGATCCGCAGCGCCTGCTCATCCGTGAGATCGGGCGCGATCTTGACGAGCACGGGCACTCCCCCGGCGGCGTCGCGCACGGCGGTGAGCAGCGGCTCAAGCCGGTCGAGCTCCTGGAGACCGCGCAGGCCGGGCGTGTTGGGCGAGCTCACGTTGACGACGAGGTAGTCGGCGTGCGGCGCGAGCAGGCGCGTGCTCTCGAGGTAGTCGGCCACGGCATCCTCGACGGGCACGACCTTGGTCTTGCCGATGTTGACGCCCACGATCGGACGGATGCGCGCTCTGCGGGCGCGCGCGATGCGGGGCGCGCACGCCTCGGCCCCCGCGTTGTTGAAGCCCATGCGGTTGACGACCGCGCGGTCCGGGATGAGCCGGAACAGACGCGGCTTCGGGTTGCCCGGCTGCGGGCGTGCCGTGATGGTGCCGACCTCGACGTGCCCGAAGCCGAGGGCGCCGAGTCCGGCGATGCCGCGCGCCTCCTTGTCGAAGCCCGCCGCGAGCCCGAAGGGCGACGGGAACTCGAGCCCGAGTGTGCGGACGGCGAGCGAGGGGTCCGGCTTCGTGAGCGCGCGCGTGATCGACCGCAGCACGGGCAGGCCGAGCACGCGGATGACGGCGAACGCGAGGTGGTGGGCGGACTCGGGGTCGAAGCGCGACAGGACGAGCCGGAACAGGAGACGGTACATGCCGCCCCCAGGCTAGCGGCTCAGTCCTCGGCGGCCGACGCAGCGTCCGCCGCCGCGGGCTCCCGCATGGCGGCCTCGGCGTGCTCGACGCGGAGCGTCTGGATCGCCGACTCGAAGTCGTCGAGGGAGTCGAAGGCCTGGTAGACGCTCGCGAAGCGCAGGTAGGCGACCTCGTCGAGCTCGCGCAGGGGCGGCAGGATCGCGAGGCCGATGTCGTTCGCGTCGATCTGGGCGACGCCTGTCGCGCGGATCGCCTCCTCGACGCGCTGTGCGAGCAGGGCGAGGTCGGCGTCGCTCACGGGGCGTCCCTGGCACGCCTTGCGCACACCCGAGACGATCTTCTCGCGGCTGAACGGCTCGACGATGCCGGAGCGCTTGATGACGTTGAGGGTCGCGGTCTCGGTCGTCGAGAAGCGGCGACCGCACTCGGGGCACTGGCGGCGTCGACGGATCGACAGACCGTCATCGCTCGTCCGCGAGTCGATGACCCGGCTGTCGGGGTGACGGCAGAAGGGACAGAACATCCCCACCAGCGTAGCCCGCGCGCGGCTGCACGAGCGGGAAGCGATGCTCAGCTGCGCGGGCGCGCGTTCACCCCCGGAAGCGGATGTCGACCGCGTCGCCGTGCGCCGGCAGCTGCTCCGCGTCGCTGAAGGCGCGCAGACGCTCCGCGACCCCCGAGAGGCCGTCGCGCCCGTAGCGCACGACCTGCTGAGGGCGCAGGAAGGTCGCGGCGCCGAGGCCCGAGGAGAAGCGGGCCTGCCCGCCCGTGGGGAGCACGTGGTTCGAGCCCGCGAGGTAGTCGCCGACGCTCACCGGCGAGAACGCGCCGAGGAAGATCGCGCCCGCGTCGCTGATGCGCGCGAGCACGGCGTCGTCGGCGGCGGTCTGGATCTCGAGGTGCTCGGGGCCGTACAGGTTGCTGAACTCCGCGGCGGCCTCCAGGTCGTCGACGAGCACGACGGCCGACTGCGGGGCGCCGAGCGAGGCCGCGGCGCGCTCCCGGTGGGTGGTCGCCGCGAGCTGGCGCTCGAGCTCCGCCACGACGGCCTCCGCGAGGGACGGCGCGTCCGTCACGAGGATGGCCGCCGCGAGCTCGTCGTGCTCCGCCTGGCTGAGCAGGTCGGCCGCGACGAACGCGGGGTCGGCCGCGGCGTCGGCGATCACGAGGATCTCCGTGGGGCCGGCCTCAGCATCGATGCCGACGACGCCGCGCACGAGGCGCTTCGCGGCCGCCACGAACACGTTGCCGGGCCCCGTGACGACGTCGACGGCCTCGAGCCCCGCATCCGGAACGCCGTAGGCGAAGGCGCCGATCGCGCCCGCACCGCCCATCGCGTAGACGTCGGCGACACCCAGCAGGCCGGCGGCCGCGAGGATCGTCGGGTGCACCGAGCCGCCGAACTCGGCCTGGGGCGGCGACGCGAGTACGACCGACGACACGCCCGCCACCTGAGCCGGCACGACGTTCATGACGACGCTCGACGGGTACACCGCCTTGCCGCCGGGGACGTAGAAGCCCGCGCGGCGCACGGGCTGCCAGCGCTGCTCGATGCGCGCATCCGGTCCGAGCTCCGTCACCGCCGGGGCGGGCACCTGCGCCGCCGATGCGAGCCGCACCCGCGCGATCGACTCCTCGATCGCCGCGCGGACCCGCGGGTCGAGGGACTCGACGGCGGCGGCAATCTCGTCCGCCGACACGCGCAGCCGCTCGGGACGCACGCGGTCGAAACGCTCCGACTGCTCGAGGAGCGCCTCCGAGCCGCGCGCCCGCACGTCATCGATGAGGGACTGCGCGGCCTCCGTGGCGACGGACACGTCGACACGGGCACGCGGGATGAGGGCGCCGAGCTCGGCGCGGGACGGACGGGTGCCACGGAGGTCGAGGGTCTGGATCATCGCGAGACAATGGTAGGTGCACCCGGAATGACCGGATGCCGAGAGCGGTTGAAAGTGACGATGGACAACAGCAGCGAACCCCGGATCGTCGACGATCTCTCCGCCTTCAAGCTCACGTTCCGGCGGCTCGCCGCAGGTGTGTCGGCCATCACGGCCCTCACCCCGGACGGGCGTCCCGTCGGCTTCACCGCGACCTCCCTCGCCTCGCTCGCGGCGGTGCCGCCGCTGGCGACCTTCAACATGGCGCGCATCGCGAGCACGTGGCCCGCCGTCGAGCAGACCGACCACGTCCTCGTGCACATTCTCGGCGCCCGCAACCGCGACGTGGCCGCCACGCTCGCCGGCGACCACGACCGCCGTTTCGAGGGCGACCACTGGGAGCCCGGCCCGCTCGGCCTCCCCCTGCTCAAGGACGTCCCCGCCTGGATGCTCTGCCGCATCGTCGGCCGCTACCCCGTGCACGACAACGCCGTCATCGTCGTGCAGATTGAGGACGGCGAGCTCGGGGCCCCCGACGACGCGCTCCTCTACCACGAGCGCTCCTACCTGCGTCCGGGCGCCCCGGCGTAGCGCTCGCACGCGTCCGCCGGACGGGCTGGCTCCGCGCGGAGAGCACCGCGTCCGCCGACTACACGACGCAGTTCGGGCCGAGAAGCGACTTGAGCTCGCCGTAGAGGTCGGCGGTCACGGAGACCGGGTACGGGATCTCGAAGAGGCGCGCGGTGTCGCCGCGCACGAGGCGCAGCCGCACCTCGTTGTCGCCCCGGTGCCGGATGAGCACGTCGCCGAGCGCCGACACCACCTCGGTCGTCGCGCGGTGCTCGGGCACCTGGATGACGAGCGGGCCGGAGCCGAGGCTCTGGCCGGTGTCGGGCAGGAACATGCTCTGGGCGTGCAGGCCGATGCCGTCGTCCCGCTGGCTGACGCGCGCCTTGATGACGGCGATGCTGTCGCTCTGCAGGCCGGGCGCGAACTCCTGGTAGGTCTTGCCGAGGAACATGACGCTCACCTCGCCGGTGAAGTCCTCGATCGTGACGACACCGTACGGGTTGCCGGACTGGCGCGCCGTGCGGTGCTGCACGCTCGTGAGCAGGCCCGCGACGGTCACGGTCTCGCCGTCCTGGATGTCGTCGGACGAGAGCAGGTCTCCGACCGTGATGGAGGCGTGCTTGGCGAGCAGCACCTCGAGGCCGTCGAGCGGGTGCTCGGAGACGTAGAGGCCGAGCATCTCGCGCTCGAAGGCGAGCTTGTCCTTCTTCGACCACTCGGGCCGCTCGGGCACGTGGTCGACGGCGGCGGGCTCGTCCCACAGGGAGTCGAAGTCGAACCCGACCTGGCCGTTGGCCTCGTTGCGCTTCACGGAGACGGCCGCCTCGACGGCCTCCTCGTGGATCTCGATGAGCGAGCGCCGCGTGGCGCCGAGCGAGTCGAAGGCGCCGGCCTTGATGAGCGACTCGATCGTGCGCTTGTTGAGGGCCGTGAGCGGCACCTTGCGCAGGAAGTCGTGGAACGACGTGAAGCGCCCCTTCTCCTGCCGCGCCTGCCGGATCTGGTCGACGACGCCGAAGCCGACGTTGCGCACCGCGCCGAGACCGAAGCGGATGTCCTCACCGACGGCCGCGAAGAACCCGATCGACTCGTTGACGTCGGGCGGGAGCACCTTGATGCCCATGCGGCGGCACTCGTTGAGGTACATCGCGAGCTTGTCGCGCGCGTCGCCGACGCTCGTGAGGAGCGCCGCCATGTACTCGGCCGGGTAGTGGGCCTTGAGGTAGGCGGTCCAGTAGCTGAGCACGCCGTAGGCGGCCGAGTGCGCTTTGTTGAACGCGTAGTCGGAGAACGGCAGCAGGATGTCCCACAGCGTCTTGATGGCGGTCTCGGAGTAGCCGCGCTCCTTCATGCCCGCACTGAAGCCCTCGTACTGCTTGTCGAGCTCGGACTTCTTCTTCTTGCCCATCGCGCGGCGCAGGATGTCGGCTTGACCGAGCGAGAAGCCCGCCACCCGCTGCGCGATCGCCATCACCTGCTCCTGGTAGATGATGAGGCCGTAGGTGGTGTCGAGGATGTCCTTGAGCGGTTCCTCGAGCTCGGGGTGGATGGGCACGATCGGCTGCTGGCCGTTCTTGCGCAGGGCGTAGTTGGTGTGCGAGTTCGCACCCATGGGGCCCGGCCGGTAGAGCGCGATGACGGCGGAGATGTCCTCGAAGTTGTCGGGCTTCATGAGGCGCAGGAGCGCGCGCATGGGCCCGCCGTCGAGCTGGAACACGCCGAGCGTGTCGCCGCGCGAGAGGAGGTCGTAGGCCGCCGGATCGTCGAGCGTGAGCTCCTCGAGCACGGGGCGGAAGCCGCGGTTCGCCTCGATGTTGTCGAGGGCGTCGTCGATGATGGTGAGGTTCCTGAGGCCCAGGAAGTCCATCTTGATGAGGCCGAGCGCCTCGGCGGCCGGGTAGTCGAACTGCGTGACGATCTGGCCGTCCTGCTCACGGCGCATGATCGGGATGATGTCGATGAGCGGCTCGCTCGACATGATGACGCCCGCGGCGTGCACGCCCCACTGGCGCTTGAGGCCCTCGAGGCCGCGTGCGGTCTCGAAGACGGTGCGCGCATCCGGGTCGGTGTCGAGGATGGCGCGGAAGTCGCCGGCCTCCTTGTAGCGCTCGTGCGAGGGGTCGACGATCCCGGAGAGCGGGATGTCCTTGCCCATGATGGCGGGCGGCATCGCCTTGGTGAGCTTCTCGCCCATCGAGAACGGGAAGCCGAGCACGCGGCCCGAGTCCTTGAGGGCCTGCTTGGCCTTGATCGTGCCGTAGGTGACGATCTGCGCGACGCGCTCCTCGCCGTACTTCTCGGTCACGTACTTGATGACCTCGCCGCGACGACGTTCGTCGAAGTCGACGTCGAAGTCGGGCATCGAGACGCGGTCGGGGTTGAGGAAGCGCTCGAAGATCAGGCCGTGCTGCAGCGGGTCGAGGTCGGTGATCTTCATGGCGTACGCGGCCATCGAGCCGGCGCCCGAGCCGCGCCCGGGGCCCACCCGGATGCCGTTGTTCTTCGACCAGTTGATGAAGTCGGCGACGACGAGGAAGTAGCCCGGGAAGCCCATCTGGGTGATGACCTGGACCTCGTAGTCGGCCTGCTTGCGCACCTCGTCGGGGATGCCGTTCGGGTACCGCTCGTGGAGGCCGCGCTCGACCTCCTTGATGAACCAGCTCTCCTCGGTCTCGCCCTCGGGCACCGGGTAGCGGGGCATGTAGTTGGCGCTCGTGTTGAACGCCACGTCGCAGCGCTCGGCGATGAGGAGGGTGTTGTCGCACGCGTCGGGGTGGTCGCGGAACAGCATCCGCATCTCGGCGGGCGTCTTGAGGTAGAACTCCTGCGAGTCGAACTTGAAGCGCTTCGGGTCGGCGAGCGTCGAGCCCGACTGCACGCACAGCAGGATCTCGTGCGCGGACGCGTCGTGCGCGTGCGTGTAGTGGAGGTCGTTGGTGGCGACGAGCGGGAGGTCGAGGTCCTTCGCGAGGCGGATGAGGTCGGCCATGACGCGGCGCTCGATGCCGAGGCCGTGGTCCATGAGCTCGACGAAGAAGTTGTCCTTGCCGAAGATGTCGCGGAACTCGGCCGCGGCGTCGCGCGCGAGCTCGTACTGGCCGAGTCGCAAGCGCGTCTGCACCTCGCCCGAGGGGCAGCCCGTGGTCGCGATGATGCCCTTGCCGTACGTCTGCAGGAGCTCCCGGTCCATGCGCGGCTTGAAGTAGTAACCCTCGATCGACGCGAGGCTCGAGAGCCGGAAGAGGTTGTGCATCCCCTCCGTCGTCTCGGCCCACATCGTCATGTGGGTGTAGGCGCCCGAGCCGGAGACGTCATCCTCTCCCCCGTCGCCCCAGCGCACGCGCGTCTTGTCGGTGCGGTGGGTGCCGGGCGTGAGGTACGCCTCGGTGCCGATGATGGGCTTGACGCCCGCGTTGTTGGCCTGCGACCAGAAGTCGAACGCGCCGAAGTTGTTGCCGTGGTCGGTGATCGCGATGCCCGGCATGCCCTGCGCCGAGACCTCCTTCATGAGGTCCGACACGCGCGCAGCGCCGTCGAGCATGCTGTATTCGCTGTGCACGTGCAGGTGCACGAAGGAATCGCTGCTCGTCACGCCTTCTCCGCCTCGATCCGGACTCGTGGGGATGTCCGGGCTTCCAGACTAATCCGCCCGGAGGACGTCGAGGGCGTGCTGGAGGTCGTCCGGGTAGCGTGTCTCGAACTCGACGTACTCGCCCGACGCGGGGTGCCGGAAGCCGAGCCGCACGGCGTGCAGCCACTGCCGCGTGAGGCCCACGCGGGCGGCGAGCGTCGGATCGGCGCCGTAGAGGATGTCGCCCACGCACGGGTGCCGCTGCGCCGACATGTGCACGCGGATCTGGTGCGTGCGGCCGGTCTCGAGGTGGATCTCGAGGAGGGTCGCCGCGCGCATCGCCTCGATCGTGTCGTAGTGGGTGACGGCGTGCTTGCCGTCGGCCGTGACGGCGAACTTCCAGCTCGATCCCGGATGCCGCCCGACCGGCGCGTCGATCGTTCCCGAGAAGGGGTCGGGGTGGCCCTGGACGACGGAGTGGTAGATCTTGTCGACCTCGCGGTCGTGGAACTGCCGCTTCATTTCGCTGTAGGCGCGCTCGCTCTTCGCGACGACCATGAGGCCGCTCGTGCCGACGTCGAGGCGGTGCACGATGCCCTGGCGCTCGGCGGCTCCGGAGGTCGCGATGCGGTAGCCCGCGCCCGCGAGGGCTCCGAGCACGGTCGGGCCGTCCCAGCCGCTCGCCGGATGCGCCGCGACCCCGACGGGCTTGTCGATGACGACGATGTCGTCGTCATCGTGCACGACGTGGAAGCCCGGGACGAGCTGCGGCACGACCGTGGGCTCCTGCTTGGGCACCCACTCGACCTCGAGCCAGCCCTCGCGCACGCGGTCGGACTTGCCGAGCACGACGCCGTCCAGCGTGACGCCGCCCGCCTCGAGCACCTCCTGCGCGAAAGTGCGCGAGAAGCCGAGCAGCCGCGCGACGGCGGCGTCGGCGCGGTCGCCGACGAGGCCGTCGGGGACCGGCATGCCGCGGCGCTCCATCAGCGCTCCTCCCGCATCTGCACGCCCGTCATTCCTCCGCCGCGGGCGGGGTCGGGATGCGCTCGATCGTGTCGGAGGCGCGCGTGCCGTCGAGGTGCACGCCCCGCAGGGTGAGCAGCAGGAAGAGCCCCATCGCCGTGCAGATCGCGATGTCGGCGATGTTGAAGATCGCCGGGAAGCCCCACACGCGGATGAAGTCGATGACATGCCCCTGGCCGAAGCTCGGCTCGCGGAACAGGCGGTCGGTCACATTGCCGAGCGCCCCGCCGAGGAGCAGACCGAGCATCCACGCCCACGCCGAGGACTTGATGCGCTTGGCGAGCACGATGATCGCGACGATGGCGCCGACGGCGACGATCGAGAGGATCCACGTGAACCCGCTCGCGAGCGAGAACGCCGCGCCCGAGTTGCGCACGAAGTGGAACTGCAGCAGCTGCCCGATCACCTCGATCGACTCGCCCTCCTCGAGGTTGGCGACGATGAGGAACTTCGCGAGCTGGTCGAGGGCGAGGATCCCTGCCGCGACGACGCCGAGCAGCACGAGGGCGCGCACGCTCACGCGCGCGCGCCCCGTGAGGTCCGGCGTGCCCTGAGGCTCAGTTGCCGCCAAAACCGGGGAACTCGGTGTTGCGCTGCGAGTACGCGGGGTACTCGGGCTGCTGCGAGGACTGCTCGGGCTGCGGGGCCGGGTACTCGTTCGTCACCTGCGGCGCCGGGAAGCCGGCGTACGCGGGGGGCGTCGAGCCGCTCGCGGGCTGCGGGGCGGGAGCCTGGCTGTAGTCGCCGCCGTAGGCGGGCGCCGCGAACTCCTGCGGGGCCTGCGGAGCCTCCTGCTCGACGGCCGGTGCCTCGTACGCGGGCGCGTTGTCGACGACGGGCGCCTCGTACGACGGAGCCTCGAAGCTCGGGGCCTCGTACACGGGGGTCTCCGAGGTCGGAGCCGCGTAGGCAGGGGCCTCCGAGGCCGGCGCGGCGTAGGCGGGCGCCCCCGAGGCCGGCGCGGCGTAGGCCGGCGCGGCCGAGCCGAGCACGGCGGGCGTCGCCGACTCCTCCGGAGCCGAGATCGGCGCGGCCGACTCGAGCTCGCGCAGCTGGCCCTCGATGTAGCCCTTGAGCTGCTCGCGGTACTCCGACTCGAAGATGCGCAGCTCCTCGATGCGGCGCTCGAGACCCGCCTTCTCGGCCTCTAGGGCGTCGATCGCGGCGCGCTGCTGCGTCTCGGCCTCGGACACGAGACGTGCGGCGGTCGCGTGGCCCTCGGCGATGAGCTGGTCGCGCTTCTCCATGCCCTCGCGCACGTGCTCCTCGTGGAGACGGCGGGCGAGCTGGAGCAGGTTGTTGGTGTTGCTCTGGTCCATCGACCCGGCGTCCTGGCCGAGGTCGGCGGCCGGGGCGGGCACCGGCGCGGGCG
>RDDZ01000144.1 GCA_003852775.1 Microbacteriaceae bacterium | reverse complement strand
CGCGCCCGCCCCCCCGCCGCGCCCGCCGCGGGGGGGGGGGGGGGGGGGGCCCCCCCCCGCCGCGGGCCCCCCCCCCCGGCGGGGGGGGGGGGGGGGGGGGCGCCCGAACCGACCGGTTTGACCGTCCCCGGGTGGCGTGAATAGGTGTCAACTATGGACGCCCTCGTCGAGATCGACCACGTCGACAAGCACTTCGGTGAGCTTCACGTTCTCAAGGACATCACCACGTCCGTGAGCCGCGGCGAGGTCGTCATCGTGATCGGCCCGTCCGGGTCGGGCAAGTCGACCCTGTGCCGCACCATCAACCGCCTCGAGACGATCGACTCGGGCGAGATCCGCATCGACGGGGTGCCGCTCCCCGCGGAGGGTCGCGACCTCGCGCGTCTGCGCGCCGACGTCGGCATGGTGTTCCAGTCGTTCAACCTGTTCGCGCACAAGACGGTGCTGCAGAACGTGACGCTCGGCCCCATCAAGGTGCGCGGGATGTCGCGCAAGGACGCCGAGAAGCGCGCCATGGAGTTGCTCGACCGCGTCGGCGTCGCCAATCAGGCCGCGAAGCTCCCGGCCCAGCTCTCGGGCGGCCAGCAGCAGCGCGTCGCGATCGCGCGGGCGCTCGCGATGGAGCCCAAGCTCATGCTCTTCGACGAGCCGACGTCCGCCTTCGACCCCGAGATGATCAACGAGGTGCTCGACGTCATGACCGAGCTCGCGCGCTCGGGCATGACGATGATCGTCGTCACCCACGAGATGGGCTTCGCGCGAAAGGTCGCCGACCGCGTGCTCTTCATGGCCGACGGCGCGATCGTCGAGGAGGGCACCCCCGAGGCCTTCTTCACGAACCCGCAGACCGACCGCGCCAAGGACTTCCTGGCGAAGGTGCTTACCCACTGAAAAAGGTCCACCAGACCGCTTACCCACCCACCGCGCCCCACCCGAGGCGCACCAAGAGAAAGAGGCAGAGATGAGACTCAAGAAGTCGCTCAGCATCGCAGCCCTGGCCTTCGCGACCGCTGTCGCGCTGGTCGGTTGTGCGGACTCGGACGCTCCGGCCGACGAGCCCATCGTCGAGGAGTCGCCGGAGTTCGCCGAGGGCAGCACCATGGCGAAGCTCGCGGAGGCGGGCACCATCACCATCGGCACCAAGTTCGACCAGCCGCTCTTCGGTCTGGCGGGCCCCGACGGCACGCCCGAGGGCTTCGACGTCGAGGTCGGCAAGCTCATCGCGGGCAAGCTCGGCATCGCGCCCGAGAAGATCACGTGGACCGAGACGGTCTCGAAGAACCGCGAGCCGTTCATCCAGGCCGGCGAGGTCGACATCGTCATCGCGACGTACACGATCAACGACGCGCGCAAGGAGGTCGTCTCCTTCGCCGGACCGTACTACGTCGCCGGTCAGGACATCCTGGTCGCCGCGGGCAACCCCGAGGGCATCACGAGCGTCGAGGACCTCGCGGGCAAGACGGTCTGCTCGGTCTCCGGCTCCACCTCGGAGAAGAACCTCATCGAGGCGGGCGTGAACGTGCTCCCGGCCGCCGGCTACAGCGAGTGCCTCGAGCCGCTGCGCAACGGCGCCGTCGTCGCGGTCTCGACCGACAACGTCATCCTCGCGGGCCTCGCCGCCCAGAACGAGGGCGAGTTCGAGGTCGTCGGCAACCCGTTCACCTCGGAGCCCTACGGCATCGGCCTCGCGCTCGAGGACGACGAGTTCCGCAACTGGATCAACGACGTCCTGGAGGAGGCCTAAGCCGACGGCACCTGGGCCGCCGCCTGGGAGAAGACCGCGGGCATCGTGCTCGACACGCCGGAGCCCCCGGCCGTCGACCGCTACACCCGCTGATCGGAACGGATGCGGCGCTCGCCTCGCGCGGGCGCCGCATCCGCCCCCTGAGACCTGAGGAAGGAGGAGCGTGGACGCCGTCATCGAGAACCTGCCGACGTTCCTGCGCGGCTTCGGCACGACGCTCGCGCTGCTCGGCATCGCGGGCGCAGGCGCGCTCGTGATCGGCACGCTCGTGGCCGCCATGCGCATCTCGCCCGTCGCGGCGCTGCGCGGCTTCGCGACCGTCTACACGGAGATCCTGCGCAACACGCCGCTCACGCTCGTGCTGTTCTTCTGCGCGTTCATCCTCCCGTACCTCGGGGTGCGCATCGACTTCTTCATCCTCGCGAGCATCGGCCTCACGGCCTACACCTCGCCCTTCGTCGCGGAGGCCGTGCGCTCGGGCGTCAACGGCGTCCCCGTCGGCCAGGCGGAGGCGGCCCGCTCGATCGGCCTCGGCTTCGGTCAGACCCTCGGCATCGTCGTGCTGCCGCAGGCGATCCGCATGGTCGTGCCGCCGCTCATCAACGTCATCATCGCGCTCACGAAGAACACCTCCGTCGCGGGCGCGTTCTTCGTGAAGGACCTCTTCGCGTCCGCCCAGGACGTCATCAACATCCGCGGCGACGAGGTCTTCGCGATCCTCATCTCGGTCGCGGTCTTCTACCTGATCATCACCGTGACGCTCGGCCGGATCGCGGCCGTCGTCGAGCGTCGAGTGGCGGTGCTGCGATGAGCAACGTGCTGTACGACGTGCCCGGCCCGAAGGCCCGGCTCCGCTCCCGCATCGCCTCGGTGATCGCCGTCATCGCGATCGCGGCGGGGCTCGCGGCCGTCATCTGGGCTCTCGCGGCTCCGCGCATCACGGCAGGCGGCGCGGAGCTGCCCGGCATGTTCGATCCGAGCCGCTGGGACATCCTGGCCGACCGCGCCGTGTGGCGCCGCATCGGCGTCGGCGTGCTCAACACCCTGCAGATGGCGGGCGTCGCGGCGATCGGCGCCGTGCTGTTCGGCGTGATCATCTCGTTCCTGCGCACCGCGGGTTCGGGGTGGATCCGCTACCCGATGGTCGTCGTGCTCGAGTTCCTGCGCGGCATGCCCGTCCTGCTGATGATGCTCTTCGTCCTGCTCATCTTCTCGACGGGCGCGTACTGGGCGGGCGTCATCGCGCTCATCCTCTACAACGGCGCGATCATCGGCGAGGCGCTGCGGGCGGGCATCGCGGCCCTCCCGCGCGGACAGCGCGAGGCGGGTCTCGCGATCGGCCTCGGCCCGGTGCGCACGCGCCTCTCGATCGAGTTCCCGCAGGCGTTCCGCCAGATGCTGCCGATCATCATCGCGCAGCTCGTGGTGCTCCTGAAGGACACCTCGCTCGCGTACGTCATCGGCTACAACGAGCTCCTGCGCACGACGACGAACCAGCTCGCCAACTACTACGGCAGCCGCTACCTGTTCACGCTCTTCTTCGTGACGTTCGCGATCTACCTCGCGATGAACCTGCTGCTGTCGTGGATCGCCCGCATCGTCGCGCGGCGCGTGGAGTCGGGACGGATGCCGAAGGGCTCGACGCCGTTCTCGCGCAAGGCGGAGGCCCGGCGTGCGCGCAAGGTCGTCGACGACGCCTTCGCGACACGAGTGACGGATCAGAGCCTCGGCGCCAAGCGCTGACGGGCGCGGCGTCGGGCGTCTGAACAGGCGTCCAGCCGCACGCGGATAGACTCGATCCTCGTGTCGAACCCCATCACCGAGCAGGCGGTCACCGCCGCCGTCGAGGCGGCGCTCGCCGCGATCGGCGAGGCCGGCGACTCGGCGAGCCTCAAGGCCGCGCGCAGCGCGCACGCCGGAGAGTCGTCGCCGCTCGCCCAGCTGAACGCCGCCATCCGCGACCTCCCCGGCGACCAGAAGGCCGCCGCAGGCAAGCTCGTCGGCCAGGCCCGCGCCCGGGTCACCCAGGCGCTCGCCGCGGCCGAGGAGCGCGTGCTCGCGGCCGAGGAGGAGGCGCGTCTCGCCGCCGAGGCAGTCGACGTGACGGCGGTGCCGTCGCGCTGGAACCGCGGCGCCCGGCATCCGCTCTCGCTCCTCATGGAGGAGATGAGCGACCTCTTCGTCGGCATGGGCTGGGAGGTCGGCGAGGGCCCCGAGCTCGAGCACGAGTGGTTCAACTTCGACGCCCTCAACTTCGACGAGGACCACCCGGCCCGTGCGATGCAGGACACCTTCTTCGTGGAGCCCGCGGACCGTCACCTCGTGATGCGCACGCACACGAGCCCCGTCCAGGTGCGCTCGCTGCTGTCGCGCCCGCTGCCGGTCTACGTCGCCGCCGTCGGCCGCACGTACCGCACCGACGAGCTCGACGCCACGCACACCCCGGTCTTCCACCAGATCGAGGGCATCGCGATCGACAAGGGCCTCACGATGGCGCACCTGCGCGGCACGCTCGAGCACCTCGCGCGCGCGATGTTCGGCGAGGGCGCACAGATCCGCCTGCGCCCCAACTACTTCCCGTTCACCGAGCCGAGCGCCGAGATGGACGTGTGGCAGCCGAACGCCAAGGGCGGTGCCCGCTGGGTCGAGTGGGGCGGCTGCGGAATGGTGAACCCCAACGTGCTGCGCTCCGCGGGCATCGACCCCGAGGAGTACCAGGGCTTCGCGTTCGGCATGGGCATCGAGCGCACCCTGCAGTTCCGCAACGACATGAACGACATGCGCGACATGGTCGAGGGCGATGTCCGCTTCTCGCAGCAGTTCGGGATGGTGGTGTGATGCGCGTCCCGATCAGCTGGCTCGGGGAGTGGACCGATCTTCCGGAGGACGTGACCCTCGAGCACCTGCATGCGGCGCTCGTGAAGGTCGGCCTCGAGGAGGAGGACACCCACAGCTACGCCCTCCAGGGGCCGATCGTCGTCGGCCAGGTGCTCTCGGCCGTGCCCGAGCCCCAGTCGAACGGCAAGACCATCAACTGGTGCCAGGTCGACGTCGGCGAGGCGGAGCCGCGCGGCATCGTCTGCGGCGCGCACAACTTCGGCCCCGGCGACAAGGTCGTCGTGACCCTGCCGGGTGCCGTGCTGCCCGGGCCGTTCCCGATCGCGGCCCGCAAGACCTACGGCCACGTGTCGGACGGCATGATCGCCTCCGCGCGCGAGCTCGGCATGGGCGACGAGCACGACGGCATCCTGCGCCTCGCGGAGCTCGGGCTCGACCCCGAGGTCGGGACGGATGCGATCTCGCTGCTCGGTCTGGACGACGCGGCCGTCGAGGTGAACGTCACGCCGGACCGCGGCTACGCCTTCTCGATCCGTGGCATCGCGCGCGAGTACTCGCACTCGACGGGCGCGGCGTTCCGCGACCCGGTCGACGCCGTCCAGGTGACCCCCGTGTCGGGCTACCCGCTCACGATCACCGACGAGGCGCCCATCCGCGGCCGCCAGGGCTGCACGGTGTTCTCGGTGCGCGTCGTGCGCGGCATCGACCCGAGCCGCCCGACGCCCCCGTGGATGGCGTCGCGCCTGCGTCTCGCGGGCATCCGCTCGATCTCGCTCGCGGTCGACATCTCGAACTACGTCATGCTCGAGCTCGGCGTGCCGAATCACTCGTACGACCTCGCGAAGGTCGACGCGGGCGGCCTCGTCGTTCGCCGCGCGAAGCCCGGGGAGCAGCTCGAGACCCTCGACGGCAAGGTGCGCACCCTCGACCCGGCCGACCTCGTGGTCGCCGACGCGCAGCGTCCGCTCGGCCTGGGCGGCGTCATGGGCGGCGCCTACAGCGAGCTCTCGGACACCACGACCGACGTGCTCATCGAGGCGGCGATCTGGGACCCGGTGTCGATCGCGCGCACGGTGCGCCGCCACAAGCTCCCGAGCGAGGCCGCGAAGCGCAACGAGCGCGGCGTCGACCCGCGCGTCGCGGAGGTCGCGACGGCGCGCGTCGCCCAGCTGCTCGTCGACCTCGCGGGCGGCACGCTCGACGAGCTCGGCGGCCTGTACGACGCCTCGACGCCGCTCGCCGCGGTGCGGCTCCCGCTCGACCGCCCCGCCGCGATCGTCGGCGTGCCCTACATGCGCGACGAGGTCGTCGGCACGCTCGAGATGATCGGCGCGACCGTGGAGGTCGACGGCGACGTCGCGACGGTCACGCCGCCGAGTTGGCGCCCCGACCTCGTGGACGACGTCTCGCTCGTCGAGGAGATCGCCCGCATCACGGGCTACGACCGCATCCCCGCCGAGCTGCCGATCGCGCCCGCGGGCCGCGGCCTCACGCGCGCGCAGCGTGCGCGCCGCCGTGTCGCGCAGACCCTCGCCGCCGCGGGCGCGACCGAGGTGCTCGCGTACCCGTTCGTGTCGGATGCCGTGGCCGAGCGCTACGAGCCGGGCGCGGCGTCCGTGCGCCTCGCGAACGCGCTCGACCAGCAGATCTCGCTCCTGCGTCGAACGCTCCTGCCGGGCCTCGTCGAGACCGCGCACCGCAACCTGTCGCGCGGCCTCACCGACCTCGCGCTGTTCGAGATCGGCACCGTGTTCCTCCCGGAGCCGGGTGTCGAGTACGGCACCGACTTCATCCCGCTCGGCGCGCAGCGCCCCGGCGACGACACCCTCGCGCGCCTCGGGGAGGGCATCCCGCCGCAGGCGCGCCACGTCGGCGGCCTGTTCCTCGGCGACGTGCTCCCGAAGCAGCCCGGTCAGGCGCCCGTCGCCGCGGGGCTGGCGGACGCCCTCGACGCCGTGCGCCAGGTGGGCCTCGCGCTCGGCCTCGACATCCGCGCCGCGCAGGGCTCGCACCCCGCTCTGCACCCGGGCCGCACGGCCGAGCTGCGGGTCGGCGAGAGCGTCGTGGGCGTCGCGGGCGAGCTGCTCCCGGCGATCGCGCTCGAGTCCGACCTGCCGCGCGTCGTGGCGGTGTACGAGCTCGACCTCGACGCGCTCATCGAGCTGAGCGACATCGACCGTCACGCGACGCCGATCGGCACTCTCCCGGCCGCCACGCAGGACCTCTCGCTCGTCGTCGACGCCGCGGTGCCCGCGGGCGACGTGCGCGACGCGGTCGCGGAGGGCGCGGGCGAGCTGCTCGAGCACATCCGCCTCGTCGACGACTACCGCGGTCAGGGCGTCGCGGAGGGCAGCAAGTCGCTGACCTTCGCGCTGCGCTTCCGCGCCGCCGACCGCACGCTCACGGCCGCCGAGGCGACCGAGGCGAAGCTCGCGGGCCTCGCCCGCGCCGCCGAGCGGTTCGGCGCGACGCTGCGCGAGTAGGCGAAGACGGCAGAGCCGCGCCCACGGGCCGAACAGGCGCGGCCGACCGCGCGGCCGTGAGCGTGCGGTCGGCGGCGCGGAAGCGCAGCGCGAAGGTCAGCGAC
>RDDZ01000016.1 GCA_003852775.1 Microbacteriaceae bacterium | reverse complement strand
CCACCCACTGGACCGGGATCGTGTCGGCTGAGGAGCTCGCCGAACTGTTCATCGGCGACGTCGAAGACGGCGTCGATGCATTCGACTACACGTGCCCGTACGTGCGGCGCACCCCCCACCGGGCGGGCGTCATCAAGGTCGCCACCGGCGGCGGCGCGCTGAACGACCGCGACGCGCGCCTGTTCGAGGCCGCCGCGATCGCTCACGCCCGGACGGGGGCACCCATCCTGACCCACTGCGAGCACGGGCGCGGCGCACTCGAGCAGCTCGCGGCGTTCGCCGAACTCGGGGTCCCCGCCGACGCCGTGATGCTCTCGCACATCGACAAGGTCACCGACCCCACCTACCATCGCGACATGGCGCAGAGCGGAGCATGGTTGCTGTACGACCAGGCGTTGCGGCAGGCCGACCGTGAGGTCACCGACACCGCGGTGCTGCTCGCGCAGCACCGCGAGGAGGCCACCCTCGGCCAGGTGGTGCTCGGAACGGATGGCGCGCGGCGCGACCTGTGGACGGCGTTCGGCGGATCGCCCGGCCTCGCCTGGCTCGCCTCCGGGCTGCCTGCACAGCTGCGCGCACACGGGTTCGGCGACGACGAGATCGCGACCCTGTTCGTGCGCAACCCGGCATCGGCGCTGGCTCTGCGGCGATGAGCATCCCGCGCATCGTCGTCGAGGATGCCACCGTCCCCACGCGGGACGGCGCGCTCCTGGCCTCCGACATCGTGCGGCTCGACGACGACGAACGACGCCCCGTGCTGCTCATGCGCACCCCGTACGGGCGCGCGGCACTCCGCGCCGGCCACGACACGGTCGCTCTCGCCCGTGCGGGCTGGGTGGTGGTGCTGCAGGATGTGCGCGGTCGCTGGGATTCCACCGGCGACTTCGCTCCGTTCGGTCAGGAGATCGGCGACGGGCAGGACGCGGTCGCCTGGTGCGCCGCGCAGCCGTGGTCCTCGGGCGATGTCGTGATGGGCGGCGCCTCGTACGACGGGCTCACCGCCTGGATGGCCGCTCGCGAGCTCCCCCCTGGCCTGCGCGCGATCGCCCCGATCGTCTCCTCGCCCGAGACGGCAGACCCCTGGATCCGCCGCGGCGGTGCCGTCAATCTGGGCTTCCTGCTCAACTGGGGTCTGGGCCTGGGCATCATGGGCAGCCCGGGCGATGCCGACGTGAAGGCCCAGGGCTCCGCCTGGCATTCGGACTTCCGCGAGACGGCCCGCAGTGCCGATGCGCTCGAGCGGCTCACGACGACGTTCCCGGGCGCCCGGCCGTGGCTGGACGAGCCGACGGGCGATGCGACGCCCGCCTTCGACGCGGAGCTGCCCCTGCTGGCCGACGGGCTGCCGATCTTCCACCTCACCGGATGGCACGACATCTTCGTCGAGGGCGCTATCCGCGCCTACCGCGCCATGTGCGAGGCCGGCCACGCGGGGCGGCAGCGGCTCGTGATCGGCCCGTGGACCCACGGCACCGTGTACGGCACGAGCGCCGGTGCTGAAGAGTACGGCACCGAGGCGAGCGGATGGATGCGCTTTCCCGCCGAGCGGATGGAGTTCCTGCGCGCGGCGGCCTCCGGCGAGCAGGTGCGATCGGGGGCGAGCGTCTGGGTGATGGGGGCGAACCACTGGCTGGAGATGGACGAGTGGCCCCCGCCCGCCACGGTGCGCACGCTGTCGCTCGGTGCGGGCACCCGCGCCCACGATCCGGCCGGAGCCGGCACGCTCGGCGGGGACCCGGGAGCCGCGACCGAACTCGGCTGGCAGCACGACGCATCCGACCCGGTGCCCGCGCGCGGCGGTCGCACGCTGCACCCGGGCACCGACATCGCCGGGCCGGTGGATGACGACACGACGAAGCGCGGCGACGTGCTGAGCTTCGAGGGCGAACCGCTCACCGAGGCGCTAACGATCGCCGGCGCCGTGGAGGTGCGCGTGCCGTTCGCCGCGAGCACCGCGACGGCCGACCTCGTCGCCAAGCTGCTCGACGTGCGGCCCGACGGCACCGCCCGCGCGGTGCTCGACGGCGTCACGCGCGTGACCGCCGCGGACGGCGGCACGGTGTCGGTGGCCCTCGGCAACACGGCACGCGAATTCGCGGCGGGACACCGTATTCGGCTCGTGCTCACGGGATCCAACTTCCCGAGCTACGACCTCACGCCGTCGGGCTCGCGTACGGTGCGCGTCGGCGAAGGAAGCGGGGCCGAACTGCTGCTGCCGGTGCTCGAGGAAACGGCGTTCGAACCCGCGGCGCTCGACCCCCTCAGCGGGTGAGGCCCGGCACGAGCCGCCACTGACGACCGCCGATCAACCACTCGGTGAGCAGGATGCTGCCGTCCTCGGCCACGGCGACGCCATGCGGCGCATGCAGCTGCTCCTCACCCAGCTCGGGGCGCACGAGCCTGCCGTCCTCGAGCGCGTTCGGCCACGGGGCGGCATGCCCGGATGCGGCGCGCTGGGGAAGCAGGGAGCGCACCTGGTCGTCGGCGTCGATCGCCAGCAGACCTCCGAAGAGCTCGGTCACCACCACCTCCGCACCCCGCACCGCAAGCGAGCTGGGCGAGGTGAACAGCGGGTGCTCGATGGTGCCGAGGTGCTCCCCCTGCGCGGTGAGGCGCACGATCCGGCGGTTGCCGCGGTCGGCCACCCAGAGCTCGCGTGCGCCGGCGCGCGTCACCAGCGCCACGCCGTGCGGGCAATCGAAGGCGGTTCCCGTGGCGGTGCCGTCGAGAGTGAGCAGGTGCGCTCCGTCCCGATCGAAACGGTGCACGAGGCTCGCCCCGTATCCGTCGGCGACCCACACGCCATCCGCATCGGCGACGACGGAGGTGGGACGCCAGCAGGCATCGCGATAGGCGGGTAACCGGGGCTGGGCGAGTTCGTGCTCGACACCGTCGCGCAGGGCGACCACCCGGCCCGCGTTCACCACAGGGCGGTAGCCGTCGGCGGCGCACGGCTTCTCGCCGGGGTCGGCGAGCCACAGCACGGCCGTCTGCACCGCATCCACGCTGATGCCGTGGATCTCGGTGAGGGTCACCGCGATCCGCTCGGCCTCGCCGGTGGGAGCGATGCGGATGAGCGCCCCGCCCTCGGGGGCGGCGAAGACGACGGCGCCGGTGTGGTCGACGCAGATGCCCGAGTGCGACCAGCCGTCGGAGGTGTCGCCCTGCGTCCAGATCCGCTCCCAGGTGAACCGTTCGGTCATGCGGTCGCTCCGTATCGCGTCATCGTATGCAGCACCTCGGCGCGGCGCGCGAGCACCGCCGACCGCATCCCGAGCCCGACGACCCCCACGAGGTCGTCACCGCGATACGCGCCGTACACCCGATCGCCCGCATCGTTGCTCTCGATCAGGCGCATGTCGTCGCCCAGGGCGGGCAGCCCGTAGCTCAGCAGATGGAACTGGTACTGGTCGGTCCACATCGAGGGCACCGGCGCGACGGTGGCGCGGGCACGCGCGTCGCGCTCCGCGAGCGGGGCGACCATGACGGCCGCGGCCCGCTTGGCGTGCTCGGCGGGCATGTTCCAGTGCTCGATGCGACGGCGCGCGCCGTGCGCGAGCGGATGCGGTGCGGAGGCGACGTCGCCGACGGCGAACACGTCGTCGACGACGCTGCCGTCGGTGCGCAGCGCGCGCATTCCCGCGTCGACGGCGACCCCGTCGCGGAGGTCGATACCCGTTCCGTGCAGCCAGTCGGTGTTGGGCTCGGAACCGATGGCCTCCACCACGACATCGGCGGTGAGCACGGTGCCGTCATCGAGGTGCACCTGCACGGGTGCCTCGTCGAGGTCGACGATGTCGGTGACCTGCGCGGTGATGGTGGCGACCCCGGCGTCGCGGTGTCGAGCCGCGAAGATCTCGGCGAGCTCGCGGCCGAACAGGCGCTCGAGGGCGAGCGGCGAGCGGCCGACGACGGTGACCTCGACACCGAGCCCGCGGCTGCTCGCCGCGGTCTCGCATCCGATCAGCCCGTTGCCGATGATGACCAGGCGGGTTCCCGGCTGCAGTTGCGGGCGCAGCTGATCGACGTCGTCGCGGGTGCGGATGACGCACTGGCGCGGGCGCCCGGCGACGGTGTGCACGCGCCGGGCCCGCACGCCCGTGGCGATCACGAGCTGGTCGAAGGGGTGCTCCGTGCCGTCGGCGCTCGTGACCCGTGCGCGGTCGAGGTCGAGGTCGACGGCGGCCGAGCCGAGCAGCCAGTCGACGTCGGCGACGCTCTCGCGCAACGGGAACTGCAGAGTGTCGGCGGTGTCGGCGCCCGTGAGGATCGCCTTGGACAGCGGCGGCCGATTGTAGGGCAGGTGCGGCTCGTCGCCGAGGACGGTGATCGAGGCGGTGGCTCCCGCCCGGCGCAGCGCCTCCGCCGTGCGGAGGCCGGCGAGGGAGGCCCCCACGATCAGGATGCGCTCGGTCACACGCGTACGAAGGTGATCGCCTGCATGGGGCAGACGTCGGCCGCCGCGGCGATGAGCTCCTCGTCGCCGTCGACGGCGGTCGCGGTGTATTCGAGCTTGTCGTCGTCGTTGAGGCGGAAGGTGTTGGGGGCCTCGAACACGCACTGTCCGTAGTGCTGGCATTTGGTCATGTCGACCGTGATCTCGAGCATGGGCGTTCCTCTCTGCACGGTCATTGTGCCATAAATAATCCATTCTTCGGATAAATCTGGCGCGACCCCGGCGATAGCCTGTCTGGGTGTCGACCAGCACCCGCCCCCTCGCCCACGGCAAGGACGCCATCCGGGCCCACCACCTCGCGGTCGTGCTCGCCGCCATCCGGAGCCACCACCCCGTCGCCCGCACCACGCTCACCGCCGAACTCGGCCTCAGCCGCACGAGCATCGCCGAGCTGACCACCCAGCTGAGCGCACTCGGCCTCATCAGCGAGACCCCGCAGCGCCCCGCCGGCGGAGCCGGGCGACCCAGCCTGCTGCTGCATCCGAGCGACCGCGTCGGCAGCTACGCGGTGAACCCTGAATCCGACGTCACGACCGTCGGGTTCGTCGGACTCGACGGGATCGTGCGCACCCGCCGTGCCGCACCCACCCCCTCGGGGGCGAGTTCGGCCGAGGTCGCACTGCTGTGCGCTGAACTCATCGCCGACATCGCCGCCGAGATCTCCGGCGACGCGCGCGCCGTCGGCATCGGTGCCGGGATCCCCGGCCAGGTGGATCGCACCACGGGCCGCGTCGTCGATGCACCCCGGCTCGCCTGGTGTGACGTCGACTTCGCGGCGGAGCTCGCCGCCGCCACCGGGCTCCCCGCCCAAGCCGACAACAACGCGCGCCTGGCCACGGACGTCGAGTATCGGATGCGGGCGGCATCCGGCGTGCGCCACCTCGTCTACCTGTTCGGCGGCACGGGCGGAATCGGCGCGGGCGTCGTCAGCGATGGCGTGCTGCTGCGCGGCGCCCACGGCTTCGCCGGCGAGCTGGGCCACGTGCGCCAGTCGAGCGCGGCGGCACGCGACTTCAGCGGCCTCGCGGGCACCATCGAGGCGCTCGTGCAACGCGATGCGTTGCGTCAGTCGACAGGGGAGGACTGGTCGGATGCGCTCGCGTCGCAGCCCGCCGCCGGCGAGATGCGCGACGAGGTGCGCGACGCCGTCGAGGCACTCGGCGTGGCCATCGGCAACACCGTCAACAGCTTCGACCCCGAGGTGGTGGTGCTCGGCGGCTTCCTCGCCCCGCTGGCACGCATCGATCCGGCACTCCTCGCGGCGAGCATCCGCTCGAGCGCCATGCCCTCGCTCGCGGAGCGGGTGCGGGTGGAGCCCACCGAGGGGGTGACCGATGCGGTGCTGATCGGCGCCGCGGAGCTGTGGTCACGCGAGATCGAGGCGAACCCGCTCGCTTTCGCCGCCCCCGCGTGAGCCGCCGTCCGCACGCCCTTCCCGCCGCATTCGGGCCATCGCCTCTCCCCACTGGCATTTAATCCGATTTGCGTACAAAATGGCTGGATGACCTCCGCCGACGCCCGCGCCGAGATCCGTGGCTACCACGCCGTCCTCGCCGCAGCCAAGAACACCACCCGATACTCCAGCGACCTGCAGGGCGACCGCGACGTGCGCGACTACAAGCAGATCCCGCTCGAGCTCGACGCGCCCGACCACACCGCATTCCGCAACGCCGTGCAGCCGCTCTTCATGGCCGACGCGATCGCCCCCAAGATGCCGCGCTTCCAGGCCCTCGCCGCCCAGCTCATCGCCGACATCGACGCGCGCGGAGGCGGCGACATCACCACCGACCTCGCGCTGCCCTACGTCATCGGATGCCTCACCATCGTCTACGAGCGCCCGCAGGACTACGACGAGTGGCTCAGCTGGGGGCCCGACGTCTGGCTCGCCGACGCCTACGCCGCCGGAGAGGTCACCCCCGAATCCCAGCGCGCCCACCGCGAGCGACGCTTCGACGTCGAGAGCCAGCGCTCGGGCGACGCCCTGCACGGCTACCTCGCGCGCGTCTTCGACGATGCCGAAGCCCGCGCCCTCGCCGGCGAACCCGAGCGCGACGTGTGGGACACCATCGCGCGCCTCGTCGTCAACGACCGCACCCTCACCCGCGACGAGATGTTCGGCATCGCCAGCGTGCTGCTCGCCGGAGGCCGCGATACCGTCATCAAGCTCATCACCGGACTCGTGTGGCACCTCGTCAAGGAGCCCGCCGATCGCGAGTACCTCACGGGCAACCCCGACGCCGTCGCACGCACCATCGCCGAGCTCGGCCGGTTCCTGTCGCCCCTGGCCAAGATGGAGCGCATCGAACGCGGCCCCGACGGCGAAGCGCTCGACTACGTCATCCTCAACTACGCCTCGGCCAACCATGACGCCGAAGCCTGGGGCGACCCCGAGGTCATCGACATCCACCGCGAGCGCAAGCCCAACGCCGCCTTCGGCATGGGCAGGCACTCCTGCATGGGCAAGGCGATCGCCGAGCACGAGACGCGGGCATTCCTCTCCGTGCTGCTGCGCGACTGGCCCGACTGGGTGTTCAGCCGTGAACCCGAGATCGAATGGGTGATCGACGGGGAGGGCGATGACGCGATCCGCATCATCGACCGGTTCACCTCGGTGCCCGTGCGGCGGGCCACCGCGTCCGCCTGAGCACCGAACCGTCGGCCGCGGAGCCTTCGCGGCGGCTCGCTACGCCGCCCCGACCACCTCGAGCACCGCCTCGCCGTAGGCCTCGAGCTTCTTCTCGCCGACGCCCGAGACGGTCGCGAGCTGCTCGA
>RDDZ01000001.1 GCA_003852775.1 Microbacteriaceae bacterium | reverse complement strand
TGTGATGTCCGGGCAGGTTGTTGAGCCTGCTGATGGGCGGGGCTCCGATCGCGGAGTGGCGCCGGTGATGATTGTAGAAGTGGATCCAGCCGGATAGGGCTGCGCGTCGTTCGGTTTCTGAGGCATAGAACCTCGCGTAGGCCCAGCCGTCGGCGAGGGTGCGGTGGAAACGTTCGATCTTGCCGTTGGTCTGCGGCCGGTAGGGGCGGGTGCGTTTGTGGGCGATGCCGAGTTGGATGCAGGCGTCGCGCCAGGCGTGGGAGCGGTAGCAGGAGCCGTTGTCCGATAGCACCTGTTCGACGGTGACGCCGTGCTCGGCGAACCAGGCGACCGCGCGTCGCAGGACGCCGACCGCGGTTTCGGCGGTCTCATCGTCGTGTTCCTCGAGGTAGGCGATTCGGGAGTGGTCGTCGATGACGGTGTGGAAGAACCCGGTCCCGGTCCTCGGCTTACGGTCTCTGCCCCTGGGCAACCCTGGGGTCGCCAACTGATTCTTGTAGCCCTGCTGCCGCCCGACGAACCGGTGCCCGCCGCCGTCCGGGATGCGCCCGAACTTCGTCACGTCGACATGGAGCATCGCGCCAGGGCGGTCGTGCTCGTAGCGGCGGATCGGCTCACCAGTGACACGGTCGATCGCCGACAGCCGGTTGATGCGGCACCGCACCAACACCGCGTGAACGGTCGAGGGCGCCAGGCCGAGCTCGCCGGCGATCTGGACCGGACCGAGCCGGCGACGCCACCTCGCCTTCACGATCTGCTTCACGACCGGCAGTGGCGTCTTCGTTGGCATCGAGTGCGGGCGGCTTGAGCGATCCCGCATCCCGGCAGCACCTTCAGCACTGAATCGGGCAGCCCACTTCCGGGCGGTCACCGTCGAGACCATGAACATTTTCGCCGCCACCGACGGCGGCCACCCCTCGACGACGATCAGGCGCGCCAGGCGCAGTCGAGTGCGCGGGGTGAGGACAGCGTTAGCGTGAGACACGAAGACCTCCTGGTTCGTGAAGCGGTTGAACTCAACAGCTCCACTTCACAACCGGAGGTCTTCGCC
>RDDZ01000154.1 GCA_003852775.1 Microbacteriaceae bacterium | reverse complement strand
TCACGATATGGGTACGCTTCCGGGCCCGCTCCCCCCAGAGCGGGGGATGACGCCGACTCGCCGCACCGTGCCAAGATGTGCGCCCGCGCACGACGAAAGGCCCCCGGTCGCCGCGTTCCGCCGGCGCCGAAGCACCGGGGTCCGTCGAGCCCCAGGGGCCTTTCAGTCGCCTTCCGGCTGACCCCCGAGGGGATCCGTGCCTTCCGGTGAAGTAGAGATTACTCAGCTGCCGACGCCGCACAAGACGTCAACTCTCGCTAGATGGTTGAGGGTTCTACAGCTCTCGTGCGGCCTCGGTGAGGAGCGCGACGAGGGCCTCGAGCTGCACCGAGCCCTCGGCTGCCTCGCCCGCCTCTCCGTCGAGCGCACGGGCGGCGAGCCCGGCCTTCGAGTCGATGAGCTCGGCGATGCGTCCGTCGATCGTCTGC
This sequence comes from Microbacteriaceae bacterium, assembly GCA_003852775.1. Taxonomy (GTDB): domain Bacteria; phylum Actinomycetota; class Actinomycetes; order Actinomycetales; family Microbacteriaceae; genus Homoserinibacter. The sequence continues at coordinate 6,841 of RDDZ01000154.1, read as the reverse complement.
GCGGCGATGATGCGCCACGCGGTGACCGGGAGCTCCTGGCCGATGCGGTGCACGCGGTCGATCGCCTGCGTCTGCTCCGCGTTCGTCCAGCTGAGCTCCGCGAGCACGACGTTCGACGCGGCCTGCAGGTTGACGCCCACGCCCGCCGCGGTGAGCGAGCAGACCGCGATCGCGACCTCGGGGTCGTTCTGGAAGGCGTCGATCTCCGCCTGACGCGTCTTGGACGTCTGGTCGCCGCGGATCGAGATCGTCTTCAGCCCCGCCTTCGCGAAGTGCTTCTCCGCCGCGTCCATGACGTCGATGTGCTTCGCGAAGAACACGACCTTGCCGACGTTGCGCGCGAGGTTGACCGTGTAGTCGGCCGCCGGGATGGCCTTGGCCTGACCGATGCGGCGCACCATCGTGAACACGTTGTCGCCGGACGACCCGGTCTGCTTCGACTCCTCGAACTCGGCCGCCGCGACGAGACGGATGAGGTCGGCGAGCTCCGTGTCCGGTCGGGAGGCGCGCAGCCGACGGAGGCGCTCGAGCAGGCGCCCGACGAGCGCGCGCTCCGCCTCGCGGATCGAACGGCCGGCCTCGCCGTCGAGCTCGACCGGGATGTCGGCGATGCGTCGCGCGGGGATGTCCGCGGCGACGTCCACCTTCTTGCGGCGCACGATGCCCATCTCGACGACGCAGCGGCGCGCGGCGGCGAAGAACCCGGGGTCGACGGGCGTGAGGCCCGTCTCCTCGAGCTTCTCCATGAGCGCGGGGAGCGGCTTCTTCTCGTCGATCCAGCCGAGGAACTGCCAGATCATCCGGAAGTCCTCGATCTGGTTGATGAGGGGCGTGCCGGTGAGCGCGATGAGCAGCGGGTTCGGGAACTGCCGGCGGATCGACGTCGAGAGCAGCTGCACGTTCTTGGAGCGCTGCGACTCCTTGTTCTTGATGAAGTGCGCCTCATCGACGATCATGCCGCGGAAGCCGCGGCGCGAGAGCCAGGCGACGTGGCGGTCGAGGATCTCGTAGTTGACGACGACGATGTCGGCGAACGCGTCGACGTCGTCGCCGTCGCCGTGCACGACCGTGACGGTGCGGTGCGGCGTCCACTTCTCGACCTCGCGCGCCCAGTTGACCTTCACGACGTTCGGCACGACGACGAGCAGCGGGTAGGCGTTCGCGACGTCGGCCGCGAGCAGCGACTGCGCCGTCTTGCCGAGGCCCGGCTCGTCGGCGAGCAGGTAGGTGCGGTGGCCCTCGCGCGCCGATTCGACGAACCGGGCCTGGTGGCGCATGAGCTCGATGCCGCCGGGCGTCGCGAGCGAGCGGGCCTCCGGCAGCTCCATGCTCGCCGAGCCGCCGCCGGCCCCGACCTCGAAGGACCGGAAGAGCGGCTCGATGAGCTCCCAGTTGTCGAGGTCGCCGCGCGGCTTCGGCTTGGGCTTCGCGTAGGCGGCGAAGTCCGGCGCGAGGAACGGGTTCGACATCTGGTACTGCCGGACCGAGAGCGGGATGACCTGCTTCTCCTCGACGACGGGCTTGGGCTCGGGTTCCGTCACGACGACGAGGTCCTCGGGGGCGAGCGGCGTCCCGGCCTCCATGAGGAGGGTGCGTCGCACCTCCTGCGCGGCGGGGCTCAGGGGTCCGGTGTCGGTGAGCAGCTGGATGAGGCTCGCATCCCGCGCGGCGGTCTTCGCCATGATGGTCGCGATGCCGTCGAGGCGCGTGAGCTCCTTCGTGCGCTCGGCCTCGGACAGCGTCGTATCGGCCTTGATGCGTGCGCGCTCCTCGCGGGCGAGCACCGCGACGACGCGGTAGCGCACGCGGTTCGCGGCGTTGACCTTGCCGCGCTCCGCGGCGTTCTCGATGCCGCGCACGACACGGGCGAGCACGGGGATGATGCCCGTCTCGTCCTGGTGGGCGCGTCGGCGCTGGGCGCTCTTCGACGCGGACGACTTCGACCCGCTGCGGGTCTTCTGGCCGGATGTGGCCATCGTTCTCCTCGAGGGGTCTCAACCCTGCGCGGCGCCGAGCGCCGCGTGTTCGGTGATCCGCGGATGACGCTTCACGGACCGGATTCGGTGCAGATCGCTTCCGTCTCTCCCCAGATCCCGGCTTGGCCGGTGGGGCGGCGAGCACCCCCAGTCTAGCGCACGGCGCGGCCGAGCCCGAGGAGCCGCCTCGAGCGTGCTGCGCCGAAGCCCGCTGCGGCTAGGGTGGCGGTGTGCTGACGACCGCCGCCCGAGCCTATGCGCGGTGCTGGCTGGCCCTCCTCGCCTGGTTCCTCGCGGGCTGGACGGCGCGCCTCCTGCTGCTGCGCCTCGCCGCCGCGGTCGGCAATGAGCTGCCCCTCGTCGGGCAGCTCATCCTCCCGCTCGCGGTCATCGCGCGCCTCGCGAGCTACGTCGCGATGTTCCTCGTGCTGCGATCCGCGCTGCCGAACGTCGCGGAGGCCGACCCGCCGCGCGCCGACGGGACGCGGCGCGGGTTCCTCGTCCGCTGGGCCTCAGCCGTCTCGGCCGCGATCCTGCCGTTCTTCGTGATCTATGCCGCCTGGGGCATGATCGCGGAGGACTCGCGCGACTACGCGGCCGCGGCGCTCGACCAGGCCGACTTCTTCTCCGGCGGCTCCGCGAACGCCCTCGACGTCGTCGTCGACGTGTGGTCGCTCGGGATCGTCGTCGTCGCGTTCGCGGGCCGCTGGCTGCTCCAGCGCTTCCGGGAGCGCCTGCCGGCCTGGACGACGGCCGTGTCGGCGTATCTCGAGGCGGTGTGGGTGCTCGTGGCGCTGCTCATCCTCCGCGAGCTCCTGGCGGGCGTGCCGGGCTGGATCTCGACGCGGCGGATGTTCGCCCCCGCCGCCGACGCGATCGCCCGGTGGCGCGACGAGCAGGAGTGGTTCCGCTGGCTCGGCGACGCGTTCTCGTGGCTCATGGCGCAGCTCGGCGACGTCGTCTTCCAACCGCTCGCGTGGATCGCCCTCGCCGCCGTCGTGTACGCGGGCGCGCGGACGCGTGCCGCTGCCTCCGCCCCGAACGCCCGCGTCGCACGCGCCCGAGCGGTCGTGACGGCCCGCTGGGCCCGGCTCCCGCGGTGGCTGCGCGCGGGGCTCACGGCCGTCACGGGCGGCTTCCAGGAGCGCTGGCTGCCCATCGCGGGAGCGGTGCGGCTCGTATGGTCCGCGGGCCCGCTCGTCCTCGGTGCGTTCCTGCTCGCCTACGCGCTCGTGCACGCGGCGGGTGAATGGCTCGCCGTCGGCCTGCTGCGCGTCCTGGGGCCGCACGAGTTCGCGTTCTGGACGGCCGTCGACGACCCGGTCGGACTCGTCGTGGTCGCGCTCGTCGTGCCGATCCAGCTCGCGCTCGTCGCGTCGGCCTACGACACCGCGCTCGACCGCTCGCAGGCGCGCGGCGGCGTCGGGCCGGCCGTCACAGCTCCAGATGCAGCACGCGAGGCAGGCCCGCGGGGTCGATGACCTCGAGCACGACGCGGTCCTGCGCGTCGAGCGGGATGACGAAGGTCTCCTCGAACGGGAACGGGGTGTCGTGCCGGCGGCACCCGAGCGGGACGTCGTCCGGCAGGTCGGCACCCGGGAAGTAGTCGGTGCCGAAGCTCGTCGTCCAACGGCGGTCGCGGTCGGCCTCCAGGAGCGTCACGCGGCACACGAAGTCCTCGGAGGCGGCGGTCGCGTCGAGCTCGAGCGTCACCGAGACGAGCGCCGCCCCGACCGGCACACCGTAGCTCTCCCCCAGGCTCGAGTCGGCGGGGGCCGACCAGCTGTCGATCACGCGGATGGTCGCGCCGCCGAGCTCACCCGCTCCCCCGCGCTCGACCACCGTGACGGCGCTCGGCCGGCTCAGGAGGTAGTCGACGGCGTCGACGCTCAGCGAGGCCGCGAGGGCGGCCGGGACGAGCACCGCGAGGCTCACGAGCGGCCACCGCGAGCGCCGCCACCAGCTCTGCTCGCTCACCACGTGATCCGCTCCTTCGGCGCGACGTCGACGATCGGCTCGCGCGGAAGCGCCGTGAGGTCGACGCCCACCTCGACGACCGTGCGCATCCGCGTGTCGGGGTCGTGTGCGAGCCGGATCGTCGCGTCGCGCGCGGCGGGGTCGTCGGCGATGTCGGCGGGCAGCTCGAAGAGGAACGCCCCCGACCACGGCAGCCCCGGGTCGAGGAGCGCCGACGACATCGCCTGGAGGCCGGGACGCGAGCTCGCATCCCACTGCCGCTCCCCCACGGCGAGCGTCGCGTAGCCGAGCGAACCGCTCTCGGTCGTCGCCATCCGCGTCGACACGACGAGCCAGACGCCGTCGGTCTCACCCGTCCAGCCGCCGAGGGTCGCCTCGTCGGCGAGGACGGCGTCGTCGACGACCGCCTGCAGACCGCGACCCTCGCCGACCTCCCCCGGGTCCACGCGCACCACGAAGGGCGCGAACGTCAGCTCGTCCTGCGGCTCGGTGCGCGCGACGACGAAGGCGAGCGCGACGAGCCCGAGGGCCGCCGCGACGCGCACGGGGCGGGTCAACGCTGCCACGGGTACTCCAGTTCGCCGGAGGGACGCGGCACGAGAGCCACCTGGACGGCCGTGTGCTCGTCGCGCCACGCGGTGCCCTCGTAGAGCAGGGCGCGTTCGGGTCGCCCGTCGGTCACCCCGAACACGATCGGCTCGCCGGGGCGGACGGACCCCGCGGGCACCTCCCAGCGCAGCAGCACATCCATGTCGACGCCCGGCGGGAGGATGCCCATGTGGACGCCGTCGGAGGCGATGCGGACATCGGCGCGGCGCGCGATCCTCGGCATCTGCTCGAGCGCGTCGAAGCTCAGCAGCTGGGTGGCCGCGGAGTCGGGCTCGCGCCACTCGTTGCGCAGCGTCGCGCGCACGACCACGAACGTCATCCCGTCCTCGGGCACGTCGTACTCGTCGGGCAGCACGTCGCCCACCCACGCCTCCTCGAGACGCACCGAGTAGTGGCGCCCCTGGTAGAGCTCGCCGACGCCGAGCTCGGGGATCGCGGCGGACTCGAGGGAGACCGTGTCCCACCCGCCGAGCGGGATCGCGACGACCGCGCCCGCCGTGAGCGCGACCACGACGGCTCCCGCGGCGACCGCACCGCGCCCCGGGCGCCGACGACCCGGCGAGGGGGCGTCCGCCCGCTCCTCCGCGACCGGCGCGGGCGCGGCCTCCGTCATCGGCGCGAGCCCTCCGCCGGGGTCGGGACCTTGATGAGGATGCCCGCGGCGATGAACGCCGCGATCGCGAGGTACTGGGCACCGAGCCACCACTGCCCCTCGAAGCCGAAGGGCGCCACCGGGTTCCACAGCACGGCCACGGCGGCGAAGACGGGCGCCCACCACCAGTGGCGCGCCTGGATCGCGAAGACGAGCACGATGAGGGCGAGCACCGCGACACCCCAGCTCACGAAGACGAACGGCTCCTCGCCGATGAGGGCGATGCCCACGAACAGGACGACCGCTGCGATGAGGCCCGGCGCGAGCGCCATCCTCCGCCATCCGGGGTCGCCGTAACGGGATGCGGGGCGGGACGAGCTCACCCCCTCAGGGTAGCCAGCCCGGGGGGGCTCGCGCGGCATCCTACGATCGGAGCATGAACGAGCCGGCCGTCGACCGCTTCCGCGAGCTCCTGCGCTTCCCGACCTACTCGCACGAAGGCGCCCCGGGCGTCGACGACGCGTTCGCCGGGTTCCACGCGGCGCTCGAGCGCCTCTTCCCCCTCGTGCACGAGCACCTCGAGCGCGAGGTCGTCGCCGAGCACACGCTCCTCTACCGCTGGCGGGGTGCGGGCGACGGTCTGCCCGCCGTGCTCATGGCCCACCAGGATGTCGTGGCGGTCGACGACGACAGCCGCTGGACGCACCCACCCTTCGCCGCGGAGCTCGTCGGCGAGGGCGACGAGCTCGCGATCTGGGCGCGCGGCGCCCTCGACGACAAGGCCTCCCTCGTCGCGATCCTGGAGGCCGTCGAGTCGCAGCTCGCGGCCGGCTACCGCCCCGCGAACGACGTCTACCTGGCCTTCGGCCACGACGAGGAGGCGGGCGGCACGGGGATCGAGCGTCTCGTGGCCGTGCTCGGGGAGCGGGGCCTGCGTCCCTGGCTCGTGCTCGACGAGGGCGGGGCCGTCATGGATCAGCTGCTCCCCGGTCTCGGGCCCACCGCCGTCGTCGGCGTCACCGAGAAGGGCATGATGAACGTCGAGCTCGTCGTCGAGCAGTCGGGCGGCCACGCGGCCATCCCGCTGCCGGGCGGCTCGACCGCGGTGCTCGCGCGCGCGATCCTGCGGCTCGAGAACCAGCCGCGCGAGCCGTACCTCATCGACCCCGTCGTCGGGCTGCTCGAGTCGATGGGCGCGCGCCTCGGCGGGCCGCGCGGATGGATGCTGCGCAAGGCGGGCCGCTTCCGGAAGCCGCTCGCGAAGACCCTCGCGCGCATGAGCCCGCAGCTCGCCGCCATGACGCGCACGACGCGCGCCGTCACCCAGCTGCGGGGCTCGTCGAGCCGCAACGTCGTGCCCGAGCGCGCGAGCGCCACGATCAACTCGCGCATCCTCCCCGGCGAGACCGTCGAGTCCGCGATCGCCGACATCGTCGCGACGATCGACGACCCCGCCGTGCAGGTGCGCCTGCTCGAGGGCGCCGACCCCGCACCGGTCTCCCCCTCCGAGGGCCCGGCGTGGGACGCGATCGCCGCGAGCATCCGCGAGGTGTTCCCGGATGCGGCGGTCGCCCCCTACGTGATGCTGCAGGCGAGCGACTCACGGCACTTCTCGGCGATCTCCGAGAACGTGTACCGCTTCCTGCCGTTCGACCTGCGCCAGGAGGAGCTCGAGTCGATCCACGGC
>RDDZ01000109.1 GCA_003852775.1 Microbacteriaceae bacterium | reverse complement strand
AGGCTGTGTTGTCGGATTGTGAGTATCATGCCCAGCCTGAGCAAGGGCAGTATCTGGCAAGCCTGCCAGTAGGCTGACAGCAAGGGCCATAGCAGTTCGGTTCATTGTTTTCATCCTTTGGTTCTGGAGCGCCGGCCCGGGCTTACGGGCGCGCGTCTCCATCTGTTCGTGCGGTCTTTCGGACTGGCGCCGGATCGCCCGCAGACAACTTGCGGCGATCCCTGCGCATCACGCAGAGATGAGACGTGGCGGCCTCAGGATGCCTTCGGGTGATCGGTCATGCAGATCAGGGCGCACAACCGTGAAGGCCTCGCCACTCACGGGCGGACCGAGCCCCGGCGGCGCGACGAGCACCGCGGCGGTCAGGCAGATCTGGCAGCAATCCGCCAAATCTGGGCTACCGTCGGCTTTCACGCAGCCACCACCTGGATCCGCGCCAAGATCGTCCGGCAGGTAATGGCCGGCGCAGTGGCTTGCCGTGCCGGCAGCCTGTTGCTGGTGGATGGCGTGACCGGCGGGGCTGGCATGTGCCGCGGCCTGTAGAAACAGGGCGCCGATGGCCAGCAGCAGGATGCAAACCGCAAATTGTCGCAATCGGCCGCAGCCTGTTCGGAAAACAGCTCGTGCCCGCCCGGTCATGCGTCACCTTCCTGTTGGTGGAGGCAAGCAGCCTCAGCCGGGTGCTGTTTCGGATCATTCGCAAACCGGGCGGTCATGTCGGAAGCACCGCGTCAGATTTCCCGCAGACCGAGGAAGAGCCCGAAGCTCCGCGTGGTCGGGCCGAACAGGAACGCTTCATACGGCTCGGGATCGACGCCCGGGAAATCCATGCCGGGCGAGCCGGGTGGCATTCCGGGAACGGCCAGCCCCGTCGCGTCGGGTCGCTCGGCCAGCAGGCGGCGGATCGCGGCGGCGGGCACATGGCCCTCGACCACATAGCCGCCCACCTCAGCGGTGTGGCAAGAGGCCAGTTCCGCCGGCACGCCGAGCCGCTGTTTGAGGTTGCCCATATCGGCGGATTCCACGACTCGCCCCGGGAACCCTGCGGCCTCGATAT
>RDDZ01000139.1 GCA_003852775.1 Microbacteriaceae bacterium | reverse complement strand
ATCGTGACCTCCGTCGATCTTCGCCGATTCCTCCAAATCCCAAGGGATCGTGCGGAATTGACTGATCATGACGATGAGGAAGAAGGTGCTGACCGCCACGGGTAAAATCATTGCGCTGTACGTATTGATCATGTGCAAATTTTTAATCGTTAAGTAGAACGGGATCAATCCTCCGCTGAACAGCATCGTGAAAATAATGCCGGACATCATCACTCATCTTCCGGGCATGCCTTTCTTCGATAGCGCATAGGCGCCGCAAGTCGTGACCAGCATGTTGACGAGCGTGCCGACGAAGGTCACGATCAGGGAATTCATCACCGAGTAGCCGATATAGCTCCCCTTCAGCAGCATCTCGTAAGAGCTGAGGTCGAAGCTTGTCGGGATGAGATAGAAGGACTGCTCGTTCACGGCCGCGGGGTCCGCGAAGGAGGTGATGATCACGTTATAGAACGGCGAGATCGAGATCACAGCCAGCAGCATCAGGAATGCATGAATGAAATAATCGGCAACCGTGCTTCTCTGTTTCATCAGAAAATCCCTTCCTGTCCCAGTCGTTTGGCCGCCCTGTTCGCGGTGTACAACAAGGCGAAATTGATGACGGATTTCAGCAGGCCGACCGCGGTCGAAGTCCCGAAGCTCTCGCCGACGGCAAACGTTCGCCGGTAAACGTAAGTATCCAGAATATCCGCCTTCTCGTACACCGCTGGATTGTACAGGTTGAAAATCTGGTCGAACCCTCCCCCGCCGGAGCTCATCATCGCCCCCACGTTCAGAATGAACAGGACGGCAACCGTGCCTGCGATACCCGGCCAGGTGATATGCAGGATCTGCTTCAACCGGTTCGCTCCGTCGATGCTCGCGGCTTCGTATAGGGCGGGATTGATGCCCGCGATCGCGGCGAGGTAGATGATCGTCCCCCAGCCCATGTCTCTCCACAGACTGCTTCCGAATATAAGGGCGCGGAACGAATCGGGATCGACAAGCAGATTCACCTTCTCGAAACCGAGCAGCTCGAGAAGCTGGTTCAATACGCCGAAGGTGCCGAGGAAGTTGATCAGG
>RDDZ01000053.1 GCA_003852775.1 Microbacteriaceae bacterium | reverse complement strand
CTGGTCATGAGGTTGGTGACACCCGGCTGATCGGGGGTCGGCCGCCGCAGGCGGTGTGTGGTCGAGCGTAGTTGTAGTGCTCGAGCCAGGGCGCGAGCGCTTCAGCGCGGTGCTGGTTGGAGACGTAGGGGGCGCGGTAGGCCCAGTACTCCTGCATGGTGCGGTTGAACCGTTCGGCTTTGCCGTTCTGCCAGGGGCAGTGCGGCCGGGTGGTGATGTGCTTCGCGCCGAGCGCTTGGAGCTGTGCCTGGAACGCGGCCGAGATGGTGTAGTTCTTCGCGTTGTCGGTCATGACCTCGCGGATCGGGATCCCGTGGCGGGCGAAGAACTCGGCCGCGGCGGCGAGGAACGCCGCGCAGGTGGTGCCCTTCTCATCGGGGAGGATCTGCGCGAACGCGAGCCGGGAGTGGTCATCGACGGCGACGTGGACGTAGTCGAACCCGAGCTTGACCTTCCGATCCCGGCTGCCGTGATGATCGATCGTGTCTGGACCTGCGACGCGCCAACCGCCGCCTTCGGGGATGCGGCCGAGCTTCTTCACGTCGATGTGGACCAGGTCCCCCGGGGTCTCGCGTTCGTAGCGGACCTGGGTGCGTCGGGACGCGCGCAACGCGATCCCGGTGACCGGGTCCAGCTCGTGCAGCGGCGGAAGGCCCGCTCGGGCGATCAGCCGGGATGCGGTGCGTGGACTGACCCCGCAGGCGCGGGCGATCTCGTCGCGTCCGAGCCGCTCGCGCGAGCGCAGCTCGACGACCGCGGCCGCTGTCTCCGACGGTGTCGCGGTCGGCGACGAGGCTGGGCGCGAGGAACGGTCAGACAGCCCTGCTTCGCCGAGATCGCGGTAGCGGGCCAGCCAGCGGTGTGCGCACTGCCGGGACACGCCCATCTCTTTCGCGACGTGCGAGACGGGCCGGCCGGCGAGGACACGGCGCACGAGGATCAGCCGGCCCGTGACAGTGAGCCGCGCATTACGGTGGACCAAGAGAAGGCCTCCACTTCGGTGACGTTAGACACCACCAATCGTGGAGGCCTTCTCCCTACCCGACTGTCAACAACGTGCTGACCGGGTACA
>RDDZ01000045.1 GCA_003852775.1 Microbacteriaceae bacterium | reverse complement strand
GTGCGGTTGTTGGCTATGCGGGCTGCCCGGCGCCCCGGGGCCCACCTGGGGGGCCGGCCGGCGGGGCCTCCCCCGCGGCGGCGGGGTCGGCCGCTACCGGGTGCTCTAACGGACTACTTCGACCCGCCGCCCAGGAGGCCGCCGAGGCCGCCCAGGATGTCGCCGATGTCGATGCCGCCCGAGTTCTTCTTCGACGACGAGCCGCCGCCGAGGAGGCCGCCGAGCAGGTCGCCGAGACCGCCCGCCGACTCCGACGACTTCGCGTCCGACGAGCCGCCGAGGAACTTGTTGGCGAGCCACGCGAGCACGATGGGCGCGACGATCGGGAGGATCTGCTTGATGATCGTGTCGGTCACGCCCGAGCTCGAGGAGCCCGCGAGCTTCGCGGCGACGGCGTCCTTCTTGTCGCCGAACACGTGCGCGACGATCTTCTCGCCGTCGGCGGTGTCGACGTCGGAGACGCCGCGGAGCTTCGCGCCCTTGTGCTTGGTGAGGGCCTTCTCGAGGGAGGCCGCGCCGCCCTCGTCGGCGTTCGCCTTGAGGCCGCCCACGAGACCGGGGAGCACCTGCTGGACGGCCGCCTCGGCGACCGACTCGTCGATGCCGAGCTGGGAGGCGATGTCGCCGATGGGGATCTGGGCCAGGAGGTCGTCGTACTGGGCCAAGGGGTGCTCCTTCGTCGTCCGGGGGCGTGTGGCCACACTGTACCGCGACGCCCGAGTGAGTTGCGCTCTGATAACCTCGACGCGTGGGTCAGCGGATGCCGTTCGAGAGCGTGGAGCTCCGTCGTGTCCGCCGCGTGCGCCGAATCTCGGCGACGTCGCGCCGCTGACCCGTCTCAGCCCGTCGCGTGACGTCGCCGCCTCCGGCCCCGTCCACACGACAATAAGGTTGAAGTCATGCCCATCTCCGTCGCCGTCGCAGGCGCCAGCGGATACGCGGGCGGCGAGCTGCTGCGGCTCCTCGCCGGTCACCCCGAGTTCGAGGTCCGCGTCGTCACCGCACATCAGAACGCGGGCCAGCGCCTCGGCGCCGTGCACCCGCACCTCGTGAGCCTCGCCGAGCTCGAGCTCCAGCCCACCGAGGCGTCCGTGCTCGCCGAGGCCGACCTCGTCTTCTTCGCCCTCCCGCACGGCGCGTCCGGCGCGATCGCCGCCCGGCTCCCCGACGACGTCGTCGCGGTCGACTGCGGCGCCGACCACCGCCTCACGTCGAAGGACGCGTGGGACGCGTTCTACGGCGGCGAGTACCACGGCGCCTGGACCTACGGGATGCCGGAGCTCCTCCTCGAGGGCGGCGCCGCCAAGCAGCGCGAGAATCTCCCGGGGGCCACGCGCATCGCCGTGCCCGGCTGCAACGTGACGGCCATCACCCTCGGCCTCGCGCCGGGCGTCGCGGCGGGCGTCGTCGACGCGCACGACCTCGTGTCGGTGCTTGCCGTCGGCACCTCGGGCGCCGGCAAGTCGCTGCGCCCCGACCTCCTCGCGAGCGAGATCATGGGCTCCGCCTCGGCGTACGCGGTCGGCGGCGTCCACCGCCACACGCCCGAGATCGTGCAGAACCTGACGGCCGCCGGCGGTGAGGGGGTGAGCATCTCGTTCACGCCCGTGCTCGTGCCGATGTCGCGGGGCATCCTCGCGACCTCGACCGCGCGCCTCGCGCCCGGCGTCTCGGCGGCGGACGTGCGCGAGGCCTGGGAGGGCGCGTACGCGGGGGAGACCTTCGTGCGCGTGCTGCCCGCGGGCTCGTTCCCGAGGTCCAACGACACGACGGGTGCCAACACGGCTCTCATGGGCGTCGCGGTCGACGAGCACGCGGGCCGCGTCGTCGTCGTCTCGGCGATCGACAACCTCGTCAAGGGCACCGCCGGTGCCGCCATCCAGTCCGCCAATCTCGCGCTCGGGCTGCCCGAGACCGCGGGCCTTCCCGTGAACGGAGTCGCCCCGTGAGCGTCACCGCCGCATCCGGATTCACCGCCGCGGGCATCGCTGCCGGGATCAAGGGCTTCGACAAGCTCGACCTCGCCCTCGTCGTCAACGAGGGGCCGCTGCGCAGCGCCGCGGCCGTCTTCACGAGCAACCGCGCGAAGGCCAACCCCATCATCTGGTCGCAGCAGGTCATCGCGGACGGCACCGTGAGCGCGATCGTCCTCAACTCGGGTGGGGCCAACTGCTTCACCGGGCACGAGGGCTTCCAGACGACGCACGCGACGGCGGAGGCGGTCGGCGAGGCCCTCGGCGTCTCGGCGGGCGACGTGCTCGTGTGCTCGACGGGTCTCATCGGCGAGCAGCTGCCGCGCGAGAAGCTCGTCGCGGGCGCGCACACGGCCGCCGTCGAGCGCAGCGAGAAGGGCGGGGCGGACGCCGCTCGCGCCATCATGACGACCGACACGAAGCCCAAGACCGCGGTCGTGCGCCGCGACGGCTGGACGATCGGCGGCATGGCGAAGGGCGCGGGGATGCTCGCGCCGGGCCTCGCGACGATGCTCGTCGTCATCACGACCGACGCCGTGCTGCTGCCCGCCCAGCTCGACGAGGCGCTGCGCCGCGCGACGCGCGTGAGCTTCGACCGCCTCGACTCCGACGGCTGCATGTCGACCAACGACCAGGTGACGCTCATGGCGAGCGGCGCATCCGGCATCGAGCCCGACCTCGACCTGTTCGCGGCGGGCCTCACCGAAGTGTGCATGGACCTCGCGTTCCAGCTGCAGGCGGACGCCGAGGGCGCGAGCCACGACATCGTCATCGAGGTGCGCGGTGCCGCGACGGAGGACGACGCCGTCGAGGTGGGGCGCGCGATCGCGCGGAACAACCTCTTCAAGGCCGCCGTGTTCGGCAACGATCCCAACTGGGGGCGCGTGCTCGCGGCGATCGGTACGACGAGCGCCCGGTTCGACCCCTACGACGTCGACGTCATCATGAACGGCGTGCGCGTGTGCACGAAGGGCGGCCCCGACCGCCCGCGCACGGAGGTGGATCTGCGCCCGCGCAAGATGCACCTCGAGCTCGAGCTGCACGCCGGCCACATGGGCGCGATCATCCTCACCAACGACCTGACGCACGACTACGTCCACGAGAACAGCGCCTACTCCTCATGACGAACGAGAACCCCCTCGACGACCTCGACGAACGCACGCGCGATGCGGCGGTCAAGGCCGACACCCTCATCCAGTCGCTCCCGTGGCTGCGCCGCTTCGCGGGCCGCATCGTCGTCGTCAAGTTCGGCGGCAATGCGATGGTCGACGAGGTGCTGCAGGCCGCCTTCGCGGAGGACATGGTCTACCTGCGCTCGGTGGGTCTCAAGCCCGTCGTCGTGCACGGCGGCGGCCCGCAGATCTCGGCGATGCTCGACCGGCTCGGGATCCCGAGCGAGTTCCGCGGCGGCTACCGCGTGACGACCCCCGAGGCGATGGAGATCGTGCGGATGGTGCTCACCGGGCAGGTGAGCCGCGAGCTCGTGACGCTCATCAACCGGCACGGGCCCCTCGCCTCCGCCATCTCGGGTGAGGATGCCGGGCTGTTCCAGGGGCGCAAGCGCGCGGCGACCGTCGACGGGGAGCCCGTCGACATCGGTCTCGTGGGCGACGTCATCGCGGTCGACCCGGCCGCCGTGCTCGCCGAGATCGAGGCGGGCCGCATCCCGGTGGTCTCGTCGATCGCGCCCGACGCCGACGTGCCCGGGCAGTCGCTCAACGTCAACGCCGACTCGGCCGCGGCGGCGCTCGCCGTCGCGCTCGGCGCCGAGAAGCTCGTCGTGCTCACGGACGTCGCGGGGCTCTACCGCGACTGGCCGAACCGCGACTCGCTCGTGTCGCAGATCACGCGCGATGAGCTCGCGGAGCTGCTCCCCAGCCTCGAGTCGGGCATGATCCCCAAGATGACGGCGTGCCTCGAGGCCGTCGACGGGGGAGTGCCGAAGGCTGCGATCATCGACGGCCGACGCCCGCACTCGATCCTGCTCGAGATCTTCACGGATGCCGGCATCGGCACGGAGGTGGTGCCCGCATGAACGCCGTCGAGCCCGCACAGGGCGGCTCCGACCAGTACCAGGAGCTCTTCGCGCGCGTCATGATGCGCTCGGCGCCCGCGCCCCTCGCCGTGCTCTCGCACGGTCGCGGCGCACGCGTGTGGGACATCGAGGGCAAGGAGTACCTCGACTTCCTCGCCGGCATCGCGGTCAACGCGCTCGGCCACGCCCATCCGGCGTTCGTCGAGGCGGTGAGCAGCCAGGCGGCGAAGGTCGCGCACGTCTCGAACTACTTCGCGACCCAGCCGCAGCTCGAGCTCGCCGAGCGCCTCACCCGCCTCACGGGCGGCGACCGCGTGTTCCTGTGCAACTCGGGCGCGGAGGCCATCGAGGCCGCCGTCAAGCTCGCGCGGCTCACGGGCAAGCCCCGCATCCTCGCCCTCCAGAACGCCTTCCACGGCCGCACCATGGGATCGCTGAGCCTCACCGGCAAGCCCGCCCTCCGCGCGCCGTTCGAACCGCTCGTGCCGGGCGTCGAGCACCTGCCCTCGACGATCGAGGCGCTCGAGGAGGCGCTCGCCGCGGGCGATGTCGCGGCGCTCGTCGTCGAGCCCATCAAGGGCGAGGCGGGCGTCGTCGAGCTGCCCGAGGGCTACCTCCGGGCGGTGCGCGAGCTCACCCGGGTCCACGGGGCTCTGCTCATCATCGACGAGATCCAGACGGGCGCGGGCCGTACGGGTGACTGGTTCGCCTTCCAGCACGAGGGGATCGTGCCGGATGCCGTCGCGCTCGCGAAGGGCATCGGCGGAGGCTTCCCGATCGGCGCGCTCGTGACCTTCGGCGAGGCGTCGACGCTCTTCGGCCCGGGCCACCACGGCTCCACCTTCGGCGGCAACCCGCTCGCCGCCGCCGCGGCGAACGCCGTGCTCGGCGAGATCGAGCGCGCGGGTCTCGTCGAGAACGCCCGGACGCGCGGCGCCGAGCTGCGCGCCCGCGTCGAGCTCATCGGATCGCCGCTCGTCACCGACATCCAGGGCCGCGGCCTCCTGCTCGGAATCGGCCTCTCGGAGCCCGTCGCGGGCATCGTCGCGAGCCGCGCCCTCGACCGCGGGCTCATCATCAACGCGGCGAACGAGCACCGCATCCGCCTCGCGCCGCCGCTCATCATCGGCGACGACGAGCTGCACGAGTTCACCCGCCTCTTCAGCGAGGCCATCGACGTCCCGCACACCGACCCCGGAGACCACGAATGACCCGCCACTTCCTGCGCGACGACGACCTGACCCCCGCGGAGCAGGCCGAGATCCTCGACCTGGCCGCGGAGATGAAGGCCGACCGGTGGGGGCGCAAGCCGCTCGCCGGCCCGCAGACCGTCGCCGTCATCTTCGACAAGTCGTCGACGCGCACGCGCGTGAGCTTCGCCGTCGGCATCGCCGACCTCGGCGGCAGCCCGCTCATCATCTCGACGGCCAACAGCCAGCTCGGCGGCAAGGAGACGCCGTCGGACACGGCGCGCGTGCTCGAGCGGATGGTGTCGGCGATCGTGTGGCGCACGTACGCCCAGTCGGGCCTCGAGGAGATGGCCGCCGGGACGAAGGTGCCCGTCGTCAACGCGCTCTCCGACGACTTCCACCCCTGCCAGCTGCTCGCCGACCTGCTCACGATCCGTGAGCACAAGGGCGAGCTGGCGGGCCTCACGGTCACCTTCCTGGGCGACGGCGCGAGCAACATGGCGCACAGCTACCTGCTCGCAGGCGCGACCGCGGGCATGCACGTGCGCGTGGCCGCGCCCGAGGAGTTCAGCCCCGTGGACGCCGTGGTCGCCGACGCGGACCGCCGCGCGGCCGAGACGGGCGGCTCCGTGACCATCTACACCGACCCGCTCGAGGCGGTCGCGAGCGCCGACGTCGTCGTGACCGACACGTGGGTGTCGATGGGCAAGGAGGAGGAGAAGGCGCACCGGGTGGCCACGTTCGGCGGCTACCAGGTGACCGACGAGCTCATGCAGCTTGCGAAGCCCGACGCGATCTTCATGCACTGCCTGCCGGCCGACCGCGGCTACGAGGTCGCTTCGAGCGTCATCGACGGTCCGCAGAGCGTCATCTGGGACGAGGCGGAGAACCGCCTGCACGCCCAGAAGGCGCTGCTCGCGTGGCTGCTCGAGCGCGCGGCCTGACGCCGGACCGGCCTACAGCCCCGACATCCGCGCGAAGTCGGGGTCGCTCGCCATGACGGCGATGATGGAGCCCCAGAAGACGATCGCCGCGACGACGCCCGCGACGAGCGGCACGTAGAACGCGATCTTCTTCTTCACGAGCAGCAGGA
Organism: Microbacteriaceae bacterium; assembly: GCA_003852775.1. GTDB lineage: Bacteria > Actinomycetota > Actinomycetes > Actinomycetales > Microbacteriaceae > Homoserinibacter. The sequence continues at coordinate 1,070 of RDDZ01000045.1, read as the reverse complement.
TCGAGACGCCGAGAGCGACGAGGTAGAGCACGACGTGGCTGGCGATGAGCACGAGAGGCGCGGCGCCGACCTCGCCGTCGAAGCCGCCGAGGCCCTGCTCGCGGAAGCCTTCGTCGAGGAGCTCGGGCGAGCTGAACAGCACGCCGTAGAGCACGCCGAGCAGCATGCCGCCGAGGCCGAGCACGAGCAGGATGATCGTGAGCACGACGTCCCACGTGCGGCGGCGCGGCGCGGGGGCGCCGGCGAAGCCGGGCTGCCCGTACACGGGCTGTCCGTAGACCGGCTGCGCGTAGCCGGGGGCGGGGTAGGCGGGCTGCGCGTACTGCTGCTGCGGGTAGCCCGGCTGCGGGTACTGCTGCTGCTGCGGGTACGCGGGCTGCGGGTAGCCCTGCTGCGGGGCGGCCGTGCCCGAGTACATGACGGGCTGGCCCGGGGCCGCGGGGATGCCCTGCGGGGCCTCCGGGGCGGCCGGCTGCGCCGCGGCAGGCGGGGCCTCGACGGGCGCGAACTCGCCGTAGCGCGGCGCCGGGATGCCCGCGACGGGGGCGGCGGGCGCGGCCGGCTCGACGGGCGGGACGGACCCCGCGGCGGGCTCGACGGGCGGGACGGGCGGCTGGCTCGGCTCGGACATGACGCAACCCTAACGGGCGCACCCCGCTTCTAGACTGGACACGACACGAGGAGACCAGAACCGATGCCACAAGGCCCCACCACGTCCGGGACCGACACGTCAGGCGAGCCGCGGGCCGGGGGCGCGAGCCTCTGGGGCGGGCGCTTCGCGAGCGGCCCGTCGCCCGAGCTGCAGGAGCTGAGCCGCTCCACCCACTTCGACTGGGAGCTCGCGCTCTACGACCTGCAGGGCTCGCGCGCGCACGCCCGGGCGCTCGCCGCGGCGGGCTTCCTCGACGACGCCGAGCTCGCCCGGATGCTCGAGGGCATCGACGTCATCGACCGCGGCATCCGCGACGGCGTCGTGCGCCCGCTCCCCGAGGACGAGGACGTGCATTTCGCGCTCGAGCGCGAGCTCATCGCGGTCGTCGGACCCGAGCTCGGCGGCAAGATCCGCGCGG
>RDDZ01000048.1 GCA_003852775.1 Microbacteriaceae bacterium | reverse complement strand
GGGGGCCTCGGGGGGGGGCGGGGGAGCGTGCGCGGCGGATTACCGCGGCGCCTAGCTGACGCTGCGGAGCCGGGCGGTGGCGCGGGGCCGGCGGAGCGTGCGCCGCGGATTACCGCGGCGCCTAGCTGACACTGATCAGGTCCGCGTACTCGGGGCTCCAGTGGTCTTCGACGCCGTCGGGCATGATGAGGACGCGCTCGGGGTTGAGCGCTTCGACGGCGCCCTCGTCGTGCGAGACGAGCACGACAGCGCCCGTGTAGCTCGCGAGGGCGCTGAGGATCTCATCGCGCGACGCTGGGTCGAGGTTGTTGGTGGGCTCGTCGAGCAGCAGCACGTTGGCGCCCGAGACGACGATCATCGCGAGGGCGAGTCGCGTCTTCTCGCCGCCCGACAGCACACCGGCAGGCTTGTAGCCGTCGTCGCCCGTGAACAGGAACGAGCCGAGCACCTTGCGCGCCTCGGTCTCGGTGAGCTGCGGGGAGGACGAGAGCATGTTCTCGAGCACCGTGCGCTTGATGTCGATCGTCTCGTGCTCCTGCGCGTAGTAGCCGATGCGCAGCCCGTGCCCGTGGATGACCTGGCCCGTGTCGGGCTTGTCGATCCCGCCGAGGATGCGCAGGAGCGTCGTCTTGCCGGCGCCGTTGAGGCCGAGCACGACGACCTTGGAGCCGCGGTCGATCGCGAGGTCGACGGCCGTGAAGATCTCGAGCGAGCCGTAGGACTTCGACAGGTCCGTCGCCTGCAGCGGCGTCTTGCCGCAGGGGGCGGGGTCGGGGAAGCGCAGCTTGGCGACGCGGTCGACGGCGCGCTCCTCCTCGAGGCCGGAGAGCAGCTTCTCGGCGCGCGCGATCATCTGGTGGGCGGCGGCGGCCTTGGTGGCCTTGGCGCCGAACTTGGCGGCCTGCAGCTGGAGCGCCGCCGCCTTCTTCTCGGCGTTGGCGCGCTCCTTCTTGCGGCGCTCCTGGTCGGCCTCCCGCTGGCGCAGGTAGTGCTTCCATCCCATGTTGTAGATGTCGATGACCTGGCGGTTGGCGTCGAGATAGAACACCTTGTTGACGACCTCCTCGACGAGGTCGACGTCGTGCGAGATCACGATGACGCCGCCCTGGTAGGCCTTGAGGAACTCGCGCAGCCAGATGATCGAGTCGGCGTCGAGGTGGTTCGTCGGCTCGTCGAGGATCATGGTGTCGGCGCCCGAGAAGAGGATGCGCGCGAGCTCGATGCGGCGGCGCTGACCGCCCGAGAGCGTCTTGAGCTGCTGGTCGAGGATGCGGTCCGGCAGGGCGAGGTTCGACGCGATCGCGGCCGCCTCGGCCTCCGCGGCGTAACCGCCGAGCGCGAGGAAGCGGTCCTCGAGGCGGGAGTAGCGTGCCATGGCGGCCTCGGCGATCGCGGCGTCCGGGCTCGCCATCTCCTCGGTCGCCGTGCGGAGGTCGGCGACGACGCGGCCGAGTCCGCGTGCGTTGAGGATGCGCGTGCGCGCCGTCTCCTCGGGATCACCCGACCGCGGGTCCTGCGGGAGGTAGCCGATCTCGCCGACGCGGTCGATCGTGCCGGCGGTCGGGAGCGTCTCCCCCGCGAGCGTCTTCGTGAGGGTCGTCTTGCCGGCGCCGTTGCGGCCGACGAGGCCCACCTTGTCGCCCTTGTCGACGCGGAAGTTCACGCCCTCCATGAGCAGGCGCGCGCCCACGCGGATCTGCAGGTCGTGCACGGCGAGCACAGGGGTGTCCTTCGGGATCGGGGTGGTGTGGTGGGATGCGGCCGACGGGCCAGCCTCCCAGTCTACGACGTGCGCGACCCGGCCCCGTGCGGGCCCTCCGTGCGGCTCAGTCGACGCCGCGCGCGGTGAGGGCGTCCGCGACGTCGTCCGCGTGCCGCAGGGCGAGCACGAGCACGGGCACGACGAGGCGCGGTCCGAGGCGCACTCCGCGGGCGCGTTCGGTGTCCCTCACACGCGCGGCGATCCCGGCGACGACGGGCAGCATCGCGATCGCGAGCGAGAGGGTGAGCCCGACGCGGCGCGGGTCGACGCCGATCCGCGTGAGCGGACGCAGGCCGGTCTCGAGCGCCTCGAGCAGGTCCTCGCTCCGCGTCGTGAGCGTGAGCAGGCCCGCGAGGAGCACGATCGACACGACGCGCACCGTGTTGACGAGGGCGTCCCACGGGGTGAGGAAGGCGAGCTGGGTCGCGACCATGACGACGACGATCCACTTGGTCTGCCACAGCTGCTTCGGGAGGGTCGTCGGGGGCAGCAGGGCGGCGAGGTGGAGCGCGACGACCACCCCGACGGCCGCGCCGAGCGACGGGAGGTCGTGCGGGTACAGCGAGACGGCGAGCGCGAGGACGAAGAGCGCGAGCAGCTTGATGCCCGCCGGCGCGCGATGGAGCACGCTGTCGCCGGGTACGTGGAGCGCGATCACGCGTACTCCCGGCGGTAGGCGTCCACGACCTCGGCCGGCTCCCCCACCGCCACGAGACGGCCCTCGTGGAAGCGCAGGGCGATGTCGCAGCGCTGTGCGAGCTCGAGGTCGTGGGTCACGAGCACGAGCTGCGCGTCGAGCTCGTCGAGGAGGATGCGCCCGATCCGCTGCGCGTTGCCGAGGTCGAGCAGGGTCGTGGGTTCGTCGGCGACGACGAGGCGCGGGCGTCGGACGAGCACGGATGCGAGGGCCAGCAGCTGCTTCTGGCCCCCCGACAGGCTGTACACGGGGGCGTCGGCGTGGCTCGTGAGGCCGTAGTCCGCGAGCACCTCGGCGACGCGCGCGTCGAGCTCGGCGCGCGCCATCCCGCTCCCCCGCAGCGACAGCCGCACGTCCTCCGCGACCGTCGGCATGAGCACCTGCGCGTCGGGGTTCGTGAACACGAAGCCGACCTCGGCGCGCGCACGTCTCGGCTCGCGCCCGACGTCGACTCCGTGCACGCGCACGGTGCCGCTCGTCGGGGTCGCGAGTCCGTTGAGCAGTCGGGCGAAGGTCGACTTCCCCGAGCCGTTGGCGCCGACGACGGCGATGCGGCGGGCGTCGAGCCGCACGGTGACGCCCTCGAGGATGCTGCGTCCGTCGAGGCGGACGGTCACCTCCTCGAGGGCGATCTCGCGGGCGTCGCTCATCGGGTGACGGGCTGCGCGGTCGCCGGCTCCTCGGCGTGACGGTGGCGACGCGTCCCGAACACGGGCGGGTAGGCGCGCCAGAGTGCGAGCGTGATGATCGTCGCGACCGTGATCTTGATGAGGTCGCCCGGCACGAAGGCCAGGCTCGTGAGCGCGGCGGCACCGAGCGGGAGGCCCGTGACCGCGGCCTGCACGGGGATCCCGCACGCGTAGACGACGAGGACACCGCCCACGAGGCCACCGAGGGCGACCCGCCAGGCCGCGATGCGGCCGCGCCCGGAGTGCGCGATGAGGCCCGTGACGAAGGCGCCGGGAATCCAGCCGATGAGGTATCCCGCGGTGACGCCGACGAATGAGGCCGCGCCTCCGTGGCCGCCCGCGAGCAGCGGGAGGCCGACGAGCACGAGGAGCTCGAAGACGAGCACCGCCGCCGCACCGCGCCACGCCCCCAGCACCATGCCGGCGAGGATGATACCGAGCGTCTGGGCGGTGATGGGGACGAGCCCCGGCACCGGGATCGGCGCGATGAGCCCGAGGGCGGCGATGAGGGCCGCGAAGACGGCGATGCGGGCGATGTCGCGGGTGTCGAAGCGGCGACGGGGGGCGTCGGTCATGGTGGTCCTCGCTCTTGCAGGTGAACGCTGTTCAGGTGAACGGCGTTCAGTATAGTGAGGCGCATGGCCGACGCAACCCACACGCGACACGGTCGGGAGTCCGTCGTCGAGGCGGCCCTCGGTATCCTCGACGAGTGGGGGCTCCCCGAGCTCACGATGCGCCGGCTGGCGGGCGCCCTCGGGGTGCAGCCGAGCGCGCTCTACCACCACTTCGCCAACAAGCAGAGCCTCCTCGCGGCCGTCGCCGACCGCATCCAGGACGCCATGCGCCCCGCGCCCTCCCCCGAGGTCGGCTGGTACGAGGCGACCCTCGTGGAGGCCGTGACGGTGCGCGACGCCCTGCTCGCCTACCGCGACGGGGCGGAGGTGGTGCTGAGCACGCGCGCGCTCGGACTCGGGGCGGATGCGGCGCATGCCCGCCTCGCCGCCGCGCTCCGCCGGGGCCACGACGCCGAGACCGCGGGGCTCGTCGCGACGGCGCTCCTGCACCTCATCCTCGGCGACGCCTCGCTCGCGCAGCAGCGGCTGCAGGCCGACAGCCTCGGCGCGGTCGCGCCGGACGCCGACGACGCGAGCGACCCGGGGCTCGTGTTCCGACTTGGCGTCGAGCTCCTGCTGAGCGGCCTCGAGCTCGCCGTGCAGAGCACGCGGCGAGAGTAGCGCCGCAGCGACGACCTAGATCGAGAACCCGATGGCGCGCATCATGTCGCGCCCGTCGTCCGTGATGCGCTCCGGCCCCCACGGCGGCATCCACACCCAGTTGATGCGGAAGCGCTCGACGATGCCGTCGAGCGACTGCGCGACCTGCTCCTCGATGACGTCGGTGAGCGGGCAGCCCGCCGAGGTGAGCGTCATCGAGATGACGAGGGCGTCGTTCTCGTCGTCCCAGGTGAGGTCGTAGACGAGACCGAGGTCGACGATGTTGACGCCGAGCTCGGGGTCGATGACGTCCTTCAGGCCCTCTTCGACCTGGGTGAACTTCTCCGGTGCGAGCGACGTGGGCATCCGATGCTCCTTCCTGCAGGCAGGCTACGCGGGATGCGGCGACTACGCCTGGGCGACCAGGTAGCGGTCGTAGCCCTCGTCCTCGAGACGCTCGGCGAGCTCGGGGCCGCCCTCCTCGGCGACCTTGCCGTCGACGAAGACGTGCACGAAGTCCGGCTTGATGTAGCGGAGGATGCGCGTGTAGTGGGTGATGAGCAGCACGCCGAGGCCGGTCTCCTCGTGGGCGCGGTTGACGCCCTCCGAGACGATCTTGAGCGCGTCGACGTCGAGACCCGAGTCGGTCTCGTCGAGCACGGCGAACTTCGGCTTGAGGAGCTCGAGCTGGAGGATCTCGTGGCGCTTCTTCTCGCCGCCCGAGAAGCCCTCGTTGACGTTGCGGGCCGCGAACGACGGGTCCATGCGCAGCTTGCCCATGGCGTCCTTGACGGTGGCGCCCCAGTGGCGGATCGAGGGCTCCTCGCCGTCGATCGCCGTCTTGGCGGTGCGCAGGAAGTTGGTGACCGTGACGCCCGGGATCTCGACCGGGTACTGCATCGCGAGGAACAGGCCCGCGCGGGCGCGCTCGTCGACGCTCATCTCGAGGACGTCCTGGCCGTCGAAGGTGATCGACCCGCCCTCGACGTTGTAGCGCGGGTGGCCGGCGATCGTGTAGGCGAGAGTCGACTTGCCCGAGCCGTTGGGGCCCATGACGGCGTGGATCTCGCCCTCGTTGATCGTCAGGTCGACGCCCTTGAGGATGTGCTTGGTGCCCTGGTCGGTCTCGATCGAGACCTTCAGGTCGCGGATTTCGAGGGTGCTCATGTCTGCTGCCTTCCTAGACCGCGAGCCGCACGGCCGGGTCGATGTACACGTCGCCGTCGATGATCTCGACCGCGAAGACGGGGACCGGCTCGTAGGCCGGGAGGTTGAGGGGCTTGCCGGTGGTGAGGGAGAACTTCGAGCCGTGCGCCCAGCACTCGAGCCCGTCGTCCTCCACGAAGCCCTCCGAGAGCGAGATGTCGCCGTGGGTGCACGTGTCGCCGATCGCGTGCACGTCGCCCGCCGAGTCGCGGACGACTGCGATCGCGACGCCGTCGAGCACGACGCGGCGCGCCGAGGAGACGCTGAGCTCCTCGACCGCGCACACCTTCTGAGCGGTCATCGGGCCGCCGCCAGCTCGTCCTCGAGCGCCTCGTGGAGACGCGCCTCGAGCACGGGCTCGCCGATCTTCTGCACGACCTCGCTCAGGAAGCCGAGCACGACGAGACGACGTGCCTCGTCCTCGGGGATGCCACGCGCCTGCAGGTAGAAGAGCTGCTCGTCGTCGAAACGGCCGGTCGCCGACGCGTGACCGGCGCCCTCGATGTCGCCCGTCTCGATCTCGAGGTTCGGGATCGAGTCGGCGCGCGTTCCGTCGGAGAGCACGAGGTTGCGGTTCTGCTCGTAGGTGTCGGTGCCGGTCGCGTCGCGCCCGATGAGCACGTCGCCGATCCACACCGTGTGCGCACCCTCGCCGTTGAGCGCGCCCTTGTAGGTCACGCGGCTGCGGGTGTGCGGGGCGTCGTGGTTGACGTAGACCTGCTGCTCGAGGTGCTGGCCCGCGTCGGCGAAGTACACGCCGTAGAGCTCGGCCTCGGCGCCCTCCTCGGCGAGGTGGGCGGAGGGGTTCACGCGCACGACGTCGCCGCCGAGGGAGACGACGATGTGCCGGAGGCTCGCGCCGTGGCCGATGCGCGCGTACTGGCTCGCGAGGTGCAGGGCGCTGTCGTCCCACTGCTGGACGGAGACGACCGTGACGTTCGCGTCGTCCTCGAGCACGATCTCGACGTTCTCGGTGAGCTTCGCATCGCCCTGGCTGTCGAGCACGACGAGACCCGTGGCGCCCTTCGCGGCGGACACGATTGTGTGGGCCGCGCGGGCGCTGCCTCCGAGCGTGCTGCGCACGACGGTCAGGGTCTCGGCGTCGCCCTCGAGGCGGATGTGGAGCGCCTTCTCGAAGTTCGTCCACGCATTCGCGGCGGCGCGGTCCTCGGGGATGCCGGCAGCGCCCACGAGGGCGTGCGTGCGGTCGAGCCACTCGACCGTGGCGCCCGCGGCATCCGCGTACGCGATCTCGTAGGGGCTGCCGTCGAGCTCGCCGTCGATGAGGTCGCCGAGCTTGGCGACGGGGGTGTACTTCCAGTTGACCTCGCGCCCCGTGACCTCCGGGAAGTCGGCGTGCGCGGTCGAGGTGAAGCGTTCCGAACGGGTCTGCACGGGCACAGGCGCGCCTGCTCCGTGCGAGTGCTCCGTCAGGCCGTGCTGTTCAGTCTGAACGGGGGTCGACACTTAGCCCACGGATCCTTCCATGCTCATCTCGATGAGCTTGTTGAGTTCGAGCGCGTACTCCATCGGCAGCTCGCGCGCGATCGGCTCGATGAAGCCGCGCACGATCATCGCCATCGCCTCGTCCTCGGGCAGGCCGCGCGACTGAAGGTAGAAGAGCTGCTCCTCCGAGACGCGCGACACGGTCGCCTCGTGGCCGAGCTGCACGTCGTCGACGCGGATGTCGATGGCCGGGTAGGTGTCCGAGCGCGAGATCGTGTCGACGAGCAGCGCGTCGCAGCGCACGGTGTTGGCCGAGTGGTGGGCGTTCGCCTCGACGCGGACCTCGCCGCGGTAGCCGGCGCGGCCGCCGCCGCGCGCGATCGACTTCGAGACGATGGAGCTCGTCGTGTACGGCGCCATGTGGATCATCTTCGCGCCGGCGTCCTGGTGCTGACCGGGGCCCGCGAAGGCGACCGAGAGCGTCTCGCCCTTGGCGTGCTCGCCCACGAGGAAGATCGACGGGTACTTCATCGTGACCTTGGAGCCGATGTTGCCGTCGATCCACTCCATCGTCGCCCCCTCCTCGGCGCGGGCGCGCTTCGTGACGAGGTTGTAGACGTTGCTCGACCAGTTCTGGATCGTCGTGTAGCGCACGCGGGCGTTCTTCTTCACGATGATCTCGACGACCGCCGAATGGAGCGAGTCGGACTTGTAGATCGGGGCCGTGCAGCCCTCGATGTAGTGCACGTACGAGCCCTCGTCTGCAATGATGAGCGTCCGCTCGAACTGGCCCATGTTCTCCGTGTTGATGCGGAAGTAGGCCTGCAGCGGGATCTCCACGTGCACGCCCTTCGGCACGTACACGAACGAGCCCCCCGACCAGACGGCCGTGTTGAGGGCCGCGAACTTGTTGTCGCCGGCCGGGATGACCGTGCCGAAGTACTCCTCGAAGAACTCCGGGTGCTCCTTGAGCGCCGTGTCGGTGTCGAGGAAGATCACGCCCTGGGCCTCGAGGTCCTCGCGGATCTGGTGGTAGACCACCTCGGACTCGTACTGGGCGGCGACGCCCGCGACGAGGCGTTGGCGCTCCGCCTCCGGGATGCCGAGCTTCTCGTAGGTGTTCTTGATGTCCTCCGGGAGCTCCTCCCAGCTGGTCGCCTGCTTCTCGGTCGACCGGACGAAGTACTTGATGTTGTCGAAGTCGATGCCCGTAAGGTCGGCGCCCCACGTCGGCATGGGCTTCATCTCGAAGAGCTTGAGCGCCTTGAGGCGGGTCTTGAGCATCCACTCGGGCTCGTTCTTGAGCCGGGAGATATCGGTGACGACCTCCTCGGAGAGACCACGGCGCGCGGACGCGCCCGCCTCGTCCGGGTCGGCCCAACCGAACTCGTACTGCCCGAGGCTTGCGAGCTCAGGACGGTCGATGAGCACGTCTGACATGGGGCTGAACCTCTCTTCCGCCGAAGCGAACCATTCCGCTCGTGTCGGCATTCCGGGTCGGATCGTGCGACCGCCGTGGCGCTTCCCCGGCACCACCGACGCGGTGTTCGCGACTGGCGCGATCCAACCTCTCGAGTCTACAGGGTGGACGAGGTCAGAGGCTGGCGGCCGCGCTGCGCTCCGCGGGCGCGTCGACGAGCTGGTGCGCGCGGACCGCCCACAGGCGCGGATCGGTGTCGAGGAGCACGCGCAGCGCGCCGACCCAGACGAGGGCCGCGAAGACGACGTGGGCGATGACGAGCAGCTCGGGGAGGCCGATGAGCGACTGGACGGCTCCGAGGCCGAGCTGCGCGAGCAGCACGAGCAGGAAGATGCCGACGCGGCCGAGGGCGAGACGCCCGCCCTCCTCGGTGCGCAGGCGGAAGGCGAGGGCGGCGGCGAGCACGAGCACGAGCGCCGCGAGGAGGCCGTGGACGATCGTGACGGTCGTCCAGTCGAAGCCCATGCGAGGGACGTCGCTCGAGTCGCCCGCGTGCGGTCCGGAGCCCGTGACGAGCGTGCCTGCGAGCACGAGACCCGCGGTGGCCGCCACGAGGGCCCATGCGAGGCTGCGCGCCACGGGGCCCGGTCGCGGTCCGTCTCCCCCGCGCCAGCGTGCGCGGTGCCACGTGAAGGTCGCGCACGCGAGGAGGCTCATGGCGAGCACGAAGTGGGTCGCGACCATCCACGGGTCGAGCTCGAACCACACGGTGAAGCCGCCCGCGACGGCGTTCGCGACGACGAGCCAGAACATCGACCACGCGAGGCGCGTGAGCGTGCGGTCCCGCGGCTTCTGGAGCCGCGCGGCGATGATCGCCCAGCCGACCGCGACGATGAGCAGGCCGGTGACGAGGCGGTTCCCGAACTCGATGGCCCCGTGGATGCCGAGCTCGGGGGTCGCGATGAGCGAGTCCTCCGTGCACGTCGGCCAGGTGGGGCATCCGAGCCCGGATCCCGTGACGCGCACGGTGGCGCCGCCGAGCACGATGAGCACGGCGGTCACGAGGGCCGCGGTCGTGCCCCAGCGGAGGGCACGGTCGGTGAGCGTCCATCGGGACGCCGCCCAGCCGAGAGGGGTGCGCCAGGTCACGGAAGCAGAGCCGGGAACGGGATGTGCACGAGCGGGTCGACGCCGACCGCGATGAAGACGAGCGTCAGGTAGGTGATGCTCGCGTGGAAGACGCGCATGGGCTTGACCTCGCCCGGACGGATCGCGGCCGCGTAGAGACGGTGCGACTCGATGAGGAACCAGGCGCCCGAGAGGACGGCGATGATCGTGTACAGCACGCCCATCGGAGCGAGCGGGACGAGCAGGAGCGAGCACGCGACGGTCGCCCACGCGTACAGCACGACCTGCAGGCCGACGGCGGTGCGCCCGCGGACGACGGCGAGCATCGGCACCTCGGCTGCCGCGTAGTCCTCCTTGTAGCGCATCGAGAGCGGCCAGTAGTGCGGCGGCGTCCAGAGGAAGACGATGCCGAAGAGGATGACGGGCGCCCAATCGAGAGTGCCGGTGACGGCCGCCCAGCCGATGAGCACGGGCATGCAGCCCGCGATCCCGCCCCACACGATGTTCTGCGGCGTGCGGCGCTTGAGGATGAGCGTATAGACGAGCACATAGAACGCGATCGCGGCGGCCGACAGCACGGCCGCGAGCCACGTCGTGAAGACCCACAGCACCGCGATCGAGACGATGCCGCTCACCCACGAGAAGACGAGCGCCTCGCGCGGCGACAGCTCCCCCGTCACGAGCGGGCGGTTCTGCGTGCGCTTCATGACCCGGTCGATGTCGCGGTCGATGTAGCAGTTGAACGCGTTCGCGCTCCCCGCCGAGAGCGACCCGCCGACGAGCGTCGCCACGAGCAGGCCGAGGAAGTGCAGGTCGAGCCGGCCCTGCGCGGCGAGCACCATGACGGGCGCCGTCGTCACGAGCAGCAGCTCGATGACGCGGGGCTTCGTGAGCGCGACGTAGGCGAGGGCCTTGCGACGGAAGCCGATGCGCCCGAGCGAGGGGACGGCGTCCGAGGTGTCGGTCGATGCCGGCGCGTGGACGCTCTGGGCGGACTGCTGCATGGCTCCTCGGATCGGATCGGCTGCCTCCAGTCTAAGGGAGGGCCGCGAGGCTGCAGGCACCCCCCCGCCGGGCCCTTCGACCCTTGCGGTCCCCGACCGGCGGCGGAATGGGCTTCTCGCTATGCTGGCCTTGCTCGCCGACCGCGCGCGCCCTCCCCCGTCCTCCCCCGGACGACGTGCGGCGCGCACGGTGCGCCGTCGAAGTCCGATTCGGTGAGCGGACACCACCCCGGGGCGCGACACCGCTGCCCCGCCTGCGAAAGGTCGACATTCAGTGGCAGCACTCTCCTGGGACGAGCTCGACAAGAAGGCGGTCGACACGGCGCGCGTGCTCGCCGCCGACGCCGTGGAGAAGGTCGGCAACGGCCACCCGGGAACGGCGATGAGCCTCGCGCCCGCCGCCTACCTCCTCTACCAGAAGGTCATGCGTCATGACCCGTCGGACACCCACTGGGTGGGCCGCGACCGCTTCATCCTGTCGGCGGGCCACAGTTCGCTCACGCAGTACGTCCAGCTGTACCTCGGCGGCTTCGGCCTCGAGCTCGACGACATCAAGTCGCTCCGCACGTGGGGGTCGAAGACCCCCGGCCACCCCGAGTACGGGCACACCGACGGCGTCGAGATCACGACCGGTCCGCTCGGCCAGGGCATCTCGTCCGCCGTGGGCTTCGCCTACGCGCAGCGCTTCGAGCGCGGCCTCTTCGACCCCGACGCGGCCGACGGCGAGAGCCCGTTCGACCACTACACCTACGTCATCGCCGGTGACGGCGACCTGCAGGAGGGCGTGAGCGCCGAGGCCTCGTCGCTCGCGGGCCACCAGCAGCTCGGCAACCTCATCGCGATCTACGACTCGAACCAGATTTCGATCGAGGACGACACCAACATCGCCTTCACCGAGGACGTCGCCGCGCGCTACGAGGCCTACGGCTGGCACGTGCAGACGGTCGACTGGAAGAAGACGGGCGAGTACGTCGAGGACGTGCAGGCGCTCTACGACGCGATCATCGCGGCGCAGGGCGAGCGCGACAAGCCGAGCCTCATCATCCTGAAGACGATCATCGGCTGGCCGAGCCCGAAGAAGCAGAACACCGGCAAGATCCACGGATCGGCGCTCGGCGCCGAGGAGCTCGCGGGCCTCAAGGAGGTGCTCGGCTTCGACCCCGCCGAGAGCTTCGTCGTCGCGGACGAGGTCATCGCGCACACGCGTCAGCTCGTCGAGCGCGGCAAGGCCGCCCGGGCCGAGTGGCAGAAGGGCTTCGACGCCTGGGCCGCCGCCAACCCCGAGAAGAAGGCGCTCTTCGACCGCATCGAGGCCGGTGTCCTGCCCGAGGGCGTCGAGGACGCGCTCCCCGTGTTCGAGGCAGGCAAGGACCTCTCCACGCGCGCCGCGAGCGGCAAGGTGCTCGGCGCGCTCGGCGCCGTCATTCCGGAGCTGTGGGGCGGATCGGCGGACCTCGCCGAGTCGAACCTCACGACGATCGAGGGCGCGAAGTCGTTCGTCCCCCCGCAGTGGTCGACGCACGAGTGGACGGGCGACCAGTACGGCCGCGTGCTGCACTTCGGCATCCGCGAGCACGCGATGGGCGCGATCCTCAACGGCATCGTGCTGCACGGCAACACGCGCGCCTTCGGCGGCACCTTCCTCATCTTCAGCGACTACATGCGCCCCGCGGTGCGTCTCGCGGCCCTCATGAAGGTGCCGTCGATCTTCGTCTGGACGCACGACTCCGTCGCGCTCGGCGAGGACGGCCCGACCCACCAGCCGATCGAGCAGCTCACCGCGCTGCGCGCCATCCCGGGCCTCGACATCGTGCGTCCCGCGGACGCGAACGAGGTCGCGTGGGCCTGGAAGACCATCCTCGAGCGCCGCAACGGCCCCGCGGGCATCGCGCTCAGCCGTCAGAACCTGCCCGTGTTCGCCCGCGGTGAGGGCGCTGCCGAGGGCGACACCCTCGCGTCGGCGAAGAACGTCTCGCGCGGCGCCTACGTGCTCGCCGAGGCCCCCGGAGGCACGCCCGACGTCATCCTGCTCGCGACCGGCTCCGAGGTGCAGTTCGCCCTCGAGGCGCGCGAGCAGCTCAAGGCGGAGGGTGTGAACGCCCGCGTCGTCTCGGTCCCGAGCCAGGAGTGGTTCGCCGAGCAGGACGAGGCCTACCGCGAGTCGGTGCTCCCCTCCTCGGTCACGGCGCGCGTCTCGGTCGAGGCGGGCCTCGCCCTCACGTGGGCGCCCTACCTCGGCGCCCACGGCCGCTCGGTGTCGATCGAGCACTTCGGCGCGTCGGCCGACTACAAGACGCTCTACCGCGAGTTCGGCATCACGACGGAGCACGTCGTCGCGGCCGCCAAGGAATCCCTCGCCGCGGCGAGCAACTGACCCACCCCACCACGGAAGAAGATCCACAGAATGTCTGAGAACACCAAGACCGCCGAGCTGTCGGCCCTGGGCGTGAGCATCTGGCTCGACGACCTCTCGCGCGAGCGCATCAACTCGGGCGGGCTTGAGAAGCTCATCGCCGAGCGCGACGTCGTGGGCGTTACCACCAACCCCACGATCTTCGCGGGCGCCCTCGCGAAGGGGCAGGCCTACGACGCGCAGGTCGCCGAGCTCGCGAAGGCGGGCGCGAGCGTCACCGACGCCGTCTTCGAGATCACGACGGACGACGTGGCCGCGGCGTCCGACATCTTCCGCCCGGTCTACGACGCCACGAACGGCGTCGACGGCCGCGTCTCGATCGAGGTCGAGCCGGGTCTCGCGCACGACGCCGCGGGCACGATCGCCCAGGCCGAGCAGCTCTGGGCCAAGGTGGACCGTCCCAACGCGATGATCAAGATCCCCGCGACGGTCGAGGGCCTCGAGGCCATCACCGAGGTCATCGCGAAGGGCATCAGCGTCAACGTGACCCTCATCTTCAGCCTCGAGCGCCATCGCGCCGTGATCGACGCCTACCTCTCGGGCCTCGAGAAGGCCCAGGCCGCGGGCATCGACCTGTCGACCATCCACTCGGTCGCGTCGTTCTTCGTGTCGCGCGTCGACACCGAGATCGACAAGCGCCTGAGCGAGATCGGCACCGACGAGGCGCTCGCCCTCAAGAGCAAGGCGGGCGTCGCCAACGCGCAGCTCGCGTACCGGCTCTTCGAGGAGGAGTTCGCGACCGACCGCGCCAAGGCCCTGCTGGCCGCGGGCGCCAACGTTCAGCGACCGCTGTGGGCGTCGACGGGCGTCAAGGACCCGGCCCTCCCGGACACGCTCTACGTGACCGAGCTCGCGGTCTCCGGCGTCGTCAACACGATGCCCGAGAAGACCCTCGAGGCGACCTTCGACCACGCCCCGCTGCACGGCGACGCCGTCACGGGCTCCTACGCCGAGGCGCGCAAGGTGCTGGACGACCTCGCGGCCGTCGGCGTCGACTACGACGACGTGACCGCGACGCTCGAGCGCGAGGGCGTCGAGAAGTTCATCGTGTCGTGGAACGAGCTCCTCGACACCGTCACGGCGGCGCTGGAGGCGGCGAAGTGACCGTCACGGTCGCCGTGACGGGAGCGGCGGCCGAGGCCGTCGCACGACATGTCCCGCAGCTCGTCGCGGACGGCGTCGCCGGCCGCATCACGACCCAGGACGAGACGCTCTGGGGTCCCGCCGCCGAGGAGGAGGCCGCCAAGCGCCTCGGTTGGACCGAGGCCGTCGCGGTGTCCGAGGCGCTCGTCGACGACATCCTCGCCCTCCGCGACGACCTCCGCGCCAAGGGCGTCGACCACATCGTGCTCGGCGGTATGGGCGGCTCGTCGCTCGCGCCCGAGGTCATCGCCAACACCTACGGCGTCGAGCTCACCGTGCTCGACTCGACCGACCCCGCCCAGGTGCGCGCGGCGCTCGAGGACCGCCTCGCGACGACCGCCGTCGTCATCTCGTCGAAGTCGGGTTCGACCGTCGAGACCGACAGCCAGAAGCGCGTCTACGAGAAGGCGTTCCGCGACGCGGGCATCGACCCGACCGAGCGCATCGTCGTCGTGACCGACCCGGGCTCGCCGCTCGACCGGTCGGCGCGCGCCGACGGCTACCGCGTCTTCAACGCCGACCCCAACGTCGGAGGGCGCTACTCGGCGCTCACGGCGTTCGGCCTCGTCCCGACGGGGCTCGCCGGTGTGGACATCGCCGAGCTCCTCGACGAGGCTCAGGCCGTGACGCTCGAGCTCGCGCTCGACAGCGAGAAGAACCCGGGTCTCGTGCTCGGCGCCGCGATCGCCGGCACCGCGCCCCTGCGCGACAAGCTCGGCATCGTGTCGGACGGCACCCACATCGTCGGCTTCGGCGACTGGGTCGAGCAGCTCATCGCGGAGTCGACCGGCAAGGACGGCACGGGCATCCTGCCCGTCGTGCTCGATGTCGACTCGTACGAGGTCACCGCGGGTCTCCCCGACGTGCAGATCGTGCGCCTCGTCGCGAACGAGCGCGAGGTGCGCGAGGGCGAGATCGAGGTGTCGGGCTCGCTCGGCGGCCAGCTCCTCGTGTGGGAGTACGCGACGGCGGTCGCCGGCCGCCTGCTCGGCATCAACCCCTTCGACCAGCCCGACGTCGAGTCCGCGAAGATCGCCGCCCGCGGTCTGCTCGACGCGCGCCCGGAGCCCGTCCCCGCGCTCTTCACGAGCGAGGGCGTCGAGGTGCGCACGGCCGGCGGTCTCGAGATCACCGAGCAGACCCTCGACGGCGCGATCGACGCGCTGCTCGCCGCGCTCCCCGAGAACGGCTACCTCTCGGTGCAGGCCTACCTCGACCGTCCCGCCCTCCCGGGGCTCCCCGCCATCCGCGACGCCCTCGCGCGCCGCGCCGGGCGTCCGGTGACCTTCGGGTGGGGTCCGCGGTTCCTCCACTCGACCGGGCAGTACCACAAGGGCGGTCCCGCGGTCGGCGTCTTCCTGCAGATCGTCGGCGCCGGCGGCGAGGACCTCGAGATCCCGGAGCGTCCGTTCACCTTCGGCCAGCTCATCCAGGCGCAGGCCGCCGGTGACGCGAGCGTGCTCGCGGAGCACGGACGCCCCGTGCTCACGCTCACGCTGCCCGACGTGGCGGCCGGGGTGGCGATCTTGCGCGAGCGGATCGGCTGAGGAATGCCGGCGGAGATCACGCGGGACAACAACCCGCTCCGGATCGCCTCCGATCGACGGCTCAACCGCATCGCCGGCCCGTCGAGCCTCATCATCTTCGGCGTGACGGGCGACCTGTCGCGCAAGAAGCTGATGCCGGCGGTCTACGACCTCGCGAACCGCGGCCTCCTGCCTCCGGGCTTCGGGCTCGTGGGCTTCGCGCGTCGCGACTGGGTCGACCAGGACTTCGAGAAGGTCGTGCACGACGCCGTCAAGCAGTACGCGCGCACGCCCTTCGACGAGGACGTGTGGCGCCAGCTGCGTCAGGGCATCCGCTTCGTGCAGGGCGAATTCGACGACGACAGCGCGTTCGACCGTCTCAAGAGGACGCTCGCGGACCTCGACGAGACGCGCGGCACCAACGGCAACCACGCCTTCTACCTCTCGATCCCGCCGAAGTCCTTCCCCGTCGTCACTGAGCAGCTGCGCCGCTCGGGCCTCGCGGAGCAGGTGCCGGGACAGTGGCGTCGCGTCGTCATCGAGAAGCCGTTCGGCCACGATCTGGCCTCGGCGCGCGAGCTCAACGACGTCGTCGAGTCGGTCTTCCCCGCCGACAGCGTGTTCCGCATCGACCACTACCTCGGCAAAGAGACGGTCCAGAACATCCTGGCCCTGCGCTTCGCCAACCAGCTCTACGAGCCCATCTGGAACGCCAACTACGTCGACCACGTGCAGATCACGATGGCCGAGGACATCGGCGTGGGCGGCCGTGCGGGCTACTACGACGGCATCGGCGCCGCGCGCGACGTCATCCAGAACCACCTCCTGCAGCTGCTCGCCCTCACGGCGATGGAGGAGCCGGTGTCGTTCGACGCGGCCGACCTCCGCGCCGAGAAGGAGAAGGTGCTCTCGGCCGTCCACCTGCCCAAGGACCTCGCCACCGCCACCGCGCGCGGTCAGTACGCGGGCGGATGGCAGGGCGGTGAGCGGGTTCCCGGCTTCCTCGAGGAGGACGGCATGAACCCGCAGTCGGTCACCGAGACCTACGCGGCGCTCAAGCTCGAGATCAACACCCGCCGCTGGGCCGGGGTGCCGTTCTATCTGCGCGCCGGCAAGCGCCTCGGACGTCGAGTCACCGAGATCGCGGTCGTCTTCAAGCGCGCGCCTCAGTACCTGTTCGCGGAGTCGCAGACCTCGGCGCTGGGGTCGAACGCGCTCGTCATCCGCGTCCAGCCCGACGAGGGCGTCACCATCCGCTTCGGCTCCAAGGTGCCCGGTGCGGGGATGCAGGTGCGCGACGTCACGATGGACTTCGGCTACGGCCACGCCTTCACGGAGGCGAGCCCCGAGGCCTACGAGCGTCTCATCCTCGACGTACTGCTGGGCGACCCGCCCCTGTTCCCGCGCCACGAGGAGGTCGAGCTCAGCTGGAAGATCCTCGACCCGGTCGAGGAGTACTGGGAGTCGCTCGGCGGCCCCCTCGAGCAGTACAAGCCCGGCACCTGGGGCCCCGCCTCCGCCGACGAGCTGCTCGCACGCGACGGCCGCACCTGGCGTCGTCCCTGATCCGGAGAGAACCATGATCGTCGACCTTCCCGACACCACCACGAGCGCGATCTCCAAGGCCCTCGTCAAGATCCGCGAGGAGGGCGGCGCGGTCGCCCTCGGCCGCGTGCTGACCCTCGTGATCGCGACGACCCTCGGCGACGAGGAGGAGGCCATCGAGGCCGCCAACGACGCGTCGCGCGAGCACCCGATGCGCGTCATCGTGCTCTCGCGGCGCCCCGAGCCCGCGGCCGACGAGCAGGCGCGCATCGACGCGCAGATCCGCGTGGGCGGCGACGCCGGCGCGAGCGAGGTCGTCGTGCTGCGCGCCTACGGACCCGCGGCGACCGACGAGGAGGGGCTCGTCATGAGCCTCCTCCTGCCGGACGCGCCCGTCGTCGTGTGGTGGCCGCGCGAGGCCCCCGAGGTGCCGAGCGAGTCCGCGCTCGGGCGCATCGCTCAGCGTCGCATCACGGACGCCGCCGAGCACCCCGACCCCGTGAAGGCGCTCGCGACGCTCGGCCGCACCTACAAGCCGGGCGACACCGACTTCGCGTGGACGCGCCTCACGCTGTGGCGCGCGCAGCTCGCGGCGGTGCTCGACCAGCCGCCGTACGAGCCGGTCGATCGGATCGCCGTGACCGGATCGTCCGACTCCCCCTCGACGGAGCTCCTCGCCGCCTGGCTGCGCCTGCAGCTCGACGCGCCCGTCGAGCTCATGACGACGGATGCGCGCGGCTCGACCGGCATCCACGGCGTCGTGCTGTCGCGCGCGTCGGGCGACATCCGCCTCGAGCGCGAGCAGCCCGGCATCGCGACCCTCGTGCAGCCGAATCAGCCGTCGCACGACATCTCGCTGCCGCGCCGCAGCCTGCGCGACTGCCTCGCCGAGGAATTGCGTAGGCTCGACCCTGACGACCTCTTCGGCGAGGTCGTCCAGAAGGGGCTCGCGCTGCTCGAGGCGCCCGCACCGGGGGCCGGGTCCGGAGAGAGGTGACCGTGAGCGATCGACGTGTGCGGGTCTACGAGTCCAAGGCGAGCCTCGCGACGGCCGTGGCCGAGCGCTTCATCAAGCGCATGCGCGAGATCCTCGACGCGAAGTCGGAAGCGCACGTCGTGCTCACCGGCGGCACGATGGGCGAGGCCGTGCTCCAGGCGGTCGCCGACTCCGCGCGCCTCGACCGCGTCGAATGGTCGCGCGTCACGTTCTGGTGGGGCGACGAGCGCTACCTGCCGACCGGTGATCCCGATCGCAACGAGACCCAGTCGCGTCGTGCGCTGCTCGACAGGCTCGAGCTGCGTCCCGAGCAGATCAAGGCGTTCCCGGCGCTCGGCGAGCACGCGTCCATCGAGGAGGCCGCGGAGGCCTACGCGGCCGAGCTCGCCGCCGCCGCGCCCGACGGCGCCGCGTACCCCGTCTTCGACCTGACGTTCCTCGGCGTCGGCCCCGACGGCCACGTCGCGTCGCTGTTCCCCGACCACGAGGCCGTGCGCGACCGCGAGCACATCGTGCTGCCCGAGACCAACTCCCCCAAGCCGCCGCCCGAACGCCTCACGCTCACGCTCCCCGTCATCAACTCGTCGGAGCGCGTGTGGCTCGTCATGGCCGGCTCCGACAAGGCGGGGGCCCTCGGCCTCGCCCTCGCCGACGCGAACCCGGCGGATGTGCCGGTCGCCGGCGTGCGCGGCAAGCTCCGTACCGTGTTCTTCGTCGACGTCGACGCGGCCGCGGAGGTTCCGGAGAACCTCCTCACGCGCGAGCGGTTCTGGACGGCGGCGCATGAGCTGCCGACGCTCGGCGGCGCCTGAGCCCGCAGAGCCCTCACCGCATCCGGACATGACGAAGCCCGGCGCTCCCGCGCCGGGCTTCCTCGTGGTTCAGGATGCGGGAGCGGTCGTGCCGCGGCGCTCGCGCAGCTGGCGGAGGGCGTCCTCGAGGATCTGCTCCGCCTCCTCCTCCGTGCGGCGCTCCTTCACGTACGCGAGGTGCGTCTTGTAGGGCTCCGTCTTCTGCACGGCGGGAGGGTTGTCCTTGTCGCGGCCCGCGGGGAGGCCGGTCGACGGGCTGTCGATGATCTCCGGGATCTCCTCCTCGGGGAGGTTCGCCGCGAAGTACCGCACGGTCTCGTTGCCGAGAGCGTCCCAGTACGAGACCGCGATGCGGTCCGCGTGGTAGCCGCGGTCCTGCTCGCCCATGGGGCCGGAGCCGACACGGGAACCGCGGATGGCGCTGCCGCCCGATGCCATAGTTCTCTCCTCGGGTGTGGTGGTCGCGGCGAGGCTAGACGCCGACGCCGAACTTGGTGAGAAGGCCCAGCACGACGATGGCGAAGAACCACGTGATGCCGAGCGCGACCGTGATGCGATTGAGGTTGCGCTCCGCGACGCCCGAGGCGCCCAGATTGCTCGTCACACCGCCGCCGAACATGTCGGAGAGGCCGCCGCCGCGTCCCTTGTGCAGCAGGATCAGCAGCGTCAGCAGGAGGCTGGTGATGCCGAGCAGGATCTGGAAAGCGACCTGCACGATCGACCAGAGAACGTCCATGACGAGTGTCTTCCTGACTGTTTCGGGCTTACGGGTCGGCCGAAGGGCCGAGGTTCAGTATAAGCGAGGGGCCTGCTCAGAGGGTGCCGACGTGGCTCTTGAAGCGCACGATGCTCGCGAACTCCTCGAGCTGGAGGCTCGCGCCGCCCACGAGGGCGCCGTCGACATCCGGCTCCTTGAGGAAGCCTGCGATGTTCGCGGCCTTCACCGAGCCGCCGTACAGGATGCGCGTGGCCGCGGCGGCCTCGTCGCCCTGCACCTCGGCGAGGAGCGCGCGGAGCGCCTCGCAGACCTGCTGCGCCTGCGCGCTCGTTGCGGCCTGACCGGAGCCGATCGCCCAGACGGGCTCGTACGCGACGACGATCTCCTTGCCGGCGACCGCGCCCTCGAGCGCGGTGCGCAGCTGCGCGACGGGCACGGCGCTCGGGCCGTGCTGCTCGAGGTCCTCGGCCGTCTCCCCCACGCAGATCACGGGCACGATGCCGTGGCGGTGGGCGGCCGCGACCTTCGCCGCGACGATCTCGTCGGTCTCGCCGTGGTACTGGCGGCGCTCCGAGTGGCCGATGATGACGAACGAGGCGTCGAGGGCCGCGAGGAACGCTCCCGAGATCTCGCCCGTGTAGGCGCCGGAGTCGTGCTGCGACAGATCCTGGGCGCCGAACTTGAGCTCGAGCTTGTCGCCCTCGATGAGGGTCTGCACCGAGCGCAGGTCGGTGAACGGCGGGAAGACCGCGACCTCGACGTCGGAGAAGTCGTGGTTCTTGTCCTTGAGCGTCCACGCGAGTTTCTGCACGAAGGCGATCGCCTGGAGGTGGTCGAGGTTCATCTTCCAGTTGCCGGCGATGAACGGCGTACGGGTGGCCATCAGTTCTCCCATCCGAGGGCCTCGAGGCCCGGAAGCTTCTTACCTTCGAGGAATTCGAGGCTCGCGCCGCCGCCGGTCGACACGTGGCCGACCTGGTCGTCGGCGAAGCCGAGCTGGCGGAACGCCGCGGCGGAGTCGCCGCCGCCGACGACGCCGAGCCCGTCGACGTGCGTGAGCGCCTCGGCGACCGCGCGAGTGCCTGCGGCGAACGCCGGGAACTCGAACACGCCCATCGGGCCGTTCCAGAACACGGTCTTCGACCCGCGCACGCGCTCCGCGAACGCGGCCGCCGTATCGGGGCCGATGTCGAGGCCGATGCCCGAGGCCCCGAAGGCGGTGTCCTCGATGGCGTCGGCGGCCGCGACCACGTGCTCGGCGTCGGCCGAGAACCCGGAGGCGACCACGACATCCGTGGGCAGCACGAGTTCGACGCCGCGCTCCTGGGCCCCGGCGAGGTACCCGCGGACGGTGTCGAGCTGGTCCTCCTCGAGGAGGCTCGACGCCACCTTGTGGCCCTGGGCCGCGAGGAAGGTGAAGAGCATGCCCCCGCCGATGAGCAGCGTGTCGACGCGCGGCAGCAGGTGGCCGATGACGCCGAGCTTGTCGGACACCTTCGACCCGCCGAGCACGACCGTATAGGGGCGCTCGGGCTTCTCGGTGAGCTTGTCGAGCACCTCGAGTTCGGAGGCGATGAGCAGGCCCGCGGCGCTCGGCAGCGCCTTCACGAGCTCGTAGACGCTCGCCTGCTTGCGGTGCACGACGCCGAAGCCGTCGGAGACGACGACGTCGCCGAGCGCCGCGAGCTCGGCCGCGAAGGCCTCGCGCTCGGCCGCGTCCTTCGACGCCTCGCCCGCGTTGAAGCGCAGGTTCTCGAGCAGCACGACGCCGGGGGTTGGGGCCGAGGCGATGACGCCCGCGGCCGCCTCCCCCACCGTCTCCGGCGAGAAGGCGACGTCGACGCCCAGCAGCTCGCCGAGGCGCACCGCGACGGGGGCGAGCGAGTACTTGGGATCGGGTGCGCCCTCCGGACGACCGAGGTGGCTCATCACGACGACCTTCGCGCCCTTCTCGAGGAGAAGGCGGATGGTCGGGACGGATGCGCGCACGCGGCCGTCGTCGGTGATGACACCGTCCTTGAGGGGAACGTTGAGGTCGCAGCGCAGGAGCACGACCTTGCCGGACAGCCCTCCCAGGCTGTCGATCGTCCGGAGGGTCATCGCTTACAGGCGCTCTGCGACGTATTCGGTGAGGTCGACGAGGCGGTTCGAGTAGCCCCACTCGTTGTCGTACCAGGACGACAGCTTCACCTGGTCGCCGATGACGCGCAGCAGACCCGCGTCGAAGATCGACGAGTGCGGGTCGGTGACGATGTCGCTCGAGACGATCTCGTCCTCGGTGTACTTGAGGATGCCCTTGAGCTTGCCCTCGGCCGCCTCCTTGTAGACCGCCTTGATCTCGTCGACCGTGGCCGACTTGGTGGCGGTGACGGTGAGGTCGGTGATCGAGCCGGTCGGCACCGGCACGCGCAGTGCGAAGCCGTCGAGCTTGCCGACGAGCTCCGGGAGCACGAGGCCGATCGCCTTCGCGGCGCCGGTCGAGGTGGGGACGATGTTGACCGCGGCGGCGCGGGCACGGCGGAGGTCGCTGTGCGGGCCGTCCTGCAGGTTCTGGTCGGCCGTGTAGGCGTGGACCGTCGTCATGAGGCCGCGCTCGATGCCGAACGCGTCGTTGAACACCTTGGCGAGCGGCGCGAGGCAGTTCGTGGTGCACGACGCGTTCGAGATGATGTGGTGGTTCTCGGGGTCGTAGGTGTCCTCGTTCACGCCCATGACGAACGTGGCGTCCTCGCCCGTGGCGGGCGCGGAGATGAGCACCTTCTTGGCACCGCCGCCGTCGATGTGCTTGCGGGCGTCGACGGCCTTGGTGAAGCGGCCGGTCGACTCGATGACGATGTCGACGCCGTAGTCCGCCCAGCGGAGGGCCGCGGGGTCGCGCTCCTCGAAGACGCGGATGGCCTTGCCGTCGACGACGATGTTCTCGTCGTCGTACTCGACCTCGGCGCCCAGGCGGCCCGTGATCGAGTCGTACTTGAGCAGGTGCGCGAGCGTCTTGTTGTCCGTGAGGTCGTTCACGGCGACGATCTCGAGGTCGCTGCCCTGAGCGAGTGCGGCACGGAAGTAGTTGCGACCGATCCGGCCGAAGCCGTTGATGCCGATCTTGACGGACACGTGTTCTCCTTGATGAGCGCTGGGGGCGCGATGTGTCTGGTGGTGGGGTGATGACGGCAGGTGCGGCCGGAGCGCGCGCTCCGGCCGCCTCGCCGGTTACGACAGTAGCAGCAGGCCCGCGCCGCCCGAGCGTGCGGCTTCGAAGCGCTTGGCCGCGTCCGCCCAGTTGGCGATGTTCCAGAACGCCTTCACGTAGTCCGCCTTGACGTTGACGTAGTCGAGGTAGAACGCGTGCTCCCACATGTCGAGCTGCAGGATGGGCGTGATGCCGAGCGGGGTGTTGCCCTGCTGGTCGTAGAGCTGGTGCACGAGCAGGCGCGAGCCCACCGGGTCCCACGCGAGCACGGCCCAGCCGGAGCCCTGGAGGCTGTTCGCCGCGGCGCTGAAGTGCGCGACGAACTTGTCGAACGAGCCGAAGAACTCGTCGATCGCGGCCGCGAGCTCGCCGACCGGCTTGTCGCCGCCGTCCGGCGAGAGGTTGTTCCAGAAGATCGAGTGGTTGACGTGACCGCCGAGGTGGAAGGCGAGGTCCTTCTCGAGCTTCGGGATGTTGGTGAAGTCACCGGTCTCGCGCGCTTCCTCGAGCTTCTCGAGGGCGGTGTTGGCGCCCGCGACGTAGGTCGCGTGGTGCTTGGAGTGATGAAGCTCCATGATCCGGGCGCTGATGCTCGGCTCGAGCGCCGCGTAGTCGTAGGGCAGATCCGGGAGACTGTAGACGGCCATGGGTTCTCCTTCTTCCTTCTTGTGTGCTGGAACCCGGGCTCAGTCGTCGAGCTCGGGAGGCAGGTTGGCGTCGGTGCCGGGCACGCCCAGCTCGGCCGCGCGCTTGTCGGCCATGGCGAGGAGGCGGCGGATGCGGCCCGCGACCGCGTCCTTCGTCATCGGCGGGTCGGCGAAGTGGCCGAGCTCGTCGAGGCTCGCGTCGCGGTGGCTGAGGCGCAGCTCCCCCGCGTAGCGCAGGTGGTCGGGCACGTCGTCGCCGAGGATCTCGAGTGCGCGCTCGACGCGGGCGCACGCGGCGACGGCGGCCTGGGCGGAGCGGCGGAGGTTGGCGTCGTCGAAGTTGACGAGGCGGTTGGCGGTCGCGCGCACCTCGCGGCGCTGGCGCAGCTCCTCCCACGCGGCGACGGTCGCGGCGGCGCCCATGAGACGCAGCATCGCGGCGATCGCCTCGCCCTCGCGGATGACGACGCGGTGCACGCCGCGCACCTCGCGTGCCTTCGCGTGGATGCGGAGGCGGCCGGCCGCGCCCACGAGCGCCATGGCGGCCTCGTTGCCTGGGCACACGACCTCGAGCGCGGCCGAGCGACCGGGGTCGGTGAGCGTGCCGCGGGCGAGGAACGCGCCGCGCCAGATGGCGGCGAGGTCCTCGCGGTTGCCGGTCGTGAGGCGGTTCGGCAGGCCGCGGATGGGGCGGCGGCGCGCATCGAGGAGGCCGGTCTGGCGCGCGAGGGTCTCGCCGCCCTCGACGACGCGCACGACGTAGGTCGCGCCCTTGCCGGCGCCCGAGCTGATGACCTTGCCCTCCGAGCGCACGCCGTACAGCTCGGCGAGGTCGCGACGCACCCGCTGGGCGACGCGCTGGGAGTCGAGCTCCGACTCGACGGCGATCCGTCCCGAGATGATGTGCAGCCCGCCGGAGAAGCGCAGGAGGGCGGCGAGCTCGGCGGCCCGCACGCTCGTCTTGCTCACCTCGACGGCGACGAGCTCGTCCTTCACGTCCGCCGTCAATGCCACCCGCTCGTCCTCGTCTCTCGTCGTCGTTCCGATGCCATGTCATTCGCGCCCGAGGTCGCGATGCCGCACTGTGACGGAGACCCCGGGAATCGCTCTCAGCCGGCGCGCCACCTCCTCGGTGACCGCCACAGAGCGGTGCTTCCCGCCCGTGCATCCCATGGCGATCGTAGCGTGGCGCTTGTTCTCCCGCCTGTACCCGTCGACCACCGCGGTGACGGCGGCGACGTAGTGCTCGATGAACTCGGGGGCGCCCGGCTGGCCGAGCACGTAGTCGCGCACGTCGTCGTCGAGGCCCGTCTGCGGGGCGAGCTCCCGCACCCAGTAGGGGTTCGGGAGGAAGCGCATGTCGGCCACCATGTCGGCGTCCGGCGGAAGGCCGTACTTGAAGCCGAAGCTCATGACCGTGAGCTTGAGCGAGGGCGCCGACTCCTCGCGGAACAGCTCGTGCACGCGCGTCGCGAGCTGGTGGATGTTGAGGTCGGTCGTGTCGATGACGAGGTCGCTCTGCTCGCGCAGGCCCGCCATCCGCGCGCGCTCGGCGAGGATGCCGTCGAGCAGCGTGCCGTCGCCCTGGAGCGGATGCGGGCGCCGCACCTGCTCGAAGCGCCGCACGAGGGCGGCGTCGGTCGCGTCGAGGAAAACGAGGCGCGCGTCGCTCGTCTCGCGCAGCTCGGCGATCGTCTGCTGCGCGTCGGCGAAGAGCTTGCCGCCGCGCACGTCGATGACCGCGGCGATCTTCGGGATCGCGTCACCCGTGTGCGCGCCGAGGTCGACGAGCGGTCGGAGCATCTGGGGCGGCAGGTTGTCGACGACGTACCAGCCGAGATCCTCGAGGGCGTTGGCGACGGTCGAGCGGCCCGCTCCGGACATGCCCGTGACGACGAGCAT
Source organism: Microbacteriaceae bacterium (assembly GCA_003852775.1). Taxonomy (GTDB): domain Bacteria; phylum Actinomycetota; class Actinomycetes; order Actinomycetales; family Microbacteriaceae; genus Homoserinibacter. Next base: position 20,933 of record RDDZ01000048.1, on the reverse strand, counting down.
CTCGCGTACGTTCCCGTCGCTCATGCCTCGTCTTCCTGCTCCTCGGGTCGTGCGGCGGCGTCCGCCTGCCCGGTACCCAGCCTAGCCGCGATGGACGCGGCGAGCTGCGGCCCGATCCCCCGCACCTGGGCGATCTCGTCGACCGTCGCGGCCCGCAGCCGCCGCACCGAGCCGAAGTGCCGCAGGAGCTCCTTCGACCGCGCGGGCCCGAGCCCCGGGATCTCCGCGAGCACGGTGCCGATGTCGGCGCGGCGCTTCTGGCGCTGGAACGTGATCGCGAAGCGGTGCGCCTCGTCGCGGATGCGCTGCAGCAGGAAGAGCGCCTCGCTGCCGCGCGGAAGGATGACCGGAAACTCGTCGTCGGGCAGCCACACCTCCTCGAGCCGTTTCGCGAGCCCCACGAGCGGGATGTCGTCGATGCCGAGCTCGTCGAGCACGCCTGCGACCGCCTGCACCTGCGGCTGGCCGCCGTCGACGATGATGAGGCCCGGACGGTAGGCGAATCGGCGCTTCTTGGGGGCCCCCTCCTCCCCCTCGGGTGCGTCGTCCTCGTCGAGCCGCGAGAGCCGCCGCCGGAGCACCTGCGCCATCGATTCGGTGTCGTCGGCCGTGCCCTCGACCGCGAACTTCCGGTAATCGCTCTTCTTCGGCAGGCCGTCCTCGAAGACGACCATCGACGCGACGACGTTCGTGCCGCCGAGGTGCGACACGTCGTAGCACTCCATCCGCAGCGGCGCCTCGGCGAGACCGAGCGCCTCCTGGAGCTCGGTGAGCGCCTGCGTGCGCGCGACGTAGTCGGCCGTGCGGCGGGTCTTGTAGAGCGCGAGCGCCTGCTTCGCGTTGAGGGTCGCCGTCTGCAGCACGGCCGCCTTGTCGCCCCGCTGGGCCGTCTTGAGCGTCACCGAGCCGCGTTCGCGTCGGCCGGCGAGCCACTGCTCGAGGGCGGTCGCGTCATCGGGCAGCACGGGCACGACGATCTCGCGCGGCGGCGTGTCGTTCTCGTACGCGGTCTCGATGACCGACTCCACGAGGTCGCCCGAGCTGATGTCGAGCTCCTTGTCGACGACCCAGCTGCGCACACCGCGGATGCGGCCGCCGCGCACCGTGAACTGCTGCACCGCGGCCGCGAGCTCGTCCTCCTCGATCCCGAAGACGTCGACGTCGGTTCCGTCGGGCAGCACGACGGCGCTCTTCTCGAGCACATTCTCGAGCGCCTGGATGCGGTCGCGGATCCTGGCGGCGCGCTCGTATTCGAACGCGTCGGCGGCGTCCTTCATCTCCCGCTGGAGCAGCGAGATGACGCTGCGGTCGTGGCTCGCCATGAACGCGACGAACTGGTCGACGATCGCGCGGTGCTCCTCGATCGTGACCTTCTGCGAGCACGGGCCGCCGCAGCGTCCGATCTGCCCGGGGAAGCACGGCCGTCCGGTCTGCATCGCGCGCTTGTAGCTCGAATCCGAGCACGTGCGGATCGGGAAGGCCTTGATCATCAGGTCGATGGTCTCGCGCACGGCCCAGACCTTCGGGTAGGGGCCGAAGTAGCGGGCCCCCGGGATGCGGTGGTTGCGCGTGACCATGACGCGCGGCGCCTCGTCGCCGAGGGTCACCGCCATGTACGGGTAGCTCTTGTCGTCGCGGAACTTGACGTTGTACGGCGGAGCGAACTCCTTGATCCACGTGTACTCGAGCTGGAGCGCCTCGAAGTCGCTCGAGACGACTGTCCACTCGACCTTGGATGCCGAGAGCACCATATGACGCGTGCGCTCATGCAGGCTGCGGAGCGGCTGGAAGTAGTTCGACAGCCGCTGGCGGAGGTTGACGGCCTTGCCGACGTAGAGGATGCGTCCGGAGGAATCCGAGAAGCGGTAGACGCCCGGGGAAGTCGGGATCTCCCCCGCCTTCGGACGCCACGGCAGCACGTCCGATCGGGGCGCCGCCACCTCAGCCCGCCTTCCGGCGGCCCTGACCCGCGGACTCCGCGTCGAGGAGCTCGGCGAGGAAGACGCCCGTGTGGCTCTTCGGGTTGCGGGCCACCTGCTCCGGCGTGCCCGTCGCGACGATCGTGCCGCCGCCGGAGCCGCCCTCGGGGCCGAGGTCGACGATCCAGTCGGCGCTCTTGATGACGTCGAGGTTGTGCTCGATGACGATGACCGTGTTGCCCTTGTCGACGAGCCCGCCGAGCACCTCGAGGAGCTTCCGCACGTCCTCGAAGTGCAGACCCGTCGTCGGTTCGTCGAGCACGTAGATGCTGCGGCCGTTGGAGCGCTTCTGCAGCTCGGTCGCGAGCTTCACGCGCTGCGCCTCGCCGCCCGAGAGGGTCGTGGCGCTCTGCCCGAGGCGGACGTAGCCGAGGCCCACGTCGACGAGCGTCTTGAGGTAGCGGTGGATCGCCGTGATCGGCTCGAAGAACTCGGCCGCCTCGGAGATCGGCATGTCGAGCACCTCGGCGATGTTCTTGCCCTTGTAGTGCACCTGCAGGGTGTCGCGGTTGTAGCGCGCTCCGTGGCAGACCTCGCACACGACGTAGACGTCGGGCAGGAAGTTCATCTCGATCTTGATGGTGCCGTCGCCCGCGCAGTTCTCGCAGCGTCCGCCCTTGACGTTGAAGCTGAACCGACCGGGCTGGTAGCCGCGCGCCTTCGCCTCGACGGTCTCGGAGAACAGGGTGCGGATGCGGTCGAAGACGCCCGTGTAGGTCGCCGGGTTCGAGCGCGGGGTGCGACCGATGGGTGCCTGGTCGACGTGCACGACCTTGTCGAGGTGCTCGAGCCCCGTGACCCGCTTGTGGCGGCCCGGCACCTGGCGCGCGCCGTTGAGCTGGTTGGCGAGCACCTTGTAGAGGATGTCGTTGACGAGGCTCGACTTGCCCGAGCCCGAGACGCCCGTGACGGCGACGAACGCGCCGAGCGGGAAATCGACGGTGATGTTCTTGAGGTTGTTGGCCTGCGCGCCCTCGACCGTGAGCTTGCGGTTCTTGTCGATGGGGCGCCGCTTCTTGGGCATCGCGATCGCGCGGCGACCCGCGAGGTAGTCGCCCGTGACCGAGCCGTGGTTGTCGAGCAGGGCCTCGTAGGAGCCCGAGTGCACGACCTGCCCGCCGTGCTCCCCCGCGCCCGGGCCGATGTCGACGATCCAGTCGGCCGTGCGGATGGTGTCCTCGTCGTGCTCGACGACGATGAGCGTGTTGCCGAGGTTCTTGAGCTTGACGAGCGTGTCGATGAGCCGGCGGTTGTCGCGCTGGTGGAGGCCGATCGACGGCTCGTCGAGCACGTACAGCACGCCCGTGAGGCCCGATCCGATCTGCGTCGCGAGACGGATGCGCTGCGCCTCGCCGCCCGAGAGCGAGCCGGCGGCGCGCGCCATCGTGAGGTAGCCGAGCCCGACCTCGAGGAGGAACTCGAGGCGCAGGCGGATCTCGCGCAGAACCTGGGCGGCGATGCGCGCCTCGCGCTCCGTGAGCTCGAGGCGCTCCATGAACGCGTACGCGTCGGTGAGGCTCAGCTCGGCGACGTCGGAGATGCTCCGACCGGCGACCTGCACCGCGAGCACCTCGGGCTTGAGGCGCTTGCCGTCGCAGACGGGGCACGGGACCTCGCGCAGGTACTCGCCGTAGCGCTGCTGCGACCAGTCGGACTCGGCCTCCTGGTACTTGCGCTCGATGTACGGCATGACGCCCTCGAAGCCCGTCGAGTACTTCATCGTGCGCCCGAAGCGGTTGCGCCACTGCACGACGACCTCGAAGTCGTTGCCGTGCAGGATCGCCGTCTTGATCTCGTCGGGCAGGTCCTGCCAGGGGGTGTCGAGCGAGAAGTCGAGGTCGCGCGCAAGGCCCTGCAGGAGGCGCTGGAAGTAGCTGTAGAGGCCCTTGCCGCCCTGGTTCCAGGGCAGGATGACGCCCTCGTTGAGCGAGAGCTCGGGGTCGCCGATGACGAGGCTCGTGTCGACGGCCATCTTGGTGCCGAGACCCGAGCACTCGGGGCACGCACCGAAGGGCGCGTTGAACGAGAAGGTGCGCGGCTCGATCTCGGTGAGCTGGATGGCGTGGCCGTTGGGGCACGAGAGCTTCTCGCTGAAGCTGCGGCGGCGCGTCTTCGCGCCCTCGGGCTCGTCGACGAAGTCGATCTCGAGCACCCCGCCCGCGAGGCCGAGCGCGGTCTCGACGGAGTCGGTGAGACGCGTGAGGAGGTCGTCGGCGGCCACGAGGCGGTCGACGACGACGGCGATGTCGTGCTTGTACTGCTTCTTGAGCTTCGGCGGCTCGGAGAGCTGGACGAGCTCGCCGTCGACGATCGCGCGCGAGTAGCCGGATGCCGACAGCTCCTTGAAGAGGTCGACGAACTCGCCCTTCTTCTGGGAGATGACGGGCGCGAGCAACTGGTAGCGCGTGCCCGCCGGCAGCTCCATGAGCTGGTCGGCGATCTGCTGGACGGTCTGGCGCTGGATGCGCTCCCCGCACACGTGACAGTGCGGCTCGCCGATGCGCGCCCACAGCAGACGCATGTAGTCGTAGATCTCGGTGATCGTGCCGACCGTGGAGCGCGGGTTGCGGTTGGTCGACTTCTGGTCGATCGAGACGGCGGGGCTCAGGCCCTCGATGAAGTCGACGTCGGGGCGGTCGACCTGCCCGAGGAACTGGCGCGCGTACGCGGAGAGGGACTCGACGTAGCGCCGCTGGCCCTCGGCGAAGATCGTGTCGAACGCGAGGCTCGACTTCCCGGAGCCGGAGAGGCCCGTGAACACGACGAGAGCGTCGCGCGGGATCTCGAGGTCGACGTCCTTCAGGTTGTGGACTCGGGCACCCCGGACGCTGAGCTTCTGGGCGCTTTCGACAGGGGTGATCGACATTGCATCGATTCTACCGGCGGCCTCTGACATCCCGCCGGGAGCGGCCCCGCCCGCTCAGCGGACGTGCCCGACCGACTCCATCTGGCGCAGCTCCTTCTTGAGCTCCGAGAGCTCGTCGCGCAGGCGGGCGGCGAGCTCGAACTTGAGCTCCCCCGCCGCCTGGAGCATCTGCTCGTTGAGGTCGGCGATGAGTGCCTCCAGCTCGGCGGCACCGGATGCGCCCACCCCCTCGCGACGCAGGTTCGGCGTGGGCGAGCGGCGCTTGGAGCCGTCCTGACCGCTGCGGCCGGCGAGGAGTTTCGCGGTGTCGGCCTCCTCGCGCGCGAGCACCTCGGTGATGTCCGCGATGCGCTTGCGCAGCGGCTGCGGGTCGATGCCGTGCTCGACGTTGTAGGCGATCTGCTTCTCGCGCCGCCGGTTCGTCTCGTCGATCGCGAACTTCATCGAGTCGGTGAGCTGGTCCGCGTACATGTGCACCTCGCCCGATACGTTGCGGGCCGCGCGCCCGATCGTCTGGATGAGCGAGGTCGAGCTGCGCAGGAACCCCTCCTTGTCGGCGTCGAGGATCGCCACGAGCGACACCTCCGGCAGGTCGAGGCCCTCGCGGAGCAGGTTGATGCCGACGAGCACGTCGTAGACGCCCGCGCGCAGCTCGGTGAGCAGCTCGACGCGGCGGAGGGTGTCGACGTCCGAGTGCAGGTAGCGCACGCGCACGCCCGCCTCGGTGAGGTAGTCGGTGAGCTCCTCGGCCATCTTCTTCGTGAGGGTGGTGACGAGCACGCGCTCGTCGCGCTCGACGCGCAGCCGGATCTCCTCGAGGAGGTCGTCGATCTGGCCCTGGGAGGGCTTCACGACGATCTGCGGGTCGACGAGGCCCGTGGGGCGGATGATCTGCTCGACGACGCCGTCGGCCATCGAGAGCTCGTAGCGCCCCGGCGTGGCCGAGAGGTAGACCTTCTGGCCGACGCGGTCGAGGAACTCCTCCCAGCGCAGCGGCCGGTTGTCGAGCGCGCTCGGAAGGCGGAACCCGTGCTCCACGAGCGTGCGCTTGCGGCTCGCGTCGCCCTCGTACATCGCGCCGATCTGCGGCACCGTGACGTGCGACTCGTCGATCACGACGAGGAAGTCGTCGGGGAAGTAGTCGAGCAGCGTGTTCGGCGGTTGTCCGGGGGCGCGTCCGTCGATGTGGCGCGAGTAGTTCTCGATGCCGTTGCAGAAGCCGATCTGCTCCATCATCTCGAGGTCGAAGCCGGTGCGCATCCGCAGGCGCTGGGCCTCGAGCAGCTTGCCCTGCTTCTCGAGCTCGGCGAGGCGCTCGGCGAGCTCCTCCTTGATGGAGCGGATCGCGCGCTGCATCGACTCGGGGCTCGCGGCGTAGTGGGTGGCCGGGAAGATCGAGACGGCCTCCATCTTCTTCATGACCTCGCCCGTGAGCGGATGGAGGGCGTAGAGCGCCTCGATCTCGTCGCCGAACATCTCGATGCGCACGGCGAGCTCCTCGTAGACGGGGATGATCTCGATCGTGTCGCCGCGCACCCGGAACTTGCCGCGCGAGAAGTCGACGTCGTTGCGCTCGTACTGCATGTTGATGAACGAGCGGACGAGCTTGTCGCGCGAGATGCGGTCGCCCACCTGGAGCGCGACCATCGCGCCGAGGTACTCCTCGGCGGCGCCGAGACCGTAGATGCACGAGACGGTCGACACGACGACGACGTCACGGCGGCTCAGGAGCGAGTTGGTGGTCGAGTGGCGCAGGCGCTCGACCTCGGCGTTGATCGAGGAGTCCTTCTCGATGAAGGTGTCCGTCTGCGGAACGTAGGCCTCGGGCTGGTAGTAGTCGTAGTAGCTGACGAAGTACTCGACCGCGTTATGCGGCATGAGCTCGCGGAACTCGTTGGCGAGCTGCGCCGCGAGGGTCTTGTTGTGCGCGAGCACGAGGGTCGGCCGCTGCACCTGCTCGATGAGCCAGGCCGTCGTGGCGGACTTGCCCGTCCCGGTCGCGCCGAGCAGCACGATGTCGCTCTCGCCGGCCTGCACCCGGTGCGCGAGCTCGGCGATCGCGGCGGGCTGGTCGCCGCTCGGCTGGTACTCGGAGACCACCTCGAACGGACGCACGGATCGCGTCGGCTGCATGACTCCAGCCTAGGCACGCCCCCTGACAGTGCGCAGGGACGCCCACGCCTCGTCGACCTGCGCGAGGGTCTGGTCGAGCGTGCCGTTCGCGTCGATCACGATGTCGGCGATCGCGAGCCGGGCCGATTCGGGGGCCTGCGCGCCCACCCGGCGCCGTGCGTCCGCCTCGTCGAGGCCGCGCAGCTCGACGAGGCGACGCACGCGGGTCTCCTCGTCGGCGCTCACGACGATCACGCGGTCGAACTCGTCGGCGCGGCCCTCGCCGCGCTCGTTGACGAGCAGCGGGACGTCGTAGACGACCAGCGCATCCGGGTCCGCGGCCAACGCCTCGGCGAACAGGGCGCGCGACCGCTCCCCCACGGCGGGATGAGTGATGGCGTTGAGCGTCGCGCGCGCGGCCTCGTCGCCGAAGATGATCGCGCCGAGTGCCGCGCGATCGAGGGTGCCGTCGGGGGCGATGACCCCCGGTCCGAACTCCTCCGCGATGCGGGCGAGACCCGGGGTGCCGGGCTCCACCACCTCGCGGGCGATGACGTCGGCGTCGACGACGACCGCACCGAGTTCCGCGAGACGGCGCGCGACCGTCGACTTCCCGGAGGCGATGCCTCCCGTGAGCGCCACGAGCATGCCTCCATCGTGGCAGGTGCCGGAACCGTGCGCGTCACCCGTAGCATGGCGGCATGCTGGAGCTGCTGACCGGGACCGGGCTCGCCGCCGCCGCGGGGCTCAACGCCTACATCCCCCTGATCGTCATGGGGCTCGCGGCGAGGTTCGAGTGGATCGGCTTGCCCAGCGGCTGGACGTGGCTCTCCAACGAGTGGGTGCTCGTGATCATCGGCGTGCTGCTCGTCGTGGAGATCGTGGCCGACAAGGTGCCGGCGGTCGACAGCGTCAACGACTGGATCCAGACCGTCGTGCGCCCGGCATCCGGCGGCATCGTCTTCGCGGGCGGCGTCGGCACCGAGACCGTCGCCGTCGACGACCCGGAGAGCTTCTTCACCTCGGGCGCGTGGATCCCGATCGCGCTCGGCATCGGCCTCGCCCTCCTCGTCCACCTCGGCAAGATGGCCGTGCGCCCCGTCGCCAACCTCGCGACGGCGGGTGTCGCGGCGCCCGTGCTCAGCACCGCCGAGGACGGCGTGAGTCTCGTGATGGTCGTGCTCGCCCTCGTCGCCCCGATCCTCGTGGCGCTCGGGCTCCTGCTCATGGTCGTGGGCTTCGTGCTCGTCCGCCGCGACATCCGTCGCCGTCGTCGTGCGCGCGAGGCCGCCGCAGCCTGACACACCGCCTCAACGGCGGATGGCCGGCCCCCGAGGGGACCGGCCATCCGGTGAGAGCGGGATCGCTCAGGAGTTGCTGCTGAGCTTCTCGCGCAGCGCCGCGAGCGACTCGTCGTCGGCGAGCGTGCCGCCGAGCGAGCCCTCGGACGAGAACGAGTTGCCCGAGGGGCGAGCGTCGAGCTCGGCCTCGGCCTCCTCGGCCGCGCGGATCTGCTTCTTGTGGGCCTCCCAGCGAGCCTGGGCGGCCGCGTACTCGGCCTCCCACGCGTCGCGCTGGGCCTCGAAGCCCTCGAGCCACTCGCCCGAGGTCGGGTCGAAGCCCTCCGGGTACTTGTAGTTGCCCTGCTCGTCGTACTCGGTGACCATGCCGTAGAGCGCGGCGAGGCCCGAGTCGAACTCGTTGCTGTGCGGGTCGATGCCCTCGTTCGCCTGCTTGAGCGAGAGGGAGACGCGACGACGCTCGAGGTCGATGTCGATGACCTTGACGAACACCTCGTCGCCGACCGACACGACCTGCTCGGCGAGCTCGACGTGCTTGCCCGAGAGCTCCGAGATGTGCACGAGGCCCTCGATGCCGTCGGCGACGCGCACGAACGCACCGAACGGGACGAGCTTGGTGACCTTGCCCGGGGCGATCTGGCCGATCGCGTGGGTGCGGGCGAAGACCTGCCACGGGTCCTCCTGGGTCGCCTTGAGCGAGAGCGACACGCGCTCGCGGTCGAGGTCGACCTCGAGGATCTCGACGGTGACCTCCTGGCCGACCTCGACGACCTCGGAGGCGTGCTCGATGTGCTTCCACGAGAGCTCCGAGACGTGCACGAGGCCGTCCACGCCGCCGAGGTCGACGAACGCGCCGAAGTTGACGATCGAGGACACGACGCCCTTGCGGACCTGGCCCTTCTGGAGGTTGTTGAGGAAGGTCGAACGCGACTCCGACTGGGTCTGCTCGAGCAGCGCACGGCGGCTGAGGACCACGTTGTTGCGGTTCTTGTCGAGCTCGAGGATCTTCGCCTCGATCTCCTGGCCGAGGTACGGCGTCAGGTCGCGGACGCGGCGCAGCTCGATGAGCGACGCCGGGAGGAAGCCGCGGAGGCCGATGTCGACGATGAGACCGCCCTTGACGACCTCGATGACCTGGCCGGTCACGACGCCGTCGGACTCCTTGATCTTCTCGACGTCGCCCCAGGCGCGCTCGTACTGGGCGCGCTTCTTGGACAGGATCAGGCGACCCTCCTTGTCCTCCTTCTGAAGGACGAGAGCCTCGACGGTGTCGCCGACGGAGACCACCTCGGTGGGGTCGACGTCGTGCTTGATGGAGAGTTCGCGCGAGGGGATGACACCCTCGGTCTTGTAACCGACGTCGAGGAGGACCTCGTCGCGGTCGATCTTGACGACGGTGCCTTCGATGAGGTCTCCGTCGTTGAAGAACTTGAGGGTCTTCTCGACCGCGGCCAGGAAGTCTTCAGCAGATCCGATGTCGTTGATGGCGACCTGCTTGGTGGCCGAGGCGGTCGTTGCGGTAGTCATGTAGTGGGTGCTCCGGAGGATGGACAAATCAGGGCCCGAGAAGCGGTGTTGCTCTGGTGCTCCGCGGGCACGCGGATAGGGACGTCACGAAAGTGACTCTCCAGACTACCGCACTCCCCCGCGTTCCGTGACAATGCGTCGAATCGCGTCGCCGAGCTGCGGGTGCCGGAAGGTGTAGCCGGCCGCGAGGAGCCGGTCCGGCGCCACCCAGCGGCTCTTGAGCAGCAGCTCCGTCTCGGTGCGGATGAGCCACGCACCCGCCTCGAGCACGGGACGGGGCGCGGGGAGCCCGAACGGCATCCGCACGGCCCGGCGGATCTCGCGCATGAGCTCGACGTTGGTGACCACCTCGGGCGCGGACAGGTTGACGACGCCGTCGAGGTCGCCGCGCGCCTCGAGGAGGTCGAGCGCCCCGGCGACGTCGTCGAGGTGGATCCAGCTGAACCGCTGAGCGCCCCAGCGTGCCCGGAACTCGTGCTGCGTGCCGGATGCGCGGCGCGAGCGGGTCGCGAACCAGGGCGTGTCCCACTGCGGGCCGCCGAGCCCGAAGCGCGCGAGGCGCAGGAGCGGCACGAGCGCGCTGCCGTCTCCGAGCACGATCGCGGTGCGGATGGCGACACGGCGCGTGTGCAGCGCCTCGGCGGCGAAGAACGCCTCCTCCCAGGCTCTCGCGACGGAGACCGAGAACCCCGTGCCGAGCTCGCCGGACGACTCGGTCTGCGGCCGGTCCTCGGCGTGGCGGTAGATCGTCGCGGTCGATGAGTTCACCCACACGGGCGGCGGTGCCGCGCTCGACGCGACCGCCCGTCCGAGCTCGGCCGTCGTCTCGACGCGCGAGCGCAGGATCTCCGCGCGGTTCTCGGGGCCATAGCGGCAGTTCACGCTCTTCCCCGCGAGGTTGACCAGCAGCGCGCTCCCGTCGAGCACACGCCGGATGCCGTCGGGGTCGCCCCAGCGTGCGTCCGCGGCGCCGCGGCCGATCGTGCGCACCTCGCGACCCGCGGCGCGCCAGCGCTCGACGAGGAACGACCCCATGAAGCCGGAGGCGCCGGCGACGACGACGGGCCCGCCTGCGGCAGCGCCGTTCACTCGTAGCCCCGGTGGGCGTCCTCGACGCGGTACTCGAACGCGCCCGCGAACTCGTAGAGCCGTCCGACGAGCGGCAGCTCGAGGGTGAGCGACACGTGCTGACGACCGTCGGGGAGCGTCCGCTCGTGCACCGAGATCCGCGGCGACCAGGCCTCGGGGAGCGAGACGCGCAGCCCCAGCAGACGGATGCCGACGCGGCCCGACACGATCCGGAGGCCGCCCTCCTCCGGCTCGACGCGCAGTTCCGCGACGACCCGCTCTCCCGCGCCGAGGCGCTCACGGAGTCCGCGGCGGGTCCAGAGGATGCGGTCGGTCATCGTGCGGTCGCCGCCCGCGAAGCGGAAGCGCCGGACCGACACGAGGCCGTGCGGCGTCGGCACGTTGACGATGGTGAAGGGCACGTTCCTCTCCCACACCGGCCAGACGATGTTCCAGCGGCCGAGGACGGCGAGGATGGGCCACAGCCACCGACGCGGCGAGCCGACGACCGTGAACACGCCTTCGCCGATGCCGTGGGCTCCGAACGGCACGCCGCCGAAGTACGCCTGCAGGGCGGGTGACAGCTCCTCCACGCGATCGCCGAGGGCGGCGGCCCAGGGGGCGCCCGCGTGGCGCTGACGGGTCACGATGCGAGGGCGCGACGGAGGGTGTCGAGTCCGACGCCGCCCAGGTCGAGGGCGTTCTTGTGGAAGTCGCGGAACGAGAACGAGGAGCCCTCGCGGCGCTGCGCCTCGTCGCGGATCTGCTCCCAGATGCGCTGGCCGACCTTGTAGGACGGGGCCTGACCGGGCCAGCCCAGGTAGCGGTTGACCTCGAAGCGCACGAACGCGTCGTCCATGTTGACGTTGCGGCGCATGAACTCGAGCGCGAAGTCCGCGTCCCACACGCCGTCGGTCGGCAGGTCCTCGAGCCCCTTCACGCGCGGCTTGGGCTTGCCGAGGTGCACGCCGATGTCGAGCACGACGCGGGCGGCGCGCATCCGCTGGCCGTCGAGCATGCCGAGGCGGTCGGCCGGGTCGTCGAGGTAGCCGAGCTCCTCCATGAGCCGCTCGGCGTAGAGCGCCCAGCCCTCCGCGTGGCCGCTCGTCCCCGCGAGCTGGCGGCGCCAGGTGTTGAGCTGCGCGCGGTTGTAGACGGCCTGGCCGATCTGCAGGTGGTGGCCGGGGACGCCCTCATGGAACACGGTCGTCTTCTCGCGCCAGGTGTCGAACTCGGTGACGCCCTCGGGGACGCTCCACCACATCCGTCCGGGGCGGGAGAAGTCGTCGGAGGGGCCCGTGTAGTAGATGCCGCCCTCCTGGGTGGGGGCGATCATGCACTCGAGCGCGCGCACCGGCTCCGGGATGTCGAAGTGCGTTCGTCCGAGCTCGTCGACGACGCGATCGCTGAGCTCCTGCATCCACGCCTTGAGCGCGTCGGTGCCGTGCAGCTTGCGGCTCGCGTCGGCCTCCAGGTGGGCGACGGCCTCCTCGACCGTGGCCCCGGGCAGCACCTCGTGCGCGACGCGCGTCTGCTCGTCGATCATGCGCTCGAGCTCGGCGATGCCCCACTCGTAGGTCTCGTCGAGGTCGATCTCGGCCCCGAGGAAGGAGCGCGAGCGGAGCACGTAGTGCTCGCGGCCGACGCCGTCCTGGTCGGAGGCAGCCGGCAGCAGCTCGCGCTCGAGGAAGTCGCCGAGCTCCCGGTAGGCGGCCGCGGCGGCCTCGGCGTTCGACGCGAGATCGGAGCGGAGGCTCTCGGGCAGCGCGCCCGACTCGGGTGCCGCGCCGCCCGCGAAGTCGACGAAGAAGCCGTCGGGCCGACCGTTGCGACGCGCCTGCTCCGCGACCTCGCGCACCTGGCGCTTCGCTGGCACGACGCCCTCGGCGATGCCGGCGCGGAGCGTCTCGATGTAGCCCGAGACGGCGCCCGGGAGGTTGCCGAGGCGCTGGGAGATCGTGGCCCAGTCGTCGACGGAGGCCGTCGGCATGAGGTCGAAGGTGTCGCGGATCTCCTGCGCGGGCGACGCGATGACGTTGAGGTCGCGCAGGTGCAGCTTCGCGTCGTAGGCCTCGAGCGAGAGCTTCGACTCGGAGAGGAGGTCGGCCTTCGTGACCTCGTCGACGGCGTCGACCGGCTCGGCCGCCTCGAGGCGCCGCACCAGTTCGCGCGTCGCCTCCGCGAGGCGGTCGTGACCCGCGGGGCTGAGGTCGGCGTACTCCCCCGTGCGGCCGGGCGCGCCGATGTAGATCGCGATGTCGGGGACGAGGTCGATGAGGGTCGTCACCCACTCCTCGGCGAGGGCGTCGATCGGGGTGGTGGGGCGCTGATCGGTCATGCGCTCCACCCTACGGGCGGGCTCGGACGCCCGTCAGGACCTCCGGCCCGTCACTCCTGATCGAGGTCGCGCTCGAGCATGGCGACGAGCTCGTCGAGCGTCGCGGGGTCGTCGCTCGCGATCGTCACGCGCTCCCCGTGGTCGATGCCGAGCGACAGCACCCCGAGGATGCTCGCCGCGTTGACGGTGCGACCGGATGCGGCGGTCAGCGTCACGGGCGCGGGCGCCTTGGCGGCCGCCTGCGAGAAGAGCGCGGCGGGGCGTGCGTGCAGCCCGACGCTCGAGGCGACGACGACGGTGCGTTCCGGCATCTGCTCTCCTCCCGACTCCCCCGCGACCCGCGGGGATGCGGATGCGTTCCGTCTAGTGTGCTGCAGCGTCCCAGTTCGGGCCAGTCCCCACCTGCACCTCGAGCGGCACCGAGAGCTCGGCGGCGCCCGCCATGCCCTCGGTGACGATGGTGCGCATCCGCTCGAGCTCGCCCGGGGCGATCTCGAACACGAGCTCGTCGTGCACCTGCAGGAGCATGCGCGAGGCGAGCTGCTGGGCGCGGATCTCGGCGTCGATCGTGAGCATCGCGCGCTTGATGATGTCGGCCGCGGACCCCTGGATGGGCGAGTTGAGCGCCTGGCGCTCGGCGTTCTCGCGCAGCACGCGGTTGGTCGAGCTGAGGTCGGAGAACGGGCGGCGGCGTCCGAAGATCGTCGTCGTGTAGCCTTCGACGCGAGCCTGCTCGACGACGCCGCGCAGGTAGTCGCGCACGGCGCCGAACCGCGCGAAGTAGTCGGCCATGAGCTCCTTGGCCTCCGACACCTCGATGCGCAGCTGCTTGCTGAGGCCGAAGGCGGAGAGGCCGTAGGCGAGACCGTACGACATCGCCTTGACCTTCGTGCGCATGACGGGAGTGACTTCGCTCGGGGCGACGCCGAAGATGCGCGAGCCGACGAAGCGGTGCAGGTCCTCGCCGGAGCGGAACGCCTCGATGAGCCCCGCGTCCTCCGAGAGGTGCGCCATGATCCGCATCTCGATCTGCGAGTAGTCGGCGGTGAGCAGCGTCTCGAAGCCCTCCCCGGCGAGGAACGCGGAACGCACCTCGCGCCCGACCTCGGTCTTGACCGGGATGTTCTGCAGGTTGGGGTCGTTGGACGAGATGCGGCCCGTGGCCGAGCCGGTCTGCTCGTAGGTGGTGTGGATGCGGCCGTCGGCGCCGATCGCGGTCTGGAGCGTCTCGACGATCTGGCGGATCTTGGTGGCGTCGCGGTGCTGCAGCAGCAGCTCGAGGAACGGATGCGGGTGCTGCTGCTGCAGGTCGGCCAGCGCCTGCGCGTCGGTCGAGTACCCGGTCTTGTTGGAGCGCGTCTTCGGCATGCCGAGCTGGTCGAAGAGCACCTCCTGCAGCTGCTTGGGCGAGCCGAGGTTGACCTCGCGGCCGATCTCGGCGTAGGCGCGCTGCGCGATGTCCGCTGCCTGCGCCCCGAGGCGGCTGTTGAGCTCGCCGAGCACGTCGGCCGAGACCGTCACACCCTGCAGCTCCATGCGCGCGAGCACGGGCACGAGCGGCACCTCGATGTCGCGCTCGACCGAGAGCGAGCCCGGGTCGAGGCGCGCGTCGAGCTCGGCCTGCAGCCGCACGAGGTACCACGCCTCGGTGGCGGGGCTCAGCGCCTCCGTCTCGGGCACGAGCTGACTCGGGTCGGGCTCGGGCAGCGTCTCGCCGAGGTAGTAGTAGACGAGCCCGCTGAGGCTGTCGGCCTTGGTCGACGGGCGCAGCAGCCACGCGGCGAGGGCCGTGTCGCCTGCGACGCCGCCGAGCTCGAGGCCGGCCGCGGACAGCGACTTGAGCTGGCGCTTCGCGTCGTGGAGGTACTTGGGCGCATCGGAGGCGAGCCACTGCTCGAGGGCGACGTAGTCGAGGCGACCGGCGGCCCACGGCACCCAGGCGCTCTCGGTGAGGCTCGCGATGCCGAAGCCCTCCACCTGGCCGTTGAGGGTCGCGATGCGCAGCCCGAGCGGCGCGGTGCCGCCCTGCGACTGCGTGTCGAGCCACTTTGCGAGCTCCTCGTCGACCATCGTGCGCACGACGGGGGCCGCGATCGCGCCGGGGGCGTCGGCATCCGGTTCGACGATGCCCGCGTCGGCCGCGGCGCCCTCGATCTTGAAGACGCGGTCGAGCAGGGTGCGGAACTGCAGGCGGTCGAACACGGCGCGCACGGCGACCGGGTCGATCGGCTGGCGCTCGAGGTCGGCGGGGCCGAGCGGGAGCTCGACGTCGCGCACGAGGCGGTTGAGCTTGCGGTTGCGGACGACGCGGTCCTGCTGGTCGCGCAGGTTCTGACCCACGACGCCCTTGATCTCGTCGGCGTGCTTGAGCAGCTCTTCGACGGTGCCGTACTGCTGGATCCACTTGACGGCGGTCTTCTCGCCCACCTTGTCGACGCCGGGGAGGTTGTCGCTCGTCTCGCCGACGAGGGCCGCGATCTCGGGGTACTGCTCGGGGCGGATGCCGTAGCGCTCGATGACCGCCTCGGTGTCGTAGGTCTTGAGCTCGGACACGCCCCGCACGTTCGGGTAGAGCAGCGTGATGTCGTCGTCGACGAGCTGGATCGTGTCGCGGTCGCCGGAGACGACGAGCACGCGGAAGCCCTGCTCCTTCCCGCGGGTGGCGAGGGTGGCGAGGATGTCGTCCGCCTCGAAGTCCTCCTTCGAGAGCGTGCGGATGTTCATCGCGTGCAGCGCCTCCTCGAGGAGCGGCACCTGGCCGACGAACTCCGGGGGCGTCTCGCCGCGCGTCCCCTTGTACTCGGCGTACTCGCGCGTGCGGAACGAGTAGCGCGAGATGTCGAAGGCGACGGCGAGGTGCGTGGGCTTCTGCTGCTGCAGCAGGTTGAGCAGCATCGAGATGAACCCGTGGATGGCGTTGGTGTGCTGACCGTCGCGCGTCACGAAGCTGTCGACCGGGAGCGCGTAGAACGCCCGGAACGCCAGCGAATGGCCGTCGATGAGCAGGAGCGTAGGCTTTTCTTCCGGCACGGGGCCAGCCTATCCGGAGGGCCCGACACCCCACCGACCCGATCTTCCCGATGGAGCGCCCCATGGTCATCCTCCCGCCCGACCTCGACCCCGAGCTCGTCGCCCGGCTGAGCGACTCGCAGGGCGGGGAGCTCGCCCGCAAGATGGGGATCGAGTTCATCGAGCTCTCCGCGGAGCACTCCGTCGCGCGGATGCCCGTCGAGGGCAACCGGCAGGTGGTCGGCCTCCTCCACGGCGGCGCGCACGTCGTGCTCGGCGAGTCGCTCGGCTCGATGTCGTCCGCCATCCACGCGGGCCCCGGCCGCTACGCCGTGGGCATCGAGATCAACGCGACCCACAGCCGCTCCGTCACCGAGGGCTGGGTGACGGGCACGTGCACGGCGCTCGTGCTCGGGCGCAACCTGTGCACGCACGAGATCGTCATGACCGACGAGCAGGGCCGTCGGCTCTCGACGGTGCGCATGACGAACTACCTCAGGGACCGCTGACCGGCCGCTCCACCGCTGGTTGCGTAGCGCGCGAAGCGGGCCCCCACCCGCTGGTCGAGTAGCCCGCGAAGCGGGCCCCCACTGTCCCGTCTCACGAAACCTGGCGAGGTCTCACGAAAGTTGGCGAGAGTCTCACGAAACCTGGCGAGCCCTCACGAAAGTTGGCGAGTTGCGGCGTGCCGTCCCCTGGGGTGGCGGAGCAGGACTACCGTCGCCGTCAAGTTCAGGCCCGCTTGGAGGGGTGCCATGGATCTCGCTCAGGGGTGGACCCCGACGACTACGGAGGTCGACGAGGAGCCCGTGCGCGTTGAATTCCGGGCCGAAGGGCTGCGACACGAGCTCGATGCATGCGACGTCCGTGACATCGCGTTCGAATGGTGCGACCCGGTCCGCGAGTTTCCGGGGTGGCCAGGGAAGCGCAACTACGACGGCCACTTCTGGATGTCGCGGTCGGGACGGTCGGTGCCGTTCGAGTCCTTGGTAGAGCGGTGCTGTTTGATCGAACTCGACCGCATGGCGGATGTGGTCGAGGTGGCGAGCCAACCCATGTGGATCCGCTGGGGTGGAGCCTCGTCGATGCGTGACCTGCCTCACGGATTGGGTTCCAGTCGCGGTCGCTAACTCGCGGCGGGGATGTCGTTGATTTCGAGTGTCTCGTATTCGATCGGGGTGCGGTAGCCGAGGGCGGAGTGTCGGCGTTGCCGGTTGTGGAAGATCTCGATGTACTCGAAGATCGCGTCGGCGAGTTCGACTCTGGTTTTCCACTTCTTCCGGTTCAGGAGCTCGATCTGCATCGATGACCAGAAGCTCTCCATCATCGCGTTGTCCAGCCCGTCACCGACGGACCCGAACGAAGGCAGCAGCCCGGCGGAGCGGATCTTCTCCCCGAAGAACCACGAGGTGAATTGCGTTCCGTGATCCGCGTGAACGATCCCACCCGGTCCAGGGCGACGGTTCCGGATGGCCATGTCGAGCGCGTTGATGACGAGTGTCGTGTCCTGCTTCGAGTCGATCGACCAGCCGACGATGCGGCGGCTGTAGGTGTCGAGGACTGCGGCGCAGTAGACCCAGCTTTCGCGCGTGCGATGCTGCGTGATGTCCGTCACCCAGAGCTCATTCGGGCGCGGTCGGGCGAACTTCCGGTTCACCAGGTCATCGGCCGTGACGACGCCGCGGAGTCGTTTGGTGCGGATCGGGCCGGGGAGCCCGTAAATCCCGGCCAGGCGCATCAGCTTGTGGACCGTCCGCTCGCTGACGCTGACTCCCATCGCCATGGTCAGCTCGGCGTGGACGCGGCGGTATCCGTAGGTGCCTCGCGAGGTGACGTGCACTTCCCGGATCAGGCCGGTGAGCCATTGCCTGCGCAGCTCGGACTGGGTCAGCGGCTTCCGTTTGACGCGGTAGTAGTACTGCCTGGCGACACCAAGAACGCGGCAGCAGCGGTCGATCGGGATCCCGGCGTCGGCGAGTCGGTCGATCACCGGGAAGAGTCTTTTGGGCGGGGACGCTCCTCGTCGAGGAACTTCGCCGCTTGCCGGACGATCAGCAGCTCGGTCTCAAGCTCTCGAATGCGGCGTCTCGCTGCACGCAGCTCCGCCGATTCCGATGACGGGACGCCGGGCCGGCGGCCGTTGTCGATGTCGTCCTGGCGGATCCAGTTCGAGAGCGTGACGGGGTGGATGCCGAGTTCGACGGCGGTCTGTTTGGCCTGCTTGCCGGCACGCACGAGCGCGACAGCGCGAGCACGAAACTCCGGCGGGTAAGGACGGGGCATGATGGTGAGCTTTCCGGATCGGGCCACCAATTAGCCACCGAATCTGGAACCTTTTCCGTGGGGCAGGTCAGAAATCGCGAATCGCGAATAGGCGCATCACTCTTCTCCTTGGCCCTCTCAAGAACAGGTAGCCTCTATAACCATATACCCCCCTGGGGTATTCCTGAAGGGGGTGTGACGCGAACGGGATGCCCCTGACAGGGCGTAGGCGGGGCGGCGATTCGGCATCCCGCGCTCAGGCAGCCACCGGCAGAGCCCGTAAACTGGGGCGCATGGCACCCGTCGCTGCAACGCACTCTCGGAGAGGTCTTCCCGGCCTCCTGCGATGCGTGCTGTTCGGCGGGCTGCTGGTGGCCGCGGTCATCGCCGGGCTGCTCGCCATGCACACGCTGAATCTGCATGGCACGCCCTCCGCCCACGCGCCCGCCGCCTTATCCGTCACCGTCGCCGACTCCGGCGAGGCGCACCAGGGTGTGGCGCATCACAGCTCGGCGGGCTTTCACGGGTTGACCAGCGGCACGGCTCACGATCCCGGCGGTTCATGTGCGGACTGCGGGGGCGGCACGCATCTGGGCATGGCAATGGCGTGCGTGCTCGCACTGCTGCTCGTCCTCCTCGCCCTGGTGCCGCCGCGGCTTCTGCCCGGATGGATGCACATCGCACCCCTGCCGCTCCTCGTGGAGCGCTTCATCGACCGGCTGCTGTCTCGGGCGCCGTCGCTGCACATTCTCTGCATCAGTCGCACGTGATGGAGCAGTGAACCCGGCGCAAACCAGCGCCGACGGTTCCCCCTCTCTCACTCACGCGGTGCCCTAGTGGGTGCTGCGCCACTCAAGCGACTGTTGACATTGGAGAACACTCATGAAGTTTCGTACCGCGGCGACCGCCGCGCTCGCCCTCACCGCTGCCCTTGTCCTGGCTGGATGCTCGGCCGGAAGCGACGACGAGGGCTCGATGCCGGGCATGGACCACGGCTCGTCCGAGCAGGCAGCCGACGTCAACGACGCGGACGTGATGTTCGCCTCGATGATGATCGTCCACCACGAGCAGGCCATCGAGATGAGCGACATCGTCCTCGCCAAGGACGGCGTCCACCCCGAAGTGGTCGAGCTGGCCGAAGCGATCAAGACCGCCCAGGGGCCGGAGATCGAACAGCTTCAAGGCTGGCTGGACGACTGGGGCGTTGACCCCGAGGAGCAGCAGATGGGCGGCATGGATGACGGCGACGGGATGATGACCGAGGACGACCTGACCGCCCTCGAATCGGCCGACGGCGCCGAGGCGTCGCGCCTGTTCCTGGAGCAGATGATCGTCCATCACGAGGGAGCGGTCGAGATGGCCCAGGCGCAGGTCGAGGACGGCAGCAACCCCGATGCCGTCGAGCTGGCGCAGACGATCATCGACGCGCAGACCACCGAGATCCAGGAGATGCAGGACCTCCTGGCCACCCTCTGATCGACCATCAGGGTCGGTGCCGTGGCGCGAGCGTCCGGCACCGACCCGCCAACATTCTTGAAGGATCACGCCATGAACCACCCCACCATGCCGCGGCGCCGAAACCTGATGGTCGCTGCCACCGCAACGCTTACTGCCGCCCTCGTTCTCGCTGGCTGTGCCACGTCGTCGCCCGAGCCCGAATCCACCTCCATCGGCAGTCAAGCCGTCGACACTGACTTCCTGGCAGACCACGACCTGGACGGACTCGACGCCACGCAGGTCATCGAGCGACTCGACACGATGCCCGTCGCCGACCGTCCTGCCGATCTGATCGCATCCGTGCAACCCGGTGCGCTCGTCCTCAGCGACGACCAGAACCGTGAGACGCAGTTGCCGATGCCCGAAGACGAGGTCTACATCTCGATCGCCCCCTATCGGGATCAAACCCACGACTGCTACTTCCACAGCCTGACCACCTGCCTCGGCGAACTCACCAACACCGAGGTCCAGGTCACGCTCACCGGCGATGACGGCGACGTGCTCGTCGACGAGGTTCGGCCAACCTACGACAACGGGTTCGTCGGCATCTGGGTGCCCCGCGGCATTGAAGCAACCCTCACTATCGAGCACGAAGGTCAGACGGGAACCGCAACCATCTCCACGATGAACGAAGACGACCCGACCTGCATCACGACCCTGCAGCTGACCTGACCGCAAGACATCAGCTGCTCGCGCCACTGATTCGCCCTGAGTTTCGTTCCGTCCTTTCCTTTTGGAGGATGGAGTTATGCCAGGACCGTATCCGGACGAGTTCCGACAGCGCGCGCTGCGGATGCTGAGCGAGGCCCGCCCCGATCACAAGACCGATCACGCCGCGATCAAGCACGTCGCCGCGAAGCTCGGCGTCAACCCCGAGACGCTCCGGCTGTGGAAGAAGCGCCTCGATGTGGACGAGGGTCGCTAGCTGTAGTTCCTCGTGAGGTTGTGAACGCGGGCTGCGGGGACTTGGCCGC